>JADFPO010000033.1 GCA_022562295.1 Gemmatimonadota bacterium
CCGCCGAGGCCCTCGCGCGTAGCCTGGTGCTTTCCTTGATGGACACGGCAGATCGCGTTGCGGAGTGGATCCGGCCGGAACAATAACCGGCGAACCGGCACGCGTCGACCGGAACAGCCGCCCCGACTGCCGCGGAACAACAAAAAGAAAACGCCTGGACGATGTCCGGGCGTTTTCTTCGTTCAATCCGGTGTTCGTTCGCGCGTCAGACCCATCCCCGCGACCGAAAGTCTCTCAGCGTCTCAGCGAAACGCTCCATGTCATCGGGCGTCGAGAACGACACACGATTGTATGAGAGCATAGGCGGGAACGGACGGCCGACGAGCCATCCCTGCTCGGCCATGCGGTTTCGGTAGTCGGCGAGATCACCCTTGATGCGATGCATCATGAAGTTCGCGTATGACGGAAGACGTTCGATTCCCAACTCGTCGAGCGCGTCCTCAACGATCTTTTTCGCGTGTGCGTTCGAGTGGACACTCCGCTCGATGAGCCCGTCGTCCTCGAGGCTGGCCACGGCGGCCACACACGCCAGGTGGTTCGCGTTGTTTCTGCTGGCGAGAAAACCGATCTTCTCGATCATGCTTGCGTGTCCAACGCCATACCCGAGACGGAGACCCGCCATGGCATAGATTTTCGAGAACGTCCGGGCCACCATGACGTTGGGGTTGGTCTTCACATACTTGAGCGCCGACCAATAGTTCGGCTGTGATTCCGCGTACTCGTAGTAGGCCTCGTCCACGAGGAAGAAGACATTGTCGGGCGCGGACTCGATCCACTCGTCTACCGCCGCGCTCGACGTCAGGGTCGCCGTGGGATTGTTGGGGTTACACACGTACACCAAGGACGGACCATTCCAGCGCCGCACGATGTCGCGCATCCGGCCCAGATCGTGTGAGTAATCTGCTAGGAGAGGTACCTTCTCGACCTTCAACGACCAGGGGGTCGCGTACCGCCACACATCCTCGAATGTGGGGTCCGCAATGACGAGTTGCACGTCCGGCCCCATCATCTGTACGGCCATCTGCAGCACCTCGGTCGATCCGGCGCCCATCACGAGGTTCTCCGTTCCCACGCCGTGCTTCTGCGCCACAGCCTCGACCACCGGGGTGCGCGAATCCCCAGGATACCGGTTGGCCAGATCCAGGCCCTCGAGTATCGCGTGGCGGGCGGACGGCGAGATCCCCAACGGATTCTCGTTGGAGTTGAGTCGGACCGAGCCGCCCGCGAGGCGCCGCGGTGAGGCCCCGAGGAATGTGGGCAGCGCGACCGTACCCACCGTCCCCGCCCCCGCACCCAATACGCCCGCAGCAAATCCGGTGTGGAGAAATGCTCGTCGCTTCATGGAGTCCTCCTAGGGAATGAGGTCGCTGGAACTCTTAACATGGGGCAGCGAACGCCCCAGGGCCAGGGACCGAATTGGTTCGGTTGAATTTCCACACTCATGCGCGCACCGCCAGCACCGCTCGATATGCCCGCTCGACATTGTCGAGGGGTTTCCACTCCATGATACCGATGGCGTCGCGCACGTACTCCACACTACGCATGCCGTTGAGCACACACGTGACCCCCGGGGTGCTCGCCACCACCCAGAGCGCGTTCCGGGAGAGCGTCTCACCCGTCGGTAACTCGGGGATCGCGGTGTGGATCTTCGACGTCACCGCCTCGCTCTGCGCACGCGCCTCTCGGGCCCAGGCACTGCGCATGGCAGCAAGCAATTCGTTCAAATCGGTGAAGTACCGTTCCCGCCACGCGGTCCAGCGTTCCGCTACATCGCCCGAGAGGGTCTGTCCGAGCGCCGCAGCGATCCGGCCCACCTGGTAACTCACCTGCCCCTCGATCTGTGCCCACTGTTCGAGACCCGGCTGTTGCGTACGAAGCGGCGCAAGCCGCTCCGCCCACCGAAAATAGTCGTCGGGTGGCGGGGCTTCGGATTGAACCGTGACGTCGGACGCGATCGTGTTTCGGAACTCCTCCTCGAGCTTCGCAACCCGCTCGATCTGTCGGTCACAATCCACTGCTGACTCGGACTCCGGCACGTCCGCCAGGCGAACCATCCGGTCGGCCGTATAGGCGTTGAGCGGACGGCTGGCGAGCACCGCGAGACCGTGCTCTCGCGCCGTCTCCAGTGCGGTCTTGCCCCGCCCCGGGCCATTGTTTTTCTCGAACAGCGCTCCCGATTCGTAGAGGTTGAGGGGCAGCTGGATCACCGCGAAGTGCGACTCCTCCCCCTCCCGCACCACCGCGTCGAGCACCCTGCTCAGCGATACCGCATCGGGCGATTCCGCCGCCGCAGTCATGGTATTGGACGACACGCCGTACCACCGCAATCGGCCCAACGCGACCTGATCTTCCAGGAACGAGAACGCTCTCTCGAGCCGTCCGTAAAACTCGTCGCGCGCCCGCGCCAGGCGTACGCCCTGTGCCGCCGATGCGGCCAGGAAGTATTCCGGATTGTGCAGCAGGCAGACGTCGAGCGTGTCCAGCTCGAGACGGTCGAGGGATCGCAGTAGTTGTTGTTCCAAAAAATCCGGGTGTATGCAGTGCCACAGACCTTCTTGAATCTTGACCATGTCGGGAAACGGGCGGCCATCCTTTTCTCTGGCCTCGGCAAGGGCGTGGCTTTCCCCTTGAACGTATCCGATCTTCGACACCACGATGATCTCATCCCGAGCCACCTCTCCCTCGTCGATCAGTTCATGGAGCACGCCGCCTATCAGCCGCTCGCTCGCACCGTCCGTGTAGTTGGGGGAGGTGTCGATCACGTTGACCCCGGAATGCAAGGCACGCCTGAGCGCCTCGCGGTGCTCCGCCACGCCGTCGGCCACGCGGTACCCACCGAATCCGACGATGCTCGAGGTGAGCCGCGTCGTGCCGAACGGCCGGTGGCCCCCGCCCCCGCCTCCGCCCCCCTGGCCGAAACGTGACGCGTACCGAGCGGTGCCTTGCTCGGTCGCACAACCCTCGAGGCGGACCGTGATGGAGGTCGCTTCACCGTGGCCCCTCACGGAGGAGAGGGCGGACTCGACCGCTTCGGGTGCGACAATCGGAGCTTGGCAGGCGAAGTTGTGGCACACAAACAATGCAGCCCGGCCGTTGACGGTTTCCTTGCCCCGGAGCAGCGGAAGCTCGCCCTGCCCGTCCGACGATGCCGGGTCGTAAACCGCCTCGATGCGGTTGGGAATGAAGTGCCTCGCAGCAGCCCGACGCAGCGCCTCCAACTCAGGCGAGTCGGCCGGCCCCACGAACGCCAACTCCACCGGGCCCTCGAGCAACATGTCCACCACTATCAGGCTCCGGGCGAACGCGCGAGGGAACTTGGCCATCACGCTGCCGTACGCGCGGACGGACCGGAGGCCTAAGGCTCGCAGGTCCTCGCGATCGAGATGGTACGAGAGTCGCACGAGGGCTGCCGCCGCGACCGCATTCGCCGCAGGTGTAGCTCCGTCCGTCCCTTCCCGGTAACGCATGAGGAGTTTCTCGTGGTCCCCCGCGGTGTGGTAGAAAGACCCACCTTCCGGATCGGAGAAATCGGCGACCGTTCGCTCGACCAGCCGCTCGGCCTCCCGGAGATACCGCACCGCAGCCCCTGCTTCGTATAGCTCGATGAGCCCCTCGCAGAAGAATGCGTAGTCCTCGAGATAGGCGTTGAGGTGTGCCTTGCCGGCGCGGTAGGTGCGCCACAGCCCGCCATCTTCCCTCACCAGCGTGGCCAGCAGGAAATCCGCAGCCCGTTCTGCGGCGCGGAGGTAGCGTACATCGCCCAGCACACGGTGTCCCGACGCGAAAGCGCGGATCATCATCCCGTTCCAAGCCGTCAAGATCTTGTCGTCGAGACCAGGCTTCACTCGGCCGAGTCGTGCGTCATACATCTTCGATCGAAGATCTTCCAACCGCCGCCTGAGCGCCTCGGGATCTTCCTTGAACTGCACGGCAACGTCGGCAAGGGGCCGGGGCGTGTTGGGAATGCTGCGCCCCTCCCAATTGCCCGACTCGGTGATGTCGTAGTAAGCGTTGAACAGCTTCGCGTCGTCCGCCCCCAAGACGGCCTCGACTTCTTGCGGCGTCCACACGAAGAACTTGCCCTCGACACCCTCGGAGTCCGCGTCGGTCGCGGAGTAGAAGCCTCCTTCACTCGAGGTCATCTCACGAAGCACGTAATCCAAGGTTTCGGTGGCGATGCGCCGGTACGAATCATCGCCGGTCACCTGGAACGCCTCGAGGTAGACATGCGCCAGCAGGGCATTGTCGTACAGCATCTTCTCGAAGTGTGGGACCAACCACTGCCGATCCGTGGAGTACCTGGAGAATCCCCCACCTACTTGGTCGTACATGCCCCCTTGCGCCATCGCGTCGAGCGTCTTGCGCGCCATCTCGAGGGCGTGGGCATCCTCAAACCGGCGGTGCAGCCTGAGCAGGAGGGCGAGACCGGTAGCCGGCGGGAACTTGGGCGCCGCACCGAACCCGCCGAAGGTTGAATCGAAATCGTCACTGTACTGGGCGAGGGCGAGCCTCAACTCCGTCTCACCGATTGCCAGTGCCGATCCGGCAACCCGCCGTTGACGCAGCTGCACCGCAAACCGCGCAGCCTGCTCCCTGAGCTTGGCACGGTCTTCGCGCCAGGCTTTCGCGATGTCCTTCAACAGTGTGGGAAAACCGGGCCGGGCCGGGTGATCCACAGGGGGGAAATACGTGCCCGCGAATACGGGCTCGAGGTCCGGCGTGAGGAACACGGTCATGGGCCACCCACCTTGACCCTGGTTCATGGCCAGCGTGGCGGCCATGTAGATGTCGTCGAGGTCCGGTCGCTCCTCCCTATCGACCTTGATGCTGATGTAATGCTCGTTCATCACAGCCGCGATCGCGTCGTTCTCGAACGACTCTCGCTCCATCACGTGACACCAATGACACGCCGAGTACCCAATCGAAAGCAAAATGAGCCGATCTTGCTGTTTGGCCGCCGCAAGGGCCCGTTCGCCCCATGGGTACCAATCCACCGGGTTGTGCGCATGCTGCAACAGGTAGGGACTCGTCTCGTCGATGAGACGGTTCGTGTGGCGGTGCTCGGTTGTCGCTTCCGTCATGTGTAACGTGTTGTAGAGGAGATGGCAGACATGCGAAACTTAATCGACCTGCGTTGCGGACCCACACGGCGACGCGTCCAGGAGCCGGCCGCGCACCGCAGGGGGGGGAGGGGGTGGGGGTCCCCATAAGAAAAAGTTCATCCGGTATTTCCGGTGAAAGTTGTCTCGACATGATGACCTCGATCGCGTCGCCGATCCCCTCGGTCAGCTCCTATCGAGATGGAATAGCCAGGGAGAAGCCAAAAGAATTCTGGGGCGGGGGCGAGGGGTGATCCGCACCGATCAGCGTCATCCGCGGTGGACTCCAGCCTCTCTCCCTTTCGCTGCCGCCGTCCCCTCGTCACGGCTGCCGGCCGGGAGCAGCAACGCGGATGACGCGGAAACGGCAGATTACCGCGGATGGCATGATGTTGTGGGTCCCCCGGGGCCGCTGTAGCACGCCTGAGCCGTCCACATGATGACCGTGATCGAGTTGCACCGGCGTTGGCCTGCACATTGGATGAGATCGTACCGAAGTAGCCCGCGCGACGGGGGCGGGGGCTCATGCAACGCAGCAACGATGGTTCGGACCCGCTACGCCGCTACCTCCATCTGACCGGTATACGTTCCCATCCGGGCAGCTCCGTTGCACTGCGCCCGATGGTACAGGGCTCGTTGCGCGGCGGCCACGTTGGCCGGGTCTCCGGCCCACGCCTTGAGCGTATGGTCCTGCAATGCGCGTCCGTACGAAAAACTCAGCTCCCACGGATGGCCGCCCAGAGCATTCATCGCGTTCAGATGTGCAGTCGCCAATTCAGAGCTCTGACCGCCCGATAGGAAAACGATGCCCGGCACCGCCGACGGCACCGCCTCGTTCAAGCAACGCACGGTCGCCTCGGCGACTTCATCGATGCCTGCCTGCTGGGGGCAGTCCTTGCCGGACAGGACCATGTTGGGTTTGAGCAGCGTTCCCTCCAGTTCGACACCTTGCCGCTCCAGCTCCTGGTAGACGCTCTCCAAGGTCGACAGTGTGACGTCCACACATCGTGCGATCGTGTGGTCACCATCCATCAACACTTCCGGCTCCACGATCGGGACGAGTTCGGCCTCCTGGCACAGGGCCGCGTAGCGTGCCAGAGCGTGTGCGTTGGCGGAAATGCACGCGGCGGTGGGCAGGCGATCGCCAATCGCAATAACCGCGCGCCACTTGGCGAACCGTGCGCCAAGATCCCGGTACTCGGCCAACCGGTCGCGCAAGCCATCGAGTCCCTCCGTCACCTTCTCGCCTGGGAAACCCGCAAAGGCCTTGGCTCCCTTGTCGACCTTGATTCCGGGAATCACACCTTTCCGAGCAAGCACCTCGCCGAGAGGCGTCCCGTCGTCGGACTTTTGACGAAGGGTCTCATCGAAGAGGATCACCCCGCTGATGAACCGCTCGATCTTCTCCGTGGTGAACAACATTTGGCGGTAGGTGCGTCTGTTTTCTTCCGTAGAGGGGATATTGATGCTGTTGAATCGTTTTTCGATCGTAGGCAAGCTCTCGTCCGCGGCCAGAATGCCCTTACCCTTGGCGACGAGTTCCGCTGCGGTCGATGCGAGTGTAACGGCGGTCATTTGCGTTCCCGTGCTCCCAAAATAGTCCTGTGACGCTCACCGAGCCTAGGGCTCGGGAATTGCCCAGCGTCCGCTAACAAACAATAATGCCGGACCATGGTCGGCGCACCTCGTCCGGAGGCTCCAGTGCCTCGGAATAGCACGGGGCCAAGACCCCATAGCGTTCTAACGTTCCGGGGACCCGCCCGTGTCGCGCTACCGGACCCGCCCCCGCCCCCGGTGCCGATGTCAGGAAGGCTCCTCCACAACCGGGTTTGAGAGCACTCCCACCCCCGGGATCTCCACCTCGACCCGATCCCCCGGACCGAGCGGGCCAACGCCTGCCGGCGTGCCTGTGGCCACGAGATCGCCCGGCTCCAATGTCATGATGTGCGAGACGTACGAGAGGATGTGAGCCAAGCCGAATGTCATGTCCCGCACATAGCCGTGCTGCCTCTCCTCTCCGTTGACACGACAGATGACCTCCAGTTCCTCCACCGGGGGGAGCGCGCTCAACTCCACCACACGCGGTCCGACCGGGCAGAACGTGTCGAAACCCTTGGCCCGAGCCCATTGATCATCCACGCGCTGGAGGTCCCGCGCCGTCACGTCGTTGACACAGGTGATGCCCCGCACCGCCTCGAGCACGGCGCTCTCCGGTGCGCGCCGCAACGTCGCTCCGATCACGACTCCGATCTCCCCCTCGTGTTCGACCTGCCGCGATGCCCGCGGCAGCTCGATGAGGTCGCCGTCACCGATCACCGATGAGGGTGGTTTGAAGAACAGCAGCGGCCGCTCGGGCACGACGTTGCCCAGTTCGGCGGCGTGGGCCCCGTAGTTGCGCCCGACACAGATTATCTTGCTGGGTCGTTGAATCATTCGTTGGACGGTTCGGTTTCCAAGGTGGTGGGAACTACGAGGTGCCTGACAGAAATGCAAGATCGACGGCCAGCCGACCGCCACCAGATGTGGTACCCGTCCACGGAGGGACCCATGACCCGCCAATCAGACGACACACCCGGAGTCATTGCTCCTCCCCCGCTGATCACCGTTGGGCTCATCGCGGGAGGGTTTATCTTGGACTCATTCTGGCCCGTTTCCCTGCCCGACCTGGCACTGGACCCTCTTCCCGGCATCCTAGCTCTGACTGCCGGCTTTCTGGTGAGTGCCTGGACCGTACTCGAGTTTGTCCGTCACGGGACCAATCCAGATCCCTACCGTCCTACCACAGCAATCATCACAACCGGGCCGTTCCGTTTCAGCCGCAACCCCATCTACCTAGCCTTCGCGCTAATGCACGCTGGCGTCGGAATTTGGACCGGGAAATTATGGGTTGTCGCGATGCTGTTGCCGGCGATCGCTATCGTCAGGTACGGTGTCATCGCTCCGGAAGAGCGGTACTTGGAGCGAAAGTTCGGCGACGCCTATGTCGCGTACAAGAACTCGGTGAGGCGGTGGCTATGAGAGCCCCCCACCAGTTACACCTTCACCGTTTCACCGGCGGCATACGTCTTGATGTGCCCTTCGGTCGTCGGCCGCCTCGATAATCAACAGCAGATTATCATCGTCGCCGACCGTCATCCGGTCGCTAAAAATGCACCCTGCAGCCAGAAAATCGATGAGAAAGCGGATGTCACTGAGCGACCATTCGAAGGAAAAGGACCTAGTCTGATGGGCCCGGACCTCGCCCAACCGCCGACGAGTACCAGACCGATACGCATAGATCGTGGCCGGATAGAAATTCTGGTTCTGCACCTCCACGGTCAAGCTCGTTCTCTCTGTCATGGTGTCGTCGAACGACGTCGAGGAGGATCGCGCTGCACAGGCGGCCAGGAGGGTCAGCGAGATCGTGGCGAGTGCCACTTCGAGGCATTTCATGGTCCCTCCTCTTTGCAGGGGCTACATCTCGGTACCCGGTCACGCGACCGAGGTTCGCCGCACCGTCAACCTCGCGGCGTGATCCAAAGCTGCGGACACCTAACCCTATGACTTTGTCGGGCGCGCCGAAACCCGACAGGATCATGACGTCCGCGGGAGGCCGGCTCCCGTCACAAGTGTGATGTCCCAGAAGTTCGCTGAACAATAGCCAGCTCCCGCTACCAGCTGCCAGATTCGACCACTCACACCGAAGGCGCGTGCCAGCGACGGGCGGCAAAGTCTGGAAGCAGGTCGCGGGAAGCGGGTAGCTCATCTAGATCAGGACGGGAACCCCGCCCAGGCCGATCTCGTAGCAAGGCCTGCCCGACCCGGGCCAAGCGCACCTCCGAACCGGAGAGGAGGCAACCGGGTCGTTCGTTTCATATCGGAACCCCCTGGGCTGCTCCAGGCACCAACTGCGAGGCCGGTTCGCCGCAACCGAGCGCGACCTCACCGCCTGTGATAATTTTCGGAGCGTACTCTGAGCATTAGCCGAGCAACTTCTCTGAGCCCAATCTGATGAAAGCCGAACTCAACCGCTCGATTCGCGTGCGCCAGGGGGGTGGGGGTGGGTGGGGGGGGGAGGCACTGCTGGCAGCCTCGTTGATCGGCCTCTTGCCCGGTTCGCTGGGCGCCCAGATCGTGGAAGGGCGACTGGTGGACCGCGATCGCGGCTTCCCGCGAACGGCCACTTACGTCGTCCTGATCGACCCGGACGGGCGGGAGGTTGCCCGCACGCAGACGGACGCCGCCGGCGGATTTGTCCTCCGTGCCACAACGAGCGGCGCACACCGCCTCAGGGCGGAGCAAATCGGATTCGAGTTCGCGGAGTCGGCCGTTATCATGCTCGACTCCGGGAAGACGTTGGCACACGAGTTCGAGGTTTCGCGCGAGCCGGTGCTGCTCTCGGCAATCGACATTCCCAACCCGTCTTCGTGCGTGGCGAACCCGGACCAGCACGTGTCGGTACTCACGGCATGGCGCGAGGTTCGCAAAACCCTGAGCGCGGTGCGGTGGACGGCTTCGTACCGCTCCTACCGGTACCAAACTCTCATGTACGAGCGGGACATCGCTCCCGACACCGATCGGATACGACGCGAGCAGACCTCCATAGTGTCCGACCTCCAAGCCACCTTTTTTGCCGCCGGGGATCCGCTTCAACTGGCCGCGGCCGGATATGCACTGGAGCTCGACGATGGCTCTATCTCCTACTTCGCGCCCGATCCG
Organism: Gemmatimonadota bacterium; assembly: GCA_022562295.1. Taxonomy (GTDB): domain Bacteria; phylum Gemmatimonadota; class Gemmatimonadetes; order Gemmatimonadales; family GWC2-71-9; genus B3T1B10. The sequence goes on from JADFPO010000033.1 coordinate 9,798, forward strand.
GTGGCGCTACTCCACCCAAGCTTCCTCGACACTCACTGTTTCTCCTTGACGCGCGACTCGGCCCGCGCGGCGGTCGGTGTACGGTTCGCCCCCCTTCCAACGCGCACCCTTGCCGACATCTCCGGCACCATGTGGCTGGACCAAGAGACGGCTAGGTTGCTCGAGATCGACTATCGCTACACCAACGATCCATCCGGCGCCGAACACGAGGACGTTGGCGGTTCCATCACGTTCACCCCGTTGCACGAGGCCGATTGGATGTTGAGGGAGTGGCGTCTTCGGCTGCCGATGGTGGGAGCGTCCATCGACTCGGTAACCGGGCGCCGGGCGCTGTTCGGCTTCACCGAGTTGGGCGGGAGCGTTACCCAGGTGACCGACATGGACGGCACGGCGGTGTTCACCGACGAGAGCGTGGCGGTACTGAGCGGCACCATCTTCGACAGCACCCGCGCCATGCCGCTGTCGGGCGCGGTAGTGGCACTCGCCGGAACCGAGCACTGGGCGACCACGGACGACCGCGGCGAATTTTTCTTCGCGGAGGCCATCGAGGGCGATTACAACTTGGTGTTCGGGCACCCGCGACTCGACTCATTGGGATTTCTTTCACCGCCGACCGTCGTGGCGTTTCGGCGAGGGCAGCAATCGTCGATCCGGCTCGCGGTTCCGTCATTGCCGGCCATCATCAGCAAGCGGTGCAACGGTGGTATGGAGTCGGCGCAGCGTCGAGTCCTGCTCGGCATCGTTCGTGACGCCGAGACCAAACAACCCGCGCCCGGGGTGTTGGTATCGGTCTCCTGGCACCCGATTCCCCTGAACCTGCAGGAAATCTTCGACGTGGACGACCTGCGCGCGTCTGCCGTCACGGACAGTGTCGGCATGTACGCGTTGTGCGGCATACCGTTGCGGCGGCGCATCATGGTGCACGCCGCCGCCGGTACTCGGATGAGTGACTTCGTGTCCGTGGTGTTTCATGACGGGGGCGTCGTGATTGACAACGCCGATCTCTATGCGCTCGACCGGCCGGTGGCGCGATTGGACCTCAACCTGATCGCTCCGGAGCAGCGCAACACCGAGCTGGCCGGCGTGGTGACAGACGCGGAGTCCGGCGCCCCGCTCGTCGGGGCCCTCGTACAGGTCGGCGCCACCGCGTTTGCGATCCGAACGGACAGTACCGGGGCGTTTCGATTTCGCGGAGTGCCGCCGGGGCCCCACCGCTTGGCGGTACGCCATCTGGGCTATCGGCAGCTACGGCACGATGTCGGGGTGGTGGAGGGATTCCCCATGCTCCTTCCGCCGGCGACACTCCGGATGCAGCCCCTGGGCGACGAGGTTGTGGTGCTCGATCCGATCGTGGTCGAGGCGGAACGCATGACCCGGGAAATGGTCGGTTTCGCGGAGCGGCAGCGGACCGGCATCGGCAGCTTCCTCACCCGCTTGGAGTTCGAGCGGTGGAATCCGACAGTGGCCACCGACGTACTGCGCCGCATGCGCGGCATGCGGGTCCGCCCCAACCAGCGCTACGGCTTCGCAGGAGACACGAGACGCTGGCTCATCGAGTCCCGCCGCGACATCGGCGCACGGATCACGCGAGTCATCCCCAGCAACGGCACGGAGCGATCCGCCACCACCCTCGGCGGCGGCAGCAACGCGATCATGATAACCGAATGTCCCGTGCTCTTGTTCGTCGATGGCGCCTACGTGGGGGACTCGCGGGTGACGGACGTCGACAATCTCGTCACACTAATGAATCTCACCGCCGTGGAGGTGTACACGAGCTCGCAGGTACCCGCCAGGTTCAACCTGCCAGGCGCCACTTGCGGCGTCGCGGTGTTTTGGACGCGGTAGTTCCGCACCCCTCCGCCCCACGATCATTCACGCTCCGAACTCATTGCCTGATAGGCATACCGCACGAAACTGTCGGGGTCGGCACCCCAAGTAGCATCCAAATCGCTTGTCGGCTTCGACGCTATGACCTCATCAACGCTCATGCCGTCATTGATCATCATCCGGATCCTGTCGCGGACCGTGATGAGCATATCGCGATACGCCCGCAGCTCCTGCGGTCCCGACAACGCACCGTGTCCAGGGATGATCTTGGTTTGTGAATCGGCGCGTTGCAGCACCCAGTCAGCCGCGGAAATCACCCCTTCGATCCCTCCACCGGATTGCACATCGATAAACGGATATCTGCCGTTGAAGTAGGTGTCTCCCATGTGCACGACGTTGGCGTTTTCGAACATCACGATTGCGTCACCGTCGGTGTGCGCATTCTCGACATGAACCACCCTGATCGTTTCGCCGTTCCAGCGGAAGGTCACGCCCTCGGTAAATGTGATGATGGGTAGCGCGATCGGAGGAGCCGCCGGTACCGCTCGGTCGAACGCCTCCATGAACTGGTCGACGCTCATACGACGCCGCACGTTCTCGTGCGCCACGATGAAGGCGCCCGCCTCGCCGAAGTTCTCGTTGCCACCCGTGTGATCGAAATGCCAGTGCGTGTTGAGTACGAACCGCACGTCTCCGTCGGAAACCTCGGCGATAGCCGCCTGAATTTTCTCGGTGAGCGGAGCGAACTGATCGTCGACGACGAAAGGCCCATTCTCTCCCACCGACAAGCCGATATTGCCGCCTTGTCCCACCAGCATGTATATCCCCTCGGCCACGGGGATCGTTCGGATCTCTACGTCCGACATGTCTTGTCGCGCCTTCAGGGGTGCGGCACTGCACATCCAGACACCGGCAAGGCCCATCGTGATCTTGTGAAGTTTGCGCATGAGTGCTCTGCTCCTAGTCGTTAAATCCTTCGCCTGGTCATCGCTCGCTCAGGGATCGTGCTGTCAGCGTCACGAACCGCGTCGGATCGCTCCCCCAAGTCGCGTCCAGATCGTTGGTCGGCTTCGCGGCGACCACCTCGTCGACGCTCATACCGTCATTCAGCATGGTCCGCACCCGATCTCGCACCGTGATCAGCATGTTGCGATAATCCCGTAAATCGTCGGGGGTGGCGAGAGTTCCATGGCCGGGTATGATCTTCGTATCCGAGTCGACCATGGAGAGAACGTGGTCCGCCGCAGCGATCATCCCATCGATCCCGCCGCCACTATCGACATCGATGAACGGGTACCGACCCTTGAAGAACGTGTCACCCATGTGGACGACGTTGGCATTGGTGAAATGGACGATCGCGTCTCCATCGGTGTGGGCGTGTTCCACGTGAAAGACGCGGATGTTCTCTCCGTTCCAGTAGAAGTTCACAGCATCCGTAAACGTCACGACCGGCAACGCATCGGGCGGAGCCTGTTGCGATCTGCCCATCAGGTCGCGAAACTCCGCCGGGTTCAGTCGCTTGCGGACGTTTTCGTGCGCGATGATCATCGCGCCGGCTTTGCCGAAGTTTTCGTTGCCGCCGGTGTGATCGCCGTGCCAGTGGGTATTCAGCACAAACCGCACCGCACCGCTCGTCACCGCCGCAATCGCCGCTTGAATTTTCTCGGTGAGCGGAGCGAACTGATCGTCCACGACGAACGGACCGTCCTCTCCGATGGAAAGGCCGATGTTGCCACCCGACCCAACCAGCATGTACACGCCGTCGGCTACCTGGATGGTTTCGATCTCTACACTCGAAAAATCCCGTTGGGCCGTTGCCGGCATCGCCGTCAATAGACCCAATCCGATAACCACGGACGCGATCCCGATGGCTGTGCGCGTCATTCGCAGACTCCTTGCCGTAGGATTGTGAAGTTGGTGCGTAATCTGATCCGGGCAACGGCAGCCGCAAGCCCGCCGTTCCGTGCGCCTCTAGTCTCTCACAACTCCCTCGAGCACGTGCCACACGGTGGCCGCCAGTATCTCGTGCCCTTGCGCCGTGGGGTGTAAGCCGTCCGCCTGATTCAATTCCGGGACGCCGGCAACCCCCTCGAGCAAGAACGGAACGAGCGCCGCGCCATTGGCCTCAGCGAGTTCGGGATACACGTCGCGAAAGGCGCGGGTGTATTTGTCCCCCAAGTTGGGCGGCGCCTGCATGCCCAGCAACACGATACGGGCATCGGGGTGAGCGGCTTTGGTTCTGTCGATGATCGCCTGGAGGTTCCTGCGCATGGCCGCGACATCGAGGCCCCGGAGGCCGTCGTTGGCCCCCAGTTCCACCACCAGCACCGCCACCGGCTGGCGAAGCAGCCAAACGATGCGGCGGAGCCCTCCTGCGGACGTCCCTCCGCTCTCACCGGCGTTCACAACCCTGAAGGGAATCCCCCGCGCGTCGAGTGTATCCTGAATGAGAGCCGGAAACGCCTGGCTCTCGGGCAAACCCAACCCCGCGGTCAGACTCGTCCCCAGAAACACGATCGCGTCGCGTTCATCAGCGGTGGCGGTCGCTTGGGGTTCGGCCCCGGAGGACCGAACTCGCTCCGTTTCGCGTGCTTCATTCGGCGCGCACGCGACGCCGAGGACAAGGAGTAAGCTTCCGAGTATCTTACGTGCCATGATGATCGAAGCCAAAGGATTGGGGAAAACGTACCTCAGCGGCGGCAAGCCGCTCACGGTTCTCAAGAATATCAATCTTACCATTGAACCCCGCAGTTTCGTAGCCATCGTCGGGCCGTCGGGCAGCGGCAAGACCACCCTCCTCGGCCTCCTGGCCGGCCTCGACGATGCCAGCAGCGGGGTCGTATCACTCAACGGCGTGAACATCTCTCGCTTGACGGAGGACGAGCGGGCCAAGTTCCGGGCGGAACACGTGGGCTTCGTGTTTCAGTCATTTCAGCTGATAACGACGCTCACGGCCCGGGAGAACGTTATGGTGCCGTTCGAGCTCCTTGGCCGGGCCAACGGTGCCGGCACCGACGCTGAAACGCGTGCCGTCGAGCTGCTCGAGCGGGTCGGTCTCGGATCTCGACTCGACCATTACCCCGCCCAGCTGTCTGGCGGTGAGCAACAGCGGGTTGCGTTGGCCCGTGCGTTTGCCAACCAACCCAAGATTCTCTTCGCGGACGAGCCAACCGGCAACCTCGATGCCAACACCGGCCACAAGATCATCGATCTGATGGTCGAGTTGAACCACGATGCGCAAACGACGCTCGTCCTCGTGACGCACGACCCGGAACTCGCCAATCGTGCGCACCGCGTGATCCGATTGAGCGATGGGGAGATCGTGGCATCGTGAATCTTCGTTTCGCGCTGCGCCACGCGATGCGGGAAGGCCGGTCCAGCTGGCGCCGGATCGGTTTGTACATGAGCGCCATCACGCTCGGCGTGGGCGCGCTCGTCGCGATCAACTCGTTCCGCGGCAACATCATCCAAGCCCTCCAGCGGGAATCCCGCAGCCTGCTGGGCGCCGACCTCGAGATTCACAGTCGACCACCCTTCCCCACTCCGGTTCAGCTCGTCCTCGACTCGGTCGCCGAGTCAGGCACTCCAATGTCGTACGTCACGTCGCTGCCTTCCATGGCGAGATCGCCGCGGACGGAGTTGAGCCGCTTGGTACAGGTGCGCGCGCTCGAAGGACTTTTTCCTTACTACGGTGAGATCACGACCGATCCGGTCGAGGCGTGGAGCCGGCTGCAAGGTGAGGCCGTGGCCGTCGTCGATGCCGCCGTGCCGATCCAACTGGACATAGGCGTCGGCGACTCGCTGCAGTTGGGAGAGGCAACCTTCGAGATCGCCGGCATCATCACCAGCTCGCCGGGAGAGGTGAGTTTCCAAAGTGCGATCGGACCCAGAGTGTACATTCCCGCGCGGTACCTCGAGGCAACCAGGTTGGTGCAGTTCGGCAGCCTCGTACGGTACCAAGCCTATTTGAAAATCGAGGACAACCAGACCCTTCAAGCGTTTCTCAACCGCTACAACCAATTTTTCCGCGACCACAACGTTGGCTACGACACAGTCGCCGAGCGCGTCGAAGACCTCACCGAGGTGATGAGTAACATGACGCGCTTCCTCGGGCTGGTGGGGCTCACGGCGCTGTTATTGGGGGGCGTAGGGGTTGCCAGCGCCATTCACGTGTTCATCAAGGACAAGCTCGAAACCGTGGCGGTGCTGCGCTGCTTGGGTGCGACACAGTCCACTGTCTTTGCCGCCTATCTATTTCAAGCCATGGCACTCGGGTTGGCCGGCGCCGCGGCCGGTGTGCTGCTCGGCCTGGCAGTACAGTCTACGCTGCCGCGTGTGCTCGGGGATTTTCTTCCCCTGGACGTCTCGACGTCGGTCGACTGGGTGTCTGTGATCGTGGGACTGTCGATCGGCGTGTGGGTTTCCGGGGTGTTTGCGTTGCTACCACTCATCACCGTGCGGGACATTCCTCCACTCCGCGCGCTCCGACGGGATGTCGAGCACGTGACTCCCAGTTCGCGAACCTGGCGTATCTCCGCCTTCGCGGCATTGATGGGCAGTATCGTGGCGATCAGCGTGTGGCAGGCGCCAACACGAGGCATGGGCCTCGCATTCGCGGGAGCGATAACGCTTACCGCAGCCCTCCTGTGGGTCACGGCGCGCCTCCTCATGCGGACCACCCGAAAGCATTTTCCCAAACGCGCCCGCTATGTCGTACGTCAGGGAGTCGCGAACCTGTTCCGGCCGCACAACCAGACGGCCGCGGTGATCGTCGCGCTCGGCTTCGGCGTGTTCATCATCGCCACGATCTACCTCGTGCAGCGCAATCTGCTCGAGCCGTTCAAGATCGACCCGTCCTCCAACGCTCCCAATCTCTTTCTGTTCGACATTCAGGAAGATCAGCGCGACGGGGTGGCCGACTTGCTGGCGCAGCACGGGGTACCCACCCTCCAGCTCATCCCGCTGATTCCGTCCCGCCTGAGTCACATCAACGGTCGGACCGTGGACGAGATCCTCTCAGACACAACGGGTCCGCAGGTCCGGCGGTGGGCGTTGCGGCGCGAATACCGGCACACCTACCGCGACACATTGACCCGCACCGAGGAGTTGGTCGCGGGAAAGTGGTGGGACACGCCCGCGGAGCCTGGTGCCGGACTGCCGCAAGTTTCGATCGAACAGGATCTGGCCGATGAGCTTCACGTGGGGCTCGGCGACAGAATCACGTGGAGCTTCCAGGGCGTGCCGGTCGAAGTCGAAATCACGAGCATCCGGCGGGTCGACTGGGCCCGGTTCGAGCTGAATTTCTTTTTCGTGTTCGAGCCGAGGGCTCTCGAAGGCGCGCCACCAACGATCATCGCGTTCACGCGCATCGACGATCCCGGTCTCCGCGCCGCATTTCAGCGCGATTTGGTGCGCAGCTTCCCAAACGTATCGGTCGCCGACCTCGCGCTGCTGCAGGAGGCACTCCGCGGAGTGATCGACAAGGTCACACTCGCCATTCGCTTCATGGCGCTGTTCAGCATTGCCAGCGGCATCGTCGTCCTGCTGGGAGCTATCTCCACCTCACGGTTCCATCGCGTCCGCGAAGGTGTTCTCCTCAAGACCATCGGGGCCACCAGAAAGCAGATCGGACAAATCCTCCTCACCGAATACGTGGCACTCGGCTCGCTGGCCGGCCTGACCGGCATCCTGCTGGCAGGATTCGCAGGCTGGGGTTTGGTGCACTTCTTGTTCGAAATGGATTTTCACCTGCCTGGCGCCGCCCTCGCCGCGCTGTGGCTCGGAGTCGTCGGCCTCACCGCGGGAATCGGACTCGTGAACGGGCGGGACGCGCTCAAGAAACCGCCCCTCGCAGTCATCCGGGAGTTGGCGGAGTAAGGTCAGGGAGGAGGGAGGAGGGGGAAGGGAGGAGGCCACCCATCTCCACTCCTCCCTCCTCCCTCGATTACCCTCGTCCGGGAACCACGCCCACAATGCGAAGTGGCGCGCCGCTGCCACCCTCGATCTTCATGGGTAGCGCCACTACGTAACCGCCGGTTTCCGGCATCGCCTCCAGGTTGGCCAGGTTCTCGAGCCCCGGAATGTTCCTGCCGTAGAGGATTTGATGACTCTCGAACGTCGTCGACTGGCCGTAGTCGATACTCGGCGTGTCGATGCCGACGGCCCCTACGACACGGTTCTCGGTCAACCACCGCGCGGCCTCCGGCGCCAGTCCGGGGAAATGCAGCAGTGGCACGGCATCGGGACCCGTCGCCGCCGTGCCGAGGTACGCTGCCCGATCCGCCCAGCGCTGACCCCACCCCGTTCGCAGCAGGACGATGGCCCCGGTGGGGATGGGACCGTACGCGGCCTCGAAGGACTCGAAGTCGGCCGTTGACACGAGGTAATCCGGGTCCGCCGCGGCGCGTGCCACGACGTCTATGACCACCGCCGGCCCGATGAGCCTGGCGAGTGGAATCTCATCGACGTGTTCGCGGCCTTCTGCAAAGTGGCTCGGCGCGTCCAGATGCGTTCCGCCGTGCTCAGCTGCGCTGAAGTTGTTCGCGGTATAGTAGTAGCCGGCTTCCTGCACACCCGCCGCGACGGTATCGAGGCGAAAACCCTCCGCCGTTGGCCAGTAAATGGCGGACTCGTTGAAGGAGTAAGACAGGTCGATCCATGCACTCTCGGACTCGAACAGCCGCGTGATGACGTCTCGATCCGAGGTGCATCCCCACCCCCACACCCACGACGCCGCAGCTAACAGCACCCCGAGGCGTGGGTACGATGGATTGATCTTCATTTTACTCTTGTCCGTGACGTGTCGGCCCTAGGTTGAGCCAATCGGACGGGCAGGTCAAGCCGGTGGTCGGGGTCTTCCGCATACGGCGTCCAGGGCGCACTTTCTCATGCTGACCCGGCCCACACAGGAGGAACCCATGCACCGTACCGTTTCCCTCTTGCTCGGTATCGTCGTTGCGGGCGGTATCGTGCCCGCCGTTGCTCAGGAAAGCGACGACCGGCTGACCCTCGATGTCTACCTGGACTGGGAGCGGGTGAGCAATCCCCAGGTGTCGCCAGACGGTCGCCAGATCGTGTACACCCGCCAGCTGGTCGACAAGGTGAACGATCGCTGGCAATCGTCGCTGTGGATCATGAACGCCGATGGGAGCCGGAACCGGCACCTCACGGAAGGATCCTCCCCGAGTTGGTCCCCCGACGGGACGCGTATTTTGTTCACCCGCAAGGGCGAGCCGCAGGGGACGCAGATATTCGTCCGCTGGATGGACGCGGAAGGTGCCGAGACTCAGATCACCACTCTGGACAAGTCTCCCAGCAACATGGCCTGGGCACCGAACGGAGAGCAGATCGCCCTCACCATGACGGTCCCGGGAGAACCGCAATGGAAGGTGTCGCTGCCCAGCCGTCCTACTGGCGCCAAGTGGACGGAAGACCCCAAGGTCATCACCCGACTCAATTACCGCCGGGATAGGGTTGGATTCATCGACGACGGTTACCGACACATCTTCGTGGTTCCGTCGGACGGCGGCACCGCACGTCAACTCACCAACGGAAACTGGAATCACAACGGGGTCGCTTGGACTCCCGATAGCCATGAGATTCTCTTCTCTTCAAACCGTGTGGACGGCGCCGAGCACATTTGGCGGGAATCAGACATCTACGCGGTGAGCGTGGAGACGCGTGACATCCGTCAACTCACCACCCGGCGGGGCCCCGACGGGTCTCCCGTCGTCTCGCCGGACGGCCGGCTGGTGGTGTACACGGGATACGACTGGACCGACGACACGTTCATCGCGGGCGACATCTACGTGATGAACATCGACGGTTCGAACCCCCGGGAGATCTCAGGCGACCACGACCGCCGCGCCCGTGGTCTCACCTGGGCCCCTGACAACGGCGGTGTGTATTTCGGCTCGAGCGACAAGGGCACCAGCAATGTGTACTTCGCTTCGGTGAATGGCGGAGTGCGCAAAGTGACCGATGGCAACCACCGACTTCAAATGTCGAGCATGACCGACAACTTCTTGGCCGTTGGAACGCTGTCGAGCTATCACGAGCCGGGTGACGTGGTGTCGTTCGACTTGCGGAACGGCAAACTCGAGCAGCTCACCAACGTGAACAGCGACGTGCTCACGGGGCGCAAACTCGCGGAAGTCGAGGAGATCTGGTACAAGTCGGTGGATGACTACGATATTCAGGGCTGGATCATCAAACCTCCAGACTTCGATCCCAGCAAGAAGTACCCGCTCATCCTCTCCATCCACGGCGGACCTCACGGCATGTATGGCGTGGGTTTCAACTTCGGGTGGCAGGACCACGCGGCGAACGGATACGTGGTGCTCTACACCAACCCTCGGGGCAGCTCCGGGTACGGCAGCGCGTTTGGCAACGCCATCAAGCGCGCGTATCCGGGCAAGGACTTCGACGACCTGATGGCCGGCGTGGATACGGTGATCAACCGGGGTTACATCGACACGCGCAATTTATTCGTCTACGGTTGCAGCGGCGGCGGCGTCCTGACGTCCTGGGTGGTCGGCCATACCGAGCGATTCGCCGCGGCGTCAGCGAACTGCCCCGTCATCAACTGGCTCTCGTTCGTGGGGACCACGGACGGCGCCGGCTGGTATCGGAACTTCGATAAACTGCCGTGGGAAGATCCGTCGGAACACCTGCGCCGCTCACCGTTGATGTACGTCGGTAACGTGACTACCCCGACGATGCTGATGACGGGGGTCAACGACTTGCGCACACCCATGCCACAAACGGAGGAGTACTACATGGCGCTGAGGTACCTCCAGGTACCGACGGCGATGATCCGGTTCAATAATGAGTGGCACGGTACCACCCGCACGCCGTCGAATTTCATGAGAACCCAACTCTATCTCAGGGGATGGTTCGAGCGGTACACCACAAAGGATGAAACCACGGTTACGACGACATCGGATACGAACTAACCGCGGCACCGGAAACCCCAAAGACAGGCGGAAGCACATCAACTCCGCCTGTCTTTGCTGTACGGCGATTCTCTCGATCAGCTCGCTTGCGCTTCTTCGTCGCGCATCTCCTTGATGGCTTCGTGAATCTTCTGAGTGATCTCCCGCTCTTGCCGCAGGGTCGCGATGAGCCCCTCGGCCTCCTGCGCTTCGTACGCCAGTTTCCCAGTGGTCTCGATCACGTGATCCACCACCACCTTTTGACCGCGTAGCGTTTCGAGACCGCCGCGGATGTCCATCAGCATCGCCTCAGCCCTCGCCAGTCGCTGCTCGGCAGCCGTAATCTGACGCTCGCGCTTGTCAATTCCCGCTAACACGCCGGTTATCACTTCGGCCTTTTCACGAACCACTTCCAGCATGTCCCGCGTCTCGCGCACCTCGTCGCGGGCCGCCGACGTTGCGCGCACGCTTTCGACTGTACTCTCGGCAGTCTCGAAGAGCTCCTTGAGGTCAGCGCGAATGGAATCGATGGTCCCCTGGCGTTCGGTAAGCGACTCCAGCGAACGCCCCAGTTCCTGCTCGACGCGATCCAGCTGCGAGAGTTTTTCCTCGAACTGGGTCAATCGCTTGTCGACGAACCGCAAACTACCTGCGCGTGCCTCCAAGCGCTCGGCTTGCTCCGACACCTTGGGCGCTTGGATCTCGGCCGACCGCAAATCTGCAGTGAGCGACCGCACTTGGTTCTCCAGCGATTCGACAACCTCCGCTGCCTCGCGGCGCAACGCCGTTACACCGTCGAGGCTCTCCATGGCGGCGGCCAACGATTGCTGCCGCAGATCGATTTCCGCCCCGATACGATCCACGCGTTTCGAGAGTCCTTCGATGGCCTCGGCACGGCTAGCCACCGACTCGACTGTTTCGTCGATTTGCGTGATCCGTCGCTGCACCTGTCGTACCTCCCCGGCGACGGTCGTAATGACGCGCCTCAATTCGTCAGCCTGGCCGGCGCGTTCCACGACGGCCTGAAACCGCTGATCGGCATCCTTCAAGTTGCCGAGCAAGTTGTGCGTCCGTTCGTCCAACTGTGTTCCCAGTTGTATCAACTCCGTCACACGGGCATCCATTGACTCCATGGTCTCACCACGGGACTCGAGGTTGTTCGCTGCGGCAACAACTCGATCTGCGTTGCGGCGCATGTACTCGACACCGGCCGCCAACTCATCCAAAGTCGAGACCTTGGCGCGCACGTCACGAATCGAATCCTGCACAGTTGACAGCCATGCATTCGTTTCTGTCTGGCCGGTCTGAAGGCGCTCGATCTCGGCGCGCGCGGACCGTACCTGCTCCAGCGAATCACGAACCTCTTCGCGTGATCTCCGCAACGTCGACAAGTCGTGCATGGCATCCTGAACATCCGCTTGCGACGTTTCGAGCCGCTCGAGACGCTTCGCAATCTCCGCGGCCGACGTTTCTGCACGCTGCATCCCACCACGCATCCCTTCCACACGTTCGGTTTGTTCGCCCAACTCCGCGACTTTGGAGCTCATGGTGACCATCATGGACTGCAACGCGTCTGCCTTTTCGCCCGCATCGTTGATCCGCTGGATGGACTCATCAACCGTTTGGAAGCGGCCTTCGAAATCCGTCAGCACCCTACCCAGGTCCCTAATGCGCTGACTCGTCGTCTCCAACCCGCTCTTGTCGAGTTCGAATCCCTCGGCACTCCTGCGAACTTCTTCGTGAAGTTCGTTCAGCAATGCTCGAAGCGCGTTGTTCTCCTTTCTTATCCTGGATTGCTCCGCTCGTATTTCCGCCGTGCGACTCGCGACCTCTCGATTGACCGCCTGAAGCGAATCAATGCCGTCGTGGACTTTCTTTATCTCCTTTACCTGCTCGCCCGCCTCCTTGAGCTTGGCCTGCAGTTCGATCTGGACGTTGGCAACTACGCGAGTCTGCGCCTCCGTCCGATCTACCACTTCCCGCTGTCTTTCGAGGGCCGAGGTCTTCTGCACGACATGGTCCGACAGCGCCCTTAACGCGTTCAGTTGCCGTTCGGTGCGGGCAGCAACCTCCTCGGCCTTGGACAGGTCCCGCATGGTGTCCTCGACCGACACGATCCGAGTTTCAGCTTGCTGAACCGCTTCGCCGAGCTTTTCCATCTGCAGCCGAGCGTCATCGTACCGCGATATCACGTCTTCCTGCGTGCGTCGTATATCCGCCTGATCTTCCCTTACCTGAGCCGTGTCCTGGCTATACTTGAGGAATTGCTCGCGCAGCTCCGCTCCCTGAGTTCGCAGTTTTGCGACCGCCCCGCTGGGGCCGGCGAAGTCGATCATTTCCTGCTTCGCGGTAGCCACCGCGTTGAGGCCCTCACGAAGCTGGGACACCTTCTCGTCAATCTCGCCGACCCGCCGGGACGCCGCCTCTAGCGACGCAACAACCCGATGCTCCTCGTCGGCTACTGCGTTGGTGCGCTGCGACACTGACGCGACCTGGCTTTCCAAATCATTCAGGAGCCTGGCAGTCGCCTTGGTTTGGGATAGTCGATCCCGGATCACGTCCAGCTCAGCCCGAATGCTCGATACTTCACCCTCGGGGCCGGTAAGCTCTTGGATTGATTTCTTGGCTTGGGCGACCGAATCCACTGGACCACGCAGCTTGGCGATTTTGCTCTCCAGGTTCCCCGCGGTCACCGATACTTTTTCTAATCTCCTGGCGAGCTCGCGGTGGAACTTGGTCATGTCCTTCGTGCTTCCCACAACCTTATCGACGTCGGAGCCCATCTGTTTAATGCTTTGGCTTTGCTCTTCGGCGTCGCTCACCTGGTTGCGAAGCTGCTCAATCCTCGCAACTAGGCCCGACGGCCCGGACTCTCCAGCCAGTTCCTTCTGGACGCTCGATATCTGTTCTACCGAACTGTTGACACCTTCCACTCTCTGCTTGAGATCGCCGACCTGTCGCGAGGCGTCATCAACGGATTTGGTGGTCAGCCCTTGCGACCGCGTCAGCTCTCGAGCCTGCTGCTCGAGCTCGGCGAACTGCGACGGCAGATCGCCGATCGCGGCGCTGCGGGCCTCCACGTCCTCGATCTGCGCACTTATGCTCCTGATAGCGGCCTGGGCGTCGTCGAGGGGCTTAGCGTCTTCCTTGAGATCTCGAGACGCGGTCTCCAGTCGCTTCACCAGCTCACGCAACGCCTTCCGGTCGCGCTTCGCCTGCTCCAGCAACTTGCGCAGATCCTCGGGGAGCTTCTCGATCTCCCCACCACGGAAAAATGATTTCAACAGGCTGGCCATCATGCCTCACCAAAAACAGTTATCAGAAACTTGACACGACTCCCCCGAAAACGCCAACCGCCGACGATCTCCGGGATCGTCACGTCAATTCCACCAAGGAAACAAGCGGAAACCACGTGGTTCCCGCCTGTTTGAGATTGAGGGTGGTGCTAGCTGGTCAGCTGGCTTGGGCCGATTGGTCCTGGAGCATTTCGCGGAGTGCTTCACGAATGCGCTGAGTCATCTTGCGCTCTCGCCGCAGCGTTGCGATGAGCCTCTCTGCCTCCTTCGCGTCGGCCAGCGTCTGTTTGGCGGTGTATAAGACCTCCTTCAGATCGTCCCTGATCACGTCGATGGTCTGTTGACGCTCCGTGAGCGACTCCAGAGAGCTTGCAACCTCCTGCTCTATGTGGGTCAGTTTGCCAGTGGTTTCGGTCACTTGGTCGACGCTGGCTCCCCGCCCCTGCAGCGCATCGAGTTCACCGCGAATGTCCATCAGCACGAGGTAGGCTTTGGCCGGACGTTGCTGGTCTTCCTCGATGCGACGGCGGCGGGTGTCGATGCCGGCCAGTACCAGTGTCATCTGGTCCCTCTTGGCTTGAACGCGCTCCAGGATTTCATGAGCCTCTCGCACCTCGTCGCGTGCCGTCGCGCGCAGGCTGCTATCGAGCTGCGCCAGCTTCTCCTCGAACTGAATCAAACGTTTGTCTACGAGTCGCAGGCTTCCCTCTTGACCGTCGGGCCGCGAGCCGTCGTCCGCTACCTTGGACGCTTCTTCCTCGGCGACCCGTAGGTCGGCCGAGAGCGTGCGCACCTGGTTCTCCAGCGCACGGACTACCTCCGCCGCTTCGCGGCGGAACTCCGTCACACCGTGGAGGCTTTCCGTCGTCGCCGCCAACGCAAGCTGTCGCCGGTCGATCTCACCGGTTATGCGATCCACGCGCTCCGCGAGTCCTGCCGTGGTCTCCGGGCGAGCCGCCGGCTCGGCACTTTCCTGGCCGCGCGCAATTCGACGCTCCACCTGCTGCATTTCTCCAGCAACTGCGCTCATGACCCGTCTGAGTTCGTCTGCTCGACCGGCCCGTTCGACGACGGCTTGGAACCGTTGATCCGCGTCCGCCAGACTTCCCAGCAAGGCTCGGGCGCGTTCTTCCGATTTCGTACCCAGCTCCAGCAGCTCCGTCACGCGCGCATCCAGCGCCTCCAGAGATTCACCTCGAGTCTCGAGATTGTTGGCCACGGCGGCGACCCGGTCGGCGTTGCGACGCATGTAATCGATACTACCTGCCAACTCGTCGAGCGTGGATGCCTTCGCCTTGACCTCGCGGATCGAATCCTGCACGCTGGAAAGCCACACTTTGGTTTCCGCATGATCCGCCTGGACACGTTCGACCTCCACCCGCGCCGAGCGCATCTTCTCGAGGGCATCGCGAATCTCTTCTCGCGTTTGTCGTAGTGTCGAGAGATCGTGTATCGCTTCCTGAACGTCCCCCTGCGACATATCGAGTCGCTCGACACGTCTCGATATTTCCGCGGCAGACGATTCGATTCGCTCCATGCCACCCCGCAGGCGTTCCTCCGCCCCCGACAGGTCGCTCATCCTGTCTTCGAGCGTCGATACACGAGTGGCCGCCTGCTCCACCACCCCGGTGAGTTTATCGATTTGGAGCGCGACCGCGTCAGCCGGATCGCGCAGACCGGCCACCTGGCTTTCGACGCTGCTTGCCATGTGCGAAACGGTCTCCAACAACTTGGCGAGATTGAGCTGCAGCTCGGTCATTTCCCTCGCCCGCTCCTCGACGGCGTCGACCTTGAAGCGGATGTCGTCGTACCTCGAGAGGGCACTCTCGTGCGACCGACGCAAAGCCGATTGTTCCTGCTTCAGCTTCGCTGCGTCTTGGCCGTATCCGAGGAATTGCTGGTGAAGCTCTTCCGCCTGGCCGCGCAGTTTCGCCATCCCGCCCGCTGGACCGGTTAGCTCGGCCATCTCCAGCCTGGCCGCGTCGACGGAAAGCATCCCGTCTCGAAGATCGGACACCTTCTCGTCCATCTCCGCCACCCGTTTGGACACGTCGGCGAGGGAGCCGACAACTTGGTGTTCCTCGTCGGTCAACGCGTTCGCCCGCTCGGCAATCGTAGCAATCTGACCCTCCAACTCGCGTAACGCAGCGGCGCGTTCTTCGCTCTGCGTCAGTCGGTCTCGCAACTCGGCCAGCTCCGCTCGCACAGATGACACCGCGCCATCCGGCCCCGCGAGCTCCTGGATCGCTTCTTTCGCCGACCCGAGTTGCGCCACTGGACCACGCAAGTCGGCCAGTTCGCTCTCGAGGCCGCTCGCCTGACGCGCGACCGTTTCCAACGATGTAGCGAGGTCCAACTGCAACTCCATCATTTCCTTGGTGCGCTCCTCCACGACGTCGATCTTGAATCGAGCGTCGTCATATCTCGACAGCGCGTCGTCGTGCGACCGGCGCAGATCCGATTGTGCTTGCCGGAGCTCCTCCGATTCCTTGCGGTATTCGAGGAAGTGGTCATGCAGCTCTTCCGCCTGGCCTCGTAGCTTCTGGACCGCGCCCGATGGCCCGGTTAGCTCCTCGATCTCCTGCCTGGCCGCGGCAACGGATTGTATTCCGTCATCGAGTTCGGAAACCTTGTGGTCAATCTCCGCCACCCGCTTGCTCGCCGCCTCCAGCGAGCCCGACATCTTGCGCCCCTCATCGGCCAAATCGTTTGCCCGCTTCATCAAAGAAGCCAGCTGACCCTCCACCCCACGCAATGCGTCAGCACGCACTTCGCTTTGCGACAGTTGCGCTCGCAAATCGTCCAGCTGCGATCGGACGGCCGACACCGTCCCGTCTGGGGCGGTGAGTTCGCGGATCGCCTCGTTCGCCGCCGCGATCGCGTCCTCGTTCGAGCGGTGCAGAGCCGATTGTTTTTCCCCGACCTGCTCCAAGTCCCGGCGGTATTCGACGTGTTGCTCTCGCAGCTCAGTAGTCTGGCCCAGTAGCTGCGCAATCACGCCGGTTGGCCCTGCCAGCTGGTCTATTTCTTCCTTGCTCGACAGCACGTCGTCGTGCGAACGGCGCAGATCCGATTGTGCTTGCCGGAGCTCCTCCGATTCCTTGCGGTATGCGAGGAAGTGCTCATGCAGCTCTTCCGCCTGGCCGCGTAGCCTCTGCACCGCGCCCGATGGCCCGGTGAGCTCCTCGATCTCCTGCCTGGCCGCGGCAACGGATTGTATTCCGTCACCGAGTTCGGAAACCTTGTGATCAATCTCCGCCACCCGCTTGCTCGCTGCCTCCAGCGAGCCCGACATCTTGCGCCCCTCATCGGCCAAATCGTTTGCCCGCTTCATGAATGAAGCCAGCTGACCCTCCAGCCCGCGCAATGCGTCGGCACGACCTTCGCTTTGCAACAGTTGTGCTCGCAAATCGTCCAGTTGCGATCGCACGGCCGACACCGCCCCGTCGGGGGCGGTGAGTTCGCGGATCGCCTCGTTCGCCGCCGCGATCGCGTCCTCGTTCGAGCGGCGCAGAGCCGATTGTTTTTCCCCGACCTGCTCCAAGTCCCGGCGGTATTCGAGGTGTTGCTCTCGGAGTTCGGTAGTCTGGCCCCGTAGCTGCTCGATCAGGCCGGTTGGCCCTGCGAGGTGGTCTATCTCTTGCTTGGCCCGGACCAGCTCGCCAAGCTCGTCTCGCAGTTCGGATACCTTCTCATCCATCTCTGCTACCTGTTTGGACGCCACCTCGACCGATCCCGAAGCAAGTCGACGCTCCAGCTCGCTCAATCCCTTGCCTAGGTGTTCTGTGTGACTCATTCGGTCACGCAATTCCTGCAACTCAGCTCGAGCGGAGGAGATCCCTTTGGGGCCGGTGAGGTGGCGCATCGCCTTCTTGGCCCCCTCGATCTCCGCCAATGGACCGCGCAACCTGTCCACTTCACTCTCGATGCTGTCCGCCCTTCGCCCCAAGGCCTCGAGCTTCCTGGCGAGGTCGATCTGCAGCTCGGTCATTTCCGTCGTGCGCTCTTTCGCGACGTCGGCCTTGAACAGCGCTTCCCTGAGCGTCTGGCCCCGCCCTTCGGCCTCGTGCAGCTGGGAGCGGAGTTGGTTGACGCTTTCGCGGACTTTCGAGAACAGTCCCGAGGAGGCAGACATGGCAGCGAGTTCTTCGCGGGCGCCGGAAACATCTGTGACCAACTTGGTGATGCCCTTCACGCTCTCTTCCAGATCGCCGACTTGTTGTGAGGCGCGTTCAATGGTGTTGCTGGCCTTCTCCTGCGACGACGCCAATTCTTGTGACTGCCGGGCTAGGCTGGCGAATTGGGTAGGGAGATCATCGAACGCATCGGCGCGAGCGCGCAGTTCATCCAGTTGCGTGCTGATGTCGTTGATGGTAGCCTGGGTTTCCTGGAGAGGTTTGCCGTCGTCCTTGAGTTGCCGGGATGCGGTCTCCATACGGGTAACCAACTCGCGCATGGAGGTCATGTCGCGCTGCGTGTGCGCCAGCAACTCTCTCAGCTCTTCCGGAAGGTCCTCGAACTCCGGACCACGGAAAAGCGATCCAAATCGTGCAGCCATTACACCTCACCCAGACGGGTTTGCGGCCAAAAGGGGTTACAACATTGCACTATCGGGCGGAAAAAGCCACTCCCAGAAGCCGCATGCCGATGATTACACACTGGATGAACAGGTTAGCGGAACCTAAAGCCTTGCGGTTACTTACGGTGTCGGCCAAATTATCATATGCCTAAGCGCTCAAGCATCTCACCAGAGAACGACAGGAGCCCCGCGATTCACGGTGCGTGGCAACTCTTTGCTGGCGAGCGGGCCAGCCCGCCAAAACCACCGAGCAAGAATCCTGCCGCGGTGGCCCTCGGTCGGTTGGGCGGATTGAAGGGGGGTAAGGCGCGAGCGGCAAGGCTCACTCCGGAACGCCGCAGCGAGATTGCTGCGCACGCGGCCAGGAAGCGCTGGGACAAGGCCAAATCTAACGTCAACTGGGTTAAGATTGACCCGACACCGGAGGATGGCATCTTCCATGGATAAGCCTTTAAAAAAGTTGGTCGTGATGGGAGACCGGGTACTCATCGCCCCAAAGGAAGGCGAAGAGCGGACCACCATCGGCCTCTACCTGCCCGCGACCGCCGTGGAGCGCCAGGCAGTCCAGACCGGCGAGATCGTGGCGACGGGCCCGGGCACGCCGATGGCTGAGCCCGCGGCGCTGGATGAAGAACCGTGGCGGATAGCCAACGCGGAAACCAAGTTCATGCCAATGCAGGCGAAAGTCGGTGACTTCGCCATCTTCTTTCGAAAGGCGGCGGTCGAGATCACGTTCGAGGATGATCGGTATCTGGTGGTACCACAGGCAGCGATTCTGGTCCTGGTACGGGGAGGCGAACAGGTCGTGGCTGAGGATGATCCCCTCACCGATTTGTGACGGACCCGCACCATCTCATCTTTCTCTGCGTGGCCAACTCCGCCCGGAGCCAACTGGCGGAGGGATTGGCCCGCGCGTCCGCGCCCCCCGGGTGGATCGTTTCCAGCGCCGGATCCCAACCGGGCAGCCTCCACCCCCTTGCGACCCGGGTCATGGCGGAGATCGACATCGACATCAGCAGGCACCACTCGAAGGGGATGGATCAGGGGGCGGTCGACGGCGCCGACATCGTGGTGACCCTCTGCACCGAAGAAGTGTGTCCAGTCACACCTCCACACGTGGAGCGCCTGCACTGGCCCATCAGCGATCCCGCCGCCGCCGGGGGCCGGGGCGAAGAGCAACTCGAGGCGTTCCGGGCGGCTCGGGCCGACCTCCAACAGCGGATTGGGGACCTATGGGATTCCCTCCGAAGCACCGCCGGACGCTGACGTCGTGGCCGGCGTTCTGGTAGTCGTGCTGGGGGGTGTGCTCGCGTGGCTGCTGTTAACGCCCACGAAGTCGCGCGCTCGGCCTGAAGACATCGACGCGGAAGAGCTCGCAGCGGCCGAGCAGGAGGTTCGGGATCTCGACGCGTTCACGTCGCCCGAAGACGCGGACGACCACCTGCCCGATTGGGGACCGGGGGTGCCGAAGGGGCGGCGGTAGGGTGGGCAGGCGGGCAGGCGGGCAGGCGGGCAGGCGGGCGGATGGGCGGTTGGGCGGATGGGCATGCGGGCAGCGGGAAGCAGGCAGCTAAAGGGTCAACCGCTCTATCCCGGGAACGCCGTCGAACGACGTATCGAAGGTCAGGATGCCGTCCACTCGATACCGCTCCATGACGGCCACATGCACCGCATCTCGCGCTGACAACCGATCACCCCGCTTCGCCACATGCCAGCCGACGATGTCCTCGCTGCAGTGATCGATCGCCCCAAAGAACCAGCACCAGCCCTCCTGCTGCGTCCAGAACTTCGTCGCATCCGTCCCCCACAGCTCGTCGGGCCGCTGCGTGATGATCGTCCCGCTGTGCGTGCGGTCCCCACGCGCATGCCGCCGACGCGTCGGCGCGAGCAGGCGATGGGCCCGCATCAACCGCAGCACCCGGGCCTTGCCGACCCGGATCCCCAGCGGGCGCAGCCGCGCCC
Source organism: Gemmatimonadota bacterium (assembly GCA_022562295.1). Lineage (GTDB taxonomy): Bacteria > Gemmatimonadota > Gemmatimonadetes > Gemmatimonadales > GWC2-71-9 > B3T1B10. Next base: position 30,395 of record JADFPO010000033.1, read on the forward strand.
GCACCTTGCGATGCCCCTCGGTGCAAAACCGACTCGCCGCCAGCACCGCGCGGATCTCCTCGAGGAGCACCGCGTCACTCACCAGCGTCCGCGGCCCCCGCTTCTGCGGCGTCCGCGCCGGCCGGCGTGCCTGCCCTCGTTGGGCGTACACCGTCGACCGTGACACGCACCACACCGCACACACCATGGTCACCGGATA
>JADFPO010000034.1 GCA_022562295.1 Gemmatimonadota bacterium
GACGTGAACCTGACCGAGGTAGGTTTGCCGGATGAAATGACCGTGCGGGATCTCGACATCGCGAGGATAGACAAGTTAGTTGTCGATAATCTGGTGGGTATTGCAGGTGAAGAAGCCAGCCGATCTTACGACGCGTCGGTGGGTGGCGTCGTGAACGCGGTGGAGTCGGGGCGGGCGGCCGCGGGTGTTTTGGTGAACCCGACGGGGGTGGAGCAGGTTTTGGCGGTGGCGGACGCGGGAGCGTTCATGCCGCAGAAGTCGACATATTTCGCTCCCAAGGTGCCCAGCGGACTGGTCATCTTGGGGTGGTGAAGTGGGGTGGGTGGGGGGTGGGGGCTGCGTGGGCGCAGTGCTGTGGCGGTCGCGGGTGGTTGGCCGCAATTTCCACGTGTCATATTTGACCGGATGGCGAAGGAATAGCTATGAGTCCTCGCGCTCGCGATAAAATCCTGGCAAACCTCGAAGCCATTTACCGAGAGGCCTATGACCGGGCGAAGGGAATCGACGATCCGGGTCGGATGGTGGATCTGGACTCGTCGTATCAGCGCGAACAGTTGCTGCTCGAGGTGTTGATCGACATCCGTGACGGGATCCACGCGATCGGCGAAGCTCCCAACGAGAAGTCGGCGTTGGAGAAACTGCAGACATTGAGAAATCTTACCAAGCTTCGGTAAATCTGAGCCGCCCGTTATCTTTTTTGCCCATGACGACACGTGTCGAGTCGAAGAAACGAGGGCCGCGCGCGGCTTCGCAAAAACTCACCAAGGCCGATCTGTTGGATATATACCGGCTCATGGTGCTGTCCCGGCTGTTGGACGACCGGGAGATCATGCTCAAGCGTCAAAACAAGATCTTCTTCCAGATTTCTGGCGCTGGGCACGAGGCGGTATTGGTTGCCGCCGGAAAGGTACTGAAGCCTAACTACGATTGGTTCTATCCCTACTATCGAGATCGGGCGCTCTGTCTCGCGCTAGGCATGACGCCAACCGAGATGTTGTTGGCCGCGGTCGCGGCCGCTGACGATCCGAATTCGCACGGTAAACAAATGCCGTCGCACTGGGGGCATCGGGCTCTCAACATCGTGAACTCGTCGAGCCCGACGGGCACGCAATTCCTCAACGCGGTGGGCTGCGCCGAAGCGTGGCTCCGCTTCACCCAAATCACAGACATTCCCAACCGCAACGAGTTCATCGAGAAGGACGAGGTCGTCTACGTAAGCGCGGGCGACGGCGCCACGAGCGAGGGCGAGTTCTGGGAGGCGATGAACACAGCCTCCAATCTCAAATTGCCCGTTCTGTTCATGATCGAGGACAACGGGTTCGCCATCTCGGTTCCCATCGAGGTGCAGACGGCCGGCGGATCCATATCGCGGTTGGTGTCTCAATTCCCCGATCTGCACATCGAAGAGGTCGACGGTTGCGATCCGATTGCGTCGTTCGACGCTGTGTCGCGGGCCGTGGCCCACTGCCGGGCCCGTAAAGGTCCGGCGCTCGTCCATGCGCAGGTCATTAGACCGTATTCGCACTCGTTGTCCGATGCGGAAACGGTGTACAAGAGCGCCGCGGAGCGCGGCGAGGAAGCGCGCCGCGATCCGCTCACGACCTTTCCGGCACGATTGATCGAAGAGGGCATCGCGTCGCAGGCCGAAATCGAGGCCATCAAGGCGGACGCCGCCGAAGAGGTTCAGCTAGCGGCCGACCTGGCGCTGTCCTCTCCGCAACCGGCGCCGGAGCACCTGTATCGTCACGTGTACTCGGAAGAGGTCGATCCCACGGGTGAACAGTTTGATACCGAGGAGGATCCACAGTTCTCTGGCAAACCCACCACGATGGTGGATCTGTTGAATGGGTGCATGCGGGATGAGATGAGGCGGAATCCCCGAGTGGTGGTGTTCGGCGAGGACGTGGCCGATGTTTCCCGGGCGGAGCACCTCGATGAGGTCAAGGGTAAGGGTGGGGTGTTCAAGGTCACGTGGGGCCTGCAACGCGAGTTCGGTGGTGACCGGGTATTCAACTCACCTCTGGCAGAGGCGAATATCGTCGGGCGAGCCATCGGGCTCGCAACTCGCGGGATCAAGCCGGTGGTCGAGATCCAGTTCTTCGATTACATCTGGCCGGCCTACCATCAGATTCGGAACGAGCTCGCGACGCTCCGCTGGAGAAGCGACTCCGATTTCAGCTGCCCCGTCGTTATCCGTGTGACGTATGGTGGGTACCTCAAGGGCGGTGGGATCTATCACTCGCAGACAGGCGCGGCGGTGTACACGGCCATCCCGGGGCTTCGAGTGGTATGCCCATCGACGGCGCTGGACGCGAACGGGCTGTTGCGAACGGCGATCAGGTGCGAAGATCCGGTCATCTTTCTCGAGCACAAGCATCTCTATCGCCAGACGTACAACAAGGCTCCCAATCCCGGTCCGAATTTCATGATTCCCTTCGGGAAAGCTCGGGTGGTCCGTGAGGGCACCGACGTCACGGTGATCACGTATGGCGCCGTGGTGCAGCGTTCGTTGCTGGCGGCCAACAAATTAGCCGAGGAAGAGGGTATCGACGCGGAGGTCATCGATCTCCGTTCGTTGAGTCCCGTTGACTGGGATGCGATTGGCGAGTCGGTCGTGCGAACGAACCGTGTGGTCGTGGCGTATGAGGACAGCTTGTCTTGGGGCTATGGAGCGGAAGTGGCCGCCCGCATTGCCGACGATCTCTTTGCCTGGTTGGACGCACCCGTGCGTCGCGTGGCATCGACCGATACGTTCGTGGCGTACTCCCCGGAACTCGAGAACGTGATCCTACCGCAGACAGCCGATCTGGAAGTGGCCATTCGAGAAATCGCGCGGTTTTGACGGCGTAACGATGCGCCGGCCCACAGGGGCGGGGTTTACGGTTGGGGGGTCGTGCGCCCGAGGACCTCTTTGATCTCGCCGGCGGCGGCGATCGCTGCGTCGATGTCGATAGCCAGGGCGCGGGCTTGTTGGGTCACCATGGTGAGATTGTCCATCACCGCTCCCACGCCGGCCGACCGGAGTCTGAGCAGATCGAACCGCATCGTCTGGATCGCCAGTGCGCACGATTCGAACTGTGCTTCGATCTTTTCGCGGCGCTCCACGAGGTCGGCGAGCGTTTGCCGTTGGCGCCGCATGAGATCGATCCGTCGCTCTCGTTCGGGCCCAGGACCCTGGGCCTGCAGATCGGCCAGCCTCTTGTCGAGGCTCTCGAGCGCTCCAGCGTCGACTTGCCCTTCCATCTGATTCAGTGTTTGCCCGAGTTCCGTCGCCCGTTTCACCAACGAGTCGACGGTCGGGAGGATTTCGGGCAGCATCTGTTTTTCCGACTCGGGCAGTCGCTCTACCATCTGCTCGATCGCCCGGCGGTCGTTCTGAATTTGGCGAAGTTCGGTGGTGAGCTTGCCGAAATCTCCCGTTGAGACTTCGCGTCCGGCCTCAACGGGCGGAAGCTTCTTGGCGCCATCCCGCTGGCGTTTGGCCTTTGGCGCCTCGATCGCGTCGGCAGCCGGAGGTCGATGGATGATATCGCGCCAGCTATATCCGGCAGTCCACAGCTTGCCGTAGCTCGACGCCATCCCGATGCCCCAGGGAATCGCGCAGAATAAGAACCACGGGGAGTCAAGGCCGGTCAACAGGTTGAGCATCAGTAAGCTGCCGTTCACCGACACGTACGACGCGAATCCCCCACGAAAATCCCGAACGATCTTGGGCTCGCCGGATTCCGTTCCCTGGGCCGGCTGCGTTCTGGAACGCTCTCGCTGAGGTGGCCGCGCGCGGTCGCCACGCGCCAAGCGGTTGCGTGGGCGCGCGGAAGGGGACTCCCGCCTGTCGTCGTCCCATTCACGCCAAGGGCGCGCGCGTTGACGGCTCTTGCTCGGACGATCCAGGCGAGCAACGGACCGCGACGGGCGGTGGTAGGGAACCGAGGTGCGGCTCTCGAGAGCGCGGCGCAACGCATCGGCGGTTGCCCATCGATTCTCCGGATCTTTCTCGAGGCACCGCATGATGGTGGCGGCGAGTTCCTCGGGGCACTCGGGTCTCGCGATTAAAATGTCGGGTGGAGGCTCCGTGATCTGCTTCATCAGCATCCCGGGAACCGTCGGGGCCCTGAACGGGGTCTGACCGACCAGCGTCTCGTATGCCACTACTCCCAGGGAATACAAGTCGCTCCGCGCGTCGATTTCCCGCTCGCCCGCCGCCTGCTCGGGACTCATGTAAGTGGGGGTGCCTATGGCCACGCCGGTGCCAGTGAGCGTTCCGGTCCCCGAATCGGAGAGCGCCTTGGCGATGCCGAAGTCCGTCACCATCACACGGCGGCGCGTGCCGTCCAACAGGATGTTGTCGGGCTTGATGTCACGGTGAATGACCGACATGGTGTGGGCGAGGCCCAGGGCGTCGGACGTCTCCTTCATGATGCGCCGGACTTCCTCGATCGGGAGGCGGCCCCTCCGCTTGAGCCGGGCACCGAGCGTTTCCCCGTCCACGAAACCCATGACAAAATACACGAGCCCGTCAGCCTCGCCGACCGCGTGGATGGGGACGATGTGCGGGTGAGAAAGCCGCCCTGCCGTCTGGGCTTCGCGCGTGAATCGCGTGCGAATCTCGGCCCGGTAGGCCAAATCGGGCGGTAGAACCTTGATCGCCACCCGCCGCTTGAGTTTTAGGTCGCGGGCTACGTACACCACCCCCATGCCGCCGCGACCAATCTCGCCCTCGATGGTGTAATCTTCCTTGAGCGCATCGGCCAACCGCCCAGCCAGGGAAGGGGTGTCGGTATCCTTCATCGGACTCCGGGCTTGCAGTGGGTAACGCGATACAACACCTGGGCAGGAAAGCTACCGCAGGAATAGGTCTACACCGGCGCCCCGGGTATGGTGCCGGATGTTGGGGAATGTGGCATCAGGCCCCAAGTGTCCGTAGATTAGTCTGGCAATAACCCTCTGGCAACCTTTAGCTACGGTATCATGGGCGTTTCGGTGCGAACTTTCGAAGACGACGGGAAGAGCTGGACCGCGGAGCGGATCGGTCGGACGTCGGGCATTATCGCGCCAAATCGAGACACCCACTCGATACCCGGGCCGGCGGATATCGTTCGGTTCGTGTGCGCCTCCGACCCCGACGAGGATGATCGGGAAACCACCATGGCTGCCGGCCTCCTGAGCGACTCGACGGACGATGAGCTCGTCGCCGTCCTCCAATCCGCCCGCCGAGTACCAAAGCCGAAAATCAGATAGCTCTCGCGCTTGCTGTCACAATGACAGTCGGTATTCCACGTCTCATGCCACTACGCCAGGAACTCCAGCCGTTTGGAGGGGTTTTGCTGTAACGGGAGGCATAGTGACGTGGCACGGTAGCTGCAGCATTGATTCGGGAATAGGACATCATCACGCTCAAGGACGAGGAAGCGACCAATGAGTGAAACGAACCCGAGACCCCGGCGGCTGCCGGTCCTACCACTGCGGGATCTCGTTGTTTTTCCTGGTGTTACGGCGCCCATCGGTGCCGTGCGGTCCGGAACCCTGCGGGCCATCGAGGCGGCACTCAAGGACGATGACCGGCTGATTTTCGCGGTGTCTCAGATCGAGAATGTTGAGGCGGTGGATCCCGAGATTCTGCACATGATGGGTACGGTAGCCAAGATCGGGCAGGTGCAACGCGGTCTAGGAGGCTATCAGTTGCTGCTCCACGGTCAATACCGGGGCACGGTCCTGCACTACCGGGACACCGGATCGCACATCGAGGCCGTCGTCCAACGGGTGGACGACCTCCCCGCCCTGAACGCCGAAGACCCCGCGTTCGCCGCATTGCACAAGGAGTTACGCGAGCGCGCGGCCGAACTGGGTGAAAAAACGGGCATCGCATCGGAAATCGTGCAGCATGTCATCCAGAGCGTTGGGGATGCCGGGGCCTTCGCCGACGTCGTGGGCGGGTATCTCGAGATTTCACCCAAGGAACGGCAAGCCTTGCTCGAAACGATCGGAGTGGAAGAGCGGCTGCGTCGGGTGCTGCTTCACGTGCAACGTCAGATAGAGCTCGTCGACGCGCAACAAGAGATTCAATCGCGGGTCCGGCAGGAACTCGGTGAGCGTCAACGCGACATCTACCTGCGCGAACAGCTCAAGGCCATTCGGAAGGAACTCGGCGAAGAGGAAGCCGACGGGCAGATGGATGAATTGCGCGAGCAATTGGCGGCTCTCGACCTGCCAGAGACCGCGCAGAAGGAAGTGAATCGAGAACTCACGCGACTCCAACGGGCTTCGCCGGAATCCATGGAGGCGCAAGTGATTCGCACGTACCTGGAGACCATCGCCGAGCTACCGTGGAACGACCGCAGTGAAGAGCACCTCGACCTCAAGCAGGCCGGTGAAATCCTCGACGAAGACCACTTTGGTTTGCAGGACGTGAAAGACAGAGTCCTGGAGGCCTTGGCGGTGCGCCGGCTTCGCAACCGTGTTGACGATTGTGCAGAGGATGAGGAGGGGAAGGAGAAGGAGGAGTGCCCCGGTAACGAAGACGACAAGCAGACGCGAGCGCCGATTCTACTGTTCGTCGGCCCACCGGGTGTTGGCAAGACGTCCATCGCCAAATCGATCGCGCGGGCGATGGGTCGTGAATACATAAGGATCTCCTTGGGTGGTGCGCGCGACGAAGCCGACATTCGCGGCCATCGGCGAACCTACGTCGGAGCGATGCTCGGCCGGATCATGCAGGGTATGAAAACCGCCGGCACCAGGAACCCCGTGTTCCTACTCGACGAGGTAGACAAGCTGGGTGTGTCCTACCAGGGCAATCCGGCGGCGGCGCTGCTCGAGGTGTTGGACCCGGCTCAAAACGACAGCTTCACCGACCACTACCTGGGCGTGCCGTTCGACCTGTCCGAAGTATTGTTCGTCGCAACCGCGAATTTCATCGAAAACATCCCCGGTCCGCTGCTGGACCGCATGGAAGTCGTGGAGTTTTCCGGATACACGGAACGGGAGAAGTTGTTGATCGCCCGGCGGTACCTCGTTCCGCGCCAGCTACGGGAGGCCGGACTCAAACAAGGACAACTGGACCTTGACGATTCCGCGCTCGCGGGCCTCATCTCAGGCTACACACGCGAAGCGGGAGTGCGCCAGCTCGAGCGGCAACTGGGGAAAATGGCCCGAAAAGTGGCCCGCAAGATTGCCGGCGGGGACACCGAGACGTTGGAACTCAAGGAAGGGGAAATCAGTGACCTGCTCGGCCGGCCCCGAGTGCATCCGGAGCGAGCCGCGGCGGAAGACCAAGTTGGTATCGCGACCGGGATGTATTACACGTCGGTAGGCGGCGACATCATGTTCGTCGAGGTCGCGATCATGGACGGCAAGGGCGAGCTGGTGCTGACTGGGCACCTCGGAGACGTGATGAAGGAATCCGCGAGAGCTGCCCTCACGTATGCGAAGTCGCACGCGGACGAACTCGGTATCTCGTCCGACAGGCTGTTACGCAGCGACATTCACATCCACGTGCCAGCGGGCGCCATCCCGAAAGACGGACCGTCGGCTGGAGTGACAATGGCGGTGGCTCTGGTCAGCGCCCTGTCCGGTGTACCGGTGCGGCACGATGTTGCGATGACCGGCGAGGTCACGATTTCCGGGCGCGTCCTTCCGATAGGCGGCGTGAAGGAAAAGATTCTCGGCGCATGCCGTGCCGGAATCCGCGACATCATCCTTCCGACCGAGAACCTTGCGGATCTGGAAGACCTGTCTGATGCCGAGCGGGACCGGATGACGTTCCACGGGGCTTCGGAACTGGGAGATGTGTTGAGGGTGGCGCTTCGCACTCCTGATGGGGTCGTAGCCTTGCAGTTTCCGCAGCCGGAACAGGAGTTCGTGCCCACCCTCAACTAGGTGGCACTCCAACGCTGGCCCCCGAGGCCGGGGGCTGGCGGAGGGGGGAGCCGCCGCTAAACCCCAACCCAAGTATTGCGTTGGTTGGCGTCATCGTGTAGTAGTTGCTTGCACTACTTCGATGACACAAATCGATCTTACACCCTTCGGATTCACCCCGACGGAGAATCGGGCGTATGGGGCCCTGTTGGAATTGGGGCCGTCCAGCGGCTACGCTCTCGCCAAGGCCCTGAGTATCGCCCGAGCCAACGCGTACCAGGCGTTGAATGGCTTGGTCGCGAAAGGCGGTGCCATCCGCACCGATGAGGAGCCACAACGCTACCGGGCGGAGCGTCCGGACGCGATGCTTGCCAGGATTGTGGATACAGAGTCGCGCAAGCTGGAAGCCCTCGAGCGGCAGGTGACCGCGGTAGGAACCCACCCCGGGGCACCGGTCGTGCCGATCGAGGGACGCCGGGGGTTGGTGAACACGGCGCTCCGCACGGTGGCCAGGGCACGCGAAGTTACGCTCCTTGGCCCGGAGGATCTGGTCACGGCCTTGGGTCCGGCGTGGCGTCGTCGTTCTGGCGAGAACATGCCCAGTGTGGTGTGGGTGGTTGGGGAGGAAACAGGGGCCGATCTTCCCGTTGCCGTAGCCGGTTTCGTCGACCCGGGTCGAATCAACGAATTCTTCGGGTCGGGAGTGTTCGTCCTATTGGCGTCGGACGTGGCGATAGTGGCCCGGGTTGAGAATGGTGAGGTCGGCGGCTACTGGACCACGGACAAAACGATTGTGGGGCTGGTTCGGGCGGCCATGGAAGCATTGACTGCCGATATAGCGTAGCTGCTGGCTCTTGCCGTATATATAGACAGACACAATGTCTATATGGAAAGAAAACTGACGCCCGGCCCTTGTGTCAGGTGAACTCCAGCTCCATGCCTACTATCTTGGCCAGGAGCGCGATCCTGAATGTCACGTCCGTGCGGCGAGTTTCCGCCTTCTTGGCGTCGTTCTCCAGCGGAAACGAGAAGTCAGCCAGACCCGACGGGCTCTTGGGTAGGGCCCTGAGGTTCTTGGGATTCCAAACACCGTCGTTGTTGCAGTCCTTGAAAAAGCGAGCCAAGGCCCTCACGGCCGATGCTGATGCCTCGAGCCTATTAAGCCGCGCGAGCAGCTCCATCCAGTGGAGCGCAAACGGCAGGTCCTTCGGTCTGCCGGTGCTATCGTTCTGCAGGGGATCGCCCAGCAGTTGAGTCGTTGGCTTCACGGTTTTCTTTCCAAACTCTATCATATAGCTCTTCTTGGGCGCCGGTTGCGAGAGAAAATCCATCAAGCGGTCGATCACGCTGGCGCGCTCCCGCTGATACGCCGGCATGTACGCCAGCAGCGCAACGCTGTGGATCGTCGGTGGCTTGGCATCAGGGTGGAGCTTGTGGCGCAATGATTTGGTAATGATTGGCTTGTCCGCCAGGTCGCTGCGCAGAAACTGAGAAAGATCGTTTACTATCTTGTTCGCTGCTCCCCGCACCCGTGGGTCGTCGGCGAGACCCCCGTGAGCGAGCGCAGAGGCCACGGCTTCCTTGAGAGTGTCCCGCGCAAAACTCCGCAAATCAGGATTGGTCTTGGCCGGTTTTTGGAACTCGAAGAGGAGCTTCGGATCTTCATCACGGGAGAGGAGTCGGAAGAAGACGCGGTTCGCCAGCTGAATAGATCGATGGTCGGCCGGGACACCTAACTCGAGCAAGCGGCGGTATTGCGCTACGGTGCCGACATCCTTGGTTCCGAGCGACTTCGATGGTCCCGTTCCGAGAATGTTCGACGCCCACAGCCCGGTAGGCCGTTGCTTTCGCTCGGTCTGCGTGACCGCCTTGTAGCGCCTCAGCTCTTCCCTGAGGGAGGCGATTTCCTGTTCGTTAGTTGCGTCGGGTGGCAAGATTTCCGTGAGCGTGCGGAAACGGATCGACGGGCAAGCGTGTTCCCGAAGCCATGTCACGGGCACTCGGTGCGAGGTCGGGAGTTCCAGGGGCTCTCCTGTGACCGAAGTGAAGTAAAAAACGCGCGGGAAAGTATCGGTTTTGCCCGATCAGTGGAAGAGGGATCGAGCTACCGGGCCGCCCGCAGCCGTGCGCCGGCCTCATGGAACACGGAGTTTTCGTTCCAGACAGGGAATTCGCCGGTTTGCGCGACTGCCCAAGCGATCCGCGTCATTACAGCCACCTGCTGCAGCAGCCCCTCGTAGCTGAGGCCGGCGTGAAATTCGTCGCCTGGCTGGTGGTACTTAGTGGTCAGATAGTTTTCCGCGGTCCGGTCCCCCCAGTCGGCCGGTTGCCCCACGAAATTTCGCCCGGTGGCAATCTGCAGGGCAGGAACACCGGCAAGCGCAAAGGGAAAGTGGTCGGACCCGAAATAATCGCCGAGTTCGGGGGCCGGGTCTGGTGTCAACGAAAGTCCTTCGGCCTGAGCAGCTTGGGAGGCGATGTTGCCGAGAGACGACAGCTCGGCGCCCAGGGCGACGATGTCCCTCGTGGTCCCCCACACGTTGCCCCGGTCGATATTGATGACCGCGGCCGTTCGCTCCAGCGGGACGGGCGGCCTGGTGACCAAGGTCTGGGCGCCCAGGAGGCCGGCCTCGTGCCCGGTGGTCGCGACGAAGTAGATGGATCGACGTGCGGGGTGGCCAGCACGAGTCAGCGCGGCGGCGGTAGCGAGCAGGGCGGCCACGCCGGAGGCATTGTCTACGGCGCCGTTGTAGATGGAATCTTGGCCCGCCGGGGGGGGGGGGGCCCAAGCCGTGGTGGTCGTAATGGGCGGTGAGCAGGACGGATTCCTCCGAGTCCGTGTCTCCCCCCGCGGCCGGCAGACGGCCGATCACGTTTACCGACTCGAGTGTGCGGACCACACTCGTGATGTCCACCACGGCGTGTGCGCCGATCAGGACCGGCCGAAAATCGCGTCGTGAGGTGCGCCGCATCAACAGGCCGTAATCGATTCCGGCCGCTGCAATCACTCGGCGGGCGGCGTCTTCGGTGATCCACGCGGCGAAGCGAAGTGTCCTGGAAGGCCGTCCTTCGAGTTGAAGTCGCTCGCCCGCCCACGAGTTGCGCACGACAGACCATGGGTATGTCGCATGCCGGGTAGTGTGAATCAAGATGACGCCCGCCGCGCCCCGTCGCGCCGCCTCGTCGATCTTGTAGGACCAGTGGCCGTAGCGAGTCATCTCCCGACCCCGAAAGATCGTCGAGTCGTTCAACCCGGGATCGTTCACCAACATCATGACGATCTTTCCGGTCACGCTCTCCCCGCTGTAATCGTTCCACTGCCATTCCGGCGCGTCGATCCCGTACCCTACGAACACGATCTCTCCATCGGAGACGACGCCTCGTGCGGGGCCGTCCGGCCAGGCGACGAAGTCGTCGAGATACCGCAACGCCATGGTGCGTTGCGCAATCCCCACCACGATCGCGGGTCGCGGGGTGACGCCGATCAACCGTAGACTCTGGAAGAAACTGCCGTTGGGTGCACCGGGCTCGAGTCCGGCGGCTTGGAACTGGGACCGGATGTAGCGGGCGGCCACCGAGGCTCCACGTGACCCAGGTGCGCGTCCCGCCAATAGGTCGTCGGCCAAGAACTGGACATGCGCGGCCAGCATGTCGGTCGACGGTACGGCGATTGCCCGCTCGATCGCTGCCGCGGACGTGGTTTGGGCGTCGGCAGCCGCTGCCCCGCGGGTTAGGGTGTGCGTCGCGGTGCATGCGAGAAAGAGATGCGGGGCGAAGCGGCTGGCACCTCTCAACCGCAAGCTGAGACGAGACTTACACTCTATTGGCGTCATAACCGCAAACTTACTCGTGAGCTTGCCCGGCGGCGAGGTGCCCGCGATCTTTCGATCTATGAAAAAGCGATTCGACAATCAGCTGGTGCGCAGGCGCCCCGATCGCGTTCGCTTCGACGGACGCGTGCTGTTCCTTGCCGAGGATCCGGATTTGGTACGAAGCCAGTTGGCCGGCGAGGCAGCACCGTGGCCGGCCGATATTCCACTGCGCGACGACATTTCGACCGATGAAATCACGCCGGCATACATCTGTTATTACTACGACGAAACGCTGGGAGAATTCCCCTACCTGGGTTTGAAGTGCCGGGACGAGATGCCGGTGACGAAGGGCAGCGTGAAGGCCGGCGGCTTCGTCTGTTCGGTAAGCGGGAAGCGTCGTGGCAAGGGTTCCTCTCGCGAGCAGTCGCCCTACGCCGAAATGTGCGCCGGCATCAAACTAGTGGTTGCGGAGAGTATCGAGCGCATCTACAACGAGAACTGCCAAAACCTTGGTATCCTCACGAGCACCGACTTCGGCCTCATCGAACGAGTGCTTGCCGGTGAAGAGATTCCGCTCAGCGAATTCACGGAGGGCGAGGGCGACATAACCCGCGGGGTCATCGAGTATGGGGGGCTGTTCCAGTACAACATCGCGCGGCTCCAGGGCAAGGTAGAGGTCCCGCGGGTTTCGGCCGAACCGCGTCCGGCGACGCTGGCAGAAAAAATCATCGCGCGGCACTGGGTGGTCGACCTTGCCGAGGGCGAGGTTGGTGTTCCATGCGTCCGGCCAGGTGACGAAGGTTTTGTGCACACGGATATTCGCTTCAGTCATGAGTACGTCACGCCGATGGCGGCGATGTTGTGGGAGGAGCACGTGGGAGCGGATGAGAAGATCCTCGCCCCTGAGTCGGTGTTCTTCTTCCGGGACCATCTGACGTTTCTCGAGCTGGCCATGACGGATGAGCGAAAAGCGGACGGTTTGCTCGACGCGGCGCTCGAGCTCAAGAAGAAACAAGAGGATTTTTCGGAGCGGCAAAATGTGCGGCTGTACGGTGAGCTTCCCCGGATTGGTCGCAACGAGATCGTGCGAGGGTCCGAGGCCATCTGTCACTCCAAGATTCTCGAGCAGCATGCGCTCCCGGGACAGCTCATCATCGGAAGCGACTCACACACTCCGCATGCGGGCGCGATCGGCGCCGTGGCATTCGGCGTCGGCACGACGGCGATCTTCAATTCATGGCTCACGAACGACGTGCGCATCACCGTGCCGCCGTCCGTGTTGATCCGGATCACCGGCAGGAAGCCGGCGCACCTCACCGCCAAGGATTTCATGCTGCAAATCTTGCGTCACCCGTACGTGAAGGAGGGGCACGCCATCGGCAAGGTGGTGGAGTACACGGGCGAAGCTGTGCAGGACCTTTGCGTCGATGAGCGCGCCACCATGACGAATATGGCGGCCGAGGTGGGGGCGTTTACCGGCCTGGTGGCCCCGGACGAACGAACCGTCGAGTTCCTTGTGCGCGAGCGCGGGATGGACCCGACCGAGGTGGAGGCGCTGCTCGAAGGTATGTTCTCGGACGAAGGTGCCGAGTACGAGAAAGTGATCGATCTGGATGCCTCGGCTCTCGAGCCGATGGTGGCGTTGCCGGGAGACCCGGGCAACGGGCTGTTCATTCGCGAACTCGGCCGACAAGTGAAGGTGGATCTAGCATACGCCGGCTCGTGCACGGCGGGCAAAAAGTCCGACATGGACATGTACGCGCAGGTGTTTCGCGAGGCTTTGGACCGAGGTGAGCGCGTGCATCCCGATGTCGAGTGCTATGTGCAGTGCGGGTCGCAGGAGGTGAAACGCTACTGCGAGGAGCGCGGGTACGACGACATTTTCAGAGAGGTCGGGGCGACTTTTATCGAGCCATCGTGCGGGGCGTGCATCAACGCGGGCCCGGGCGTGTCGTATGACAAGGTAACCGTTACGATCAGCGCCATCAATCGAAATTTTCCGGGGCGTTCAGGACCGGGCCAGCTCTACCTGGCCAGTCCCTACACGACGGCCGCCAGTGCCATCGCTGGCTACATCACTGCATGGCATCCGAGCGACGCGGCGGTGCCCGCCGGCGCGTGATCGCTATCTAATTTTGGGACCGGCCGGCACGGGAGATCCCAAACCGGAAGTCTCTTTCGGAAGGAAGGCGCCCGCCGGGTAGCGACCGCTTGCGTTCCACAACACCCAGTCGGTAAGCCCCACATCGTGCACCGCGTCGATTTGTGCCCGCACCTCTCTCGCCGTATAACGCACCCGTCGGATCGAGAACGACTGAAGATAGGGGCGAATCCGCGCCGCGTTCGGGACGTTTTCGTTGCGCTTCAGGCCGTCTTCCAACGCGCGGCGGACTACGGCGTACGGCTCCGCGTTGGGAAACGTTATCCCATAGGCACCCCGATTATAGTGGCTGGGATAGACCATCGGGAGCACGACGTCCGCCAGGGTCGACACGTCTTCCCAGTATTGACCGATTCCCAAATCGGTTCGGGCCGACGTTGTGAGTCCGAACACGTCCACCGTAAACGGAACCCCCATGGCCTTCACCCGATCGCGCAGGAGCGTGAGGTTGGCCCGCACCGCTGCGCGGCGGCTCTGGCCGGGTTGCTGGGCCGGGAAGATGGCCCGGTCGAGCAGCTCGGCGGGTTCGTCTGGGAAACGTATGTAGTCGAATTGGATCTCGGCGAAGCCGAGGAGCACGGCCTCCGCCGCAATCTCGGCTGCGTACAGCCACACGGAATCCCGATAGGCGTCTACCCAGCGGTCACCCTGGCGGTCGGTCCAATACCCGCCGTCGACGTCACGAACGGCCCAATCTGGTTTGGCCTCTGCGAGTAGCGGATCCTTCGCCACCACGATGCGGGCTATCGGATGGATCCCGCGTTCCTGCAGCAGCGCCAAGCGGTCCCGCACGTCGCGCGCTCGAATCAGGCCGTTCGCGCCGATCTCGATGGCCATGGCGACGCTGGACCGGTAGGTGATGTAGCCGGTGCCGTCCTTCACGTCGATTACCAGGGCGTTGATCTCGGTAGTGTCGGCAAGCCGGACGAGGTTGAAGAATCTTGCGCCACCGAAAACCCACGCGTTGGCGTACACGGCGCGCACGACTGGTGGTGCCTCGCCGACCGGTGGCGGCGGGAGACCGATGGGTTGCAGCGCGGCCGGCAGCACTTCGCGCACGTAGTCCGGCCGCCGGGCGTCACGAAGGATGCCGCGCCACTCGTGTACGCTGGCAGTATCCTGCGCGGCTGTATGCTGCGGTGTCCAGCCGACCAACAGTCCGACGAGCGGAAGCAACGACCAACGTGTCATTGACAATGTGGCTATCGGGCGCTCGTCTTGCGGTGGGGCTTGAGGGCGTTGAAGAACAACGGGTACGTGCCGATGCTTTGGGCTCGGTACTGCGGTCGGAAGCCGAACAACACGATGCGCCCGGCACCGACACGGGCTTCGAGCATGGCGGCTCTGTTGGCGACGCGCTCGGGGTGCAGTACCCAACCGGACAACAGTACGGCGTCGGGATCGGCCGGGTAACGGCCAACGATCCGCACGTCGGCTGTGGGGTCGGTGATTGCGAAAGCCGGGCTGCGTTGGAACCACACCGCGGCACCATCCGACATGTTTGCGGTGAGGGCGTGGTCTGTGTCGAGATCCACGCGGAACAGCGTCCCCGGGGCGTAGAACTCTTGCGAATCCAATCCCTCCAGCACGTTGCGGATCGGAAGAGCGAATGCGTCGATGGCGAACATCGACGCAGCGTTGAACACCACGAGGGTGCCTCCCTGCTCGACATACGTCCGCAACGCGTCGGCGCCTGCGCGACCGATGCCGCCGGCGTACTGCGGCGGGTAGACGTCGCCTGGCAACCCCTGGTTGATCGCCTGCGGACTCATGTCGGGAATGACGATCGCGTCGTAACGCTGCAAGTCGCCCCCGCCCCCGCCCCCGCGCATTTGGGGGTTCTCGATGGATTCGTACGGGATATCCCACGTATCGAAGATCCAGCGCGTCCACCCCTCGTCCATCGACTCGGAGTAGCTCTTGTAGAGTCCCACCAAGCCGCCGCTGTTGGTTTCACGACTCAAGCCATCGTATCGGTACGCGAACTCGGGTGGCGTGACCGGGTCGGACAGTGGCACGTCGAACCGGTCCTGCACCATGACCACGTCGACGCCCATGAGCAGCGGCAGCGTGTGCGCCGTCACGTCGTAGGGCGGCCGCGGCGGGCCGCCGGGAAACAAACGCAGATCGGGGTACACCTGCGGTTCGAGCAGAGCCTTGCCGAACGAAGCATACGGCTGTTGCAAGACGACCACGTACGTGCCGGCGGGATACTCGGCGCCCCCGGCCATGAAGTCCGACTGTGCCGTCCGCACCTCGACCATGCCACGATGCAGAATGCGCAGCACCGCGTTGAGCCCGATCGCGTTGGGCTGATCGCGGGGAATCAGGTAGGCGTAGGGCCATTTGGCCCAGCCGGCTACGGCGCGCTCGCCGATCCGGACGAAATTCGACAACCATACTCGTCTGTTGACCGCCGCGTGCTTGAGCAAGGCGATCGCGCCGGACGACTGGTAATCGACGATGTTGCCCAGGTCCCAGTGACCGCCTTCCCACGGATCGGGGAAATTCCAGGACGACTGCTGCGCATCGAATCCCCGGCCTCCGCGCAACGCCTCGAAGGGGAGGTCGATGGGTGTGGCCAGGCGCGCGCTGGCCGTCTCGGACAGGACGCGCACACCGGCGTGATGGTGTTGGTACGACCGAGCCGGCGTCCAGGCGTCGTACGTCGAGTTGACGACGATGCCCTTCTTTCCCTGGCCGGTCAGCTCCCACGCCATATACGTGCCCAAGGTGTTGTACCCCTCGACGATCAGCGGGTCGACGTTGGGCTCGATCGGGTCCAAGAACGGCGGCAAGAAGAACCGGCTGCCGTTTTGTCCCTGTTGGTGGATGTCGTGCACGATTTGGGGATGCCAGTAGTTGTGCAGGCTGTCGATGGTGAGTTGCGTCTCGACCTGCGTGAACGCGTACCAGTCCCTGTTGTTGTCATGGCCGACGTAATGATGGTATAGCTCCGGCGGGCCGGTTCCTTCGGCGGGTGTGTCCAACGTCTCGTTGTACCAGCGGCTGACGATGGTGACGCCGTCGGGGTTCAGCGAAGGAACCAACAGCAACACCGTGTTGTCGAGGATTTCGCGAATCTCTGGGGAAGACTCCGTGGCCAATCGGTGCGCGATGATGGTGGGCGACAAATGGCCACCAACCTCGGTCGAATGGATACTCGACGTGATGAGGACGATCGTCTTTCCCGTCTCGATGAGCTCTTCCCGCTCCGTCTCCGACGCGATGAGACGCGGATCCGCCAGTCGCAGGTTCGCGCTACGGATTTCCTCCAGTCTCCGCATGTTCGCCGCGCTCGTGATCACCAGGGCAACAAACGGCGCGTCCAGCGTAGTGCGTCCCAACTCGCGAAACTGCACGCGGTCGCTCGCGTCCGCCAACGCGCGATAGTAATCGACCAAAACGGGCCATTCGACCAGCTTCCGGTCGGCTCCGGGCACAAAGCCGAGGACGTCTTCGGGGGCGGGAATGACCTGCGCTGCTGACGGCACGGCCGCCAGCAGCGCAACACCCACCGAGAGGGCAGCAACTGTTTTTTTGATTCGCACTGTTACTGGTCGATTCTCCGGAGTTCGACTCTGCGATTTTGCGAGCGACCTGCCGCGGTAGCGTTCGTGGCTATCGGTTGGTCGGGTCCGTAACCGCGGGCCTCCATCCGGTCGATGGGAACGCCCTGTTGGGCCAGATAGGCTCGCACCGCTTCCGCCCTGGCCAGCGAGATGCGCTGGTTGGCCGCTGTCGAACCGGTCGCGTCGGTATGACCGCCGATCTCGATACGAACTTCCGGGTTTCCGAGAAGTGATGCCGCCACGAGATCCAGCGCCGCGAACGAACCGGAAGTCAGCGTGGACCTGCCGGTGGCGAACTGCACGCCCTGCAAGATCAGCGGTGTCGTTCGTTCCGTTGCTTCATCGAACACGAACAACACCGGGCAGCCCACGTTGTCCACGTTCGTTCCGGGAGCGGTGTTGGGGCAGCGGTCCATACGATCGACGATTCCGTCGAGGTCGGTGTCGACGTCTGGCACGCAACCCGTCTCGTTCACTTCGGTGTCTGGCGGTGTATTGGGGCATTGATCGAGGTCGTTGATGACGCCGTCGAGGTCGTCGTCGCGGGGGCAGCCCAGCCCCGTTACCATCGTTCCCTGCGGCGTCGCGGCACATTGGTCGATGCCGTCGAACACGCCGTCGGCGTCCTCGTCCGACGGGCAGCCCGCCACGTCGACCAACGCGCCAACCGGTGTATTCGCACATTGATCGATGCCATCGAATACGCCGTCCGCATCGGTGTCCGTGGGACATCCGTTGTCGTTGACGGTGGCATCGGTCGGGGTGTCCGGGCAGATGTCGATGCCGTTGAAAACGCCGTCGAGGTCCGTGTCGGTGGGGCAACCGAACCAATCCACCTCGGCTGCGGCGACCGTCGCGGGGCAGTCGTCCAGCCCGTCGAACACACCGTCGTCGTCCTCGTCACTCGGGCAACCCGCCTCATCCACGCGCGCCCCGAGCGGAGTGTCCGGGCAATCGTCGAGCGATGCGCCGACTCCGTCCTTGTCCGCGTCCCGTGGCTCCCCGCCGAAACTGTAGATCGACAGCCCGGCTGAGGCGCCGAGATTGAATGCGCTTCCGGACGCCCCCGGGGCGTTGGAGCTTGGGATGTACGTGGCACGCCCTTCGAACCGGAATCCGGCCCTGCCTCCCAGCGACAAACGCGGTCCGATCACGACGTGGATTCCCGTGTCGTCGAAATTCTGTGCCGAGCGATAAAACATGCGCTCGATACCCGCGCCGAAGTGGAACACGGAGGCCTTGGCGAACAACGTAGCGCCGACCCGCGCCGCAGTGATCTTCCGATTGAGCGCGGTCGTGGCCGTCTCGGTATAGTCGCCGGCCGCTTCCAACGAGAACCGGTCCGACAGGTAGTACCCGATGCGGCCGCCCGCACCGAACTCGTTGCCGAAGCCCAGGTTGGAGTTGTCGTACTTGGTGAAGAGGCCGAAGGTACCCACCTCGATCTGATTGGCTACGCCCGACTGCGCGGCGAGTGGCACCGCACCGACCGCCAGGGCCAGCAGTGCGCCAACGCCGCGGAACGTGGAGTGAAAAACTGGGATCGTCATCACCAAAGCCTCCCTGGCTTCGCCTGAACACCGCGGTTTCTCCTGCAGAGTCACCGCGTTCGCAGTTCCAATTTCTAGTGGAAACGGGCCTGATATGTTCTCTATTGAGACTAATGTAATGCCGTGTACTTGCGATCTCACGATGCCACCGCGCCCGGAACCTCTCAGTGACTTCGGTCACCCGTCGTGCAGCAGACCGGCGCCGCATTAACTTGTCGTTTTCCAATGCGACGTGCCATGGCGTCGCGTTTGCTCTGGGGCGGGCCGACGGGGCACCGACTCAGAAGACTGCGACCGGGTCCGGCGCGGGGGTGGTTGATGTGCGTTTCGGACGCCCTGTTGGCGGGCCCCGGGCACCCACCGGTGCCCTTGTTCTCTTTTGCGAAAGTGGAGGATTCACTGTAGCTTGAACGCCATATGTGCTTATAGTTATTAAGTTTACGTGTTTGGCTGTACGGTCAGTCAATTATATGTGCTGTGGCACCCACCGACGAGGAGATCCGGATGAAGGTAAGCATCCAGTATTGCATGGTCTGAAACTACGAACCGCGGGCCACCAGTTTGGCGGCCGAGCTAACTGAGGCGTACTCAGGCTGCGACGTGCAGCTCATCGAAGGGTCGGGTGGGGTTTTCGAGGTGATAGTCGATGGAGACCTCGTGTTTTCAAAAAAGGCGCTGGGGCGTCACGCCGAGGAGGGCGAGGTTCTGCGTCTGATCGGGGAGAGAGAGTCGGCATAGGGACGAAACGACGGGTCGCCATCTCTACCGGGGGAGGGGACGCTCCCGGTTTGAATGCCGTGATCAGAAGTGCGGTGCTCACGGGCCTGAGCCGAGGGTGGGAGATGGTGGGGGTCGAAAAGGGGTTTGGCGGACTGCTCGGTAAAGGAAGCGTGGTCCCGCTTGGGCGGGCGGAGGTGGCTGGCATTACGCACCTCGGCGGCACTATCCTCGGCACCACCAACCGCGGTGACCCCTTTCGATGGCCGCGTGAGCAATCCGACGGCACGTGGACGGAGATCGACCGGTCCGACGAGCTGCTGGCGGAGTTTCACCGCCATGCCCTCGACGCGCTCATCGTCGTCGGCGGCGACGGGAGTCTCCATATCGCGTGCGAATTGTGGAAGAAGGGAATGCCCGTGGTGGGTGTACCCAAGACCATCGACAATGATGTCGGCGGCACGCTCGTGACCTTCGGGTTCGACACCGCCGTCACGACGGCCACCGAGGCTATCGACAAGATCCGCTCGACCGCCAAGAGTCACGAGCGTGTGATGGTGATCGAGGTGATGGGGCGCTACGCGGGATGGATCGCGCTCCACTCCGGACTGGCTGGCGATGCGGATGTGATTCTCATTCCGGAGATTCCCTTCGATTTCGACAAGGTGAGTGAGAAGATCCTGCAGAGAGAAGCTGCGGGACGGCACTACTCACTCGTCGTGGTAGCGGAAGGCGCCGCTCCTCGGTCCGGCGCACCGTCGTTGAAGGCCCCTGCCGAAGCGGGCGCGGTGGAGCGGTTGGGTGGCATCGGAGAATTGGTAGCCGCGGTCATCGCCGAGTCGACGGGAAAGGAAACGCGTACGGTCACGCTGGGGCACCTGCAGCGGGGTGGCAGTCCAACGACCTTCGACAGACTTCTCGCGCTGCGGTTCGGAGCCGAAGCGACCCGCGCGGTTGCGGACGAGCGCTTCGGGAGGATGGTGGCATATCAGCCGCCCACGGTCACCACGGTAACGCTGGACGAAGTGCTCAACAAACCGAAGCTGGTGCCGCTGAACGGCGACGTCGTCCGCACGGCGAGGGAACTCGGCGTTTGCTTGGGAGACTGACGCGCCGGTAGGCGCGCGTGACGTCACATGAAGCGCCAAGCTCCCATCAGGGATCACTACCTTCCCCCAGACGCCGATGCGTTCCGGCGCGCCGAGCCGCCGACCGGCCGTGTGATCGTCATTGCGCCGACGCGCGCGGCGTGCGAGACGATCGAGCTCGCAATGGGCTTGAAGGTCGACACACTGCTCGAGCGCGAGCACGGCGGCGAGATTCGCGATCTTGCGCGTCGCGGCCTGGGGTTCGGTATCATGGCGGGCACGGGTACGGGGAAGACCCTCGCGATCCGGCCGATTGCCGAAGAGATTCTTCGCGCCCCTCTCAAGGTCGGAGTGGTCAACCGCGAGCGGGAAGCGACGCCCGAGACTCCTTCCTGGAATGTCGTCATCGTAACGACAGGTATCGCGCGCCGCTGGTTCCAGGACGACCTCATCCAAGCGCGCGATACGTTAGTGGTAGACGAGATTCATCAAACATCGGCCGAGCTGGAGTTGTGCCTGGCGTTGGGGAAGCGGGTTGGGTGTCCGTATATCTGGCTTTCGGCGACCGTAGATCCGTCGTTCTATGCGAGCTACCTGCGCTCGAACGACGTGCTCGAGACCACCGCATTCGATCCTGAATTGGCGGCTCGCGTCACCATGCAGACGCGCGAGCCGCTCAACTTTCTCGACGTAGAGTTCGTTCGGCGCGTGAAGCGCGAGAAGCGGGGAGTTGCGGTATTCCTGCCCACGCGTGCCGAGGTCGAGGATGTGGCGGCAGAGATGCGGCGGCGCTGGTCCGGCCTCACCGTCGTGCATTACCACGGCGGGCAACCCATTCGCGTAATTCGACCGTTCTTGGATGGCACTGCAAAGAAACCGTTCGTGCTGACGATGACGGCTGCCGGACAATCCGCGCTGAACATTCACGGTTTGGATACAGTCGTTATCCAAGATGCGCAGTTCACGAACCTCATCGATGGCGGCAGGAATGTTCTGACGCGGCAGTACCTCGGCCCGAATGAGTTGCTGCAAATGGCGGGTCGGGTTCATGGAAGGGTTGCGGGAGGCGAAGTCCATATCCTCACCGACCGTGACGTGGACTTTGCCGGTCTGCGTCCGGTTCCTCCCGTGTTCCAGCTTGGCGGAGAATCGGAGCGGGTGGCGCTCACCGCCGCGGCAATCGGCGTGGACCTGACCGACTTGGATTTGCCGGTGGCGCTCGACCGCGCGGCATACCGGGCGGCGGTGGATGACTTGACCAACCGCGGCATTATCGAGGGTGGGCGACTCACGACGTACGGCCGTGACGTCGAGGCGATGCCGGTGGATCGACCGTGGGGTGAACTGCTGGTTCGGGCGAAGGCCGACTTGATCCCGTATCTCGCTGTGATGTCGGGTGTCGACTCGCTGCACCGGATGACGCGCGAGAATTACGACCTGCGGGGTCTGATCGTCGCGGACAGCGACCATCTCACTGCATACAACCTGTTCGCGGAGGCGGTCGACCGTCATGGATACGTCGGCGAGGTGTACGGATTGCCGCGTCACCTGTTCGACGAGTCGCTCGAGGAGTGGGCAGAACACCGCGGGGTGCTCGTGAAGGCGATCGAAGACATCGCATTAGGAGCCGCCTCGGTGTACCGCACGCTCGAGGTTCCGCTGCCTGCCAAGTTTCCCAGCGCGACATCGCGGACGCTCAAGCAATTCCAAGGCGTCTTGGCGGACGTGGCGTCTTTCGCGTTGGTCATCGACGAGCAGACGGCGAGCGGTGAATCGGTTAGGGTTGCACGCGGGTCGGTGTGTAGTCGTTGGGGAGCAGTGGCCGGCACGATCAGATACTTCGCGAGCCGGCACGGCGCGCGACGCGCCGCGATCGAAGGTACGGGATTGCCGCTCGCGCTCATCAAGCGGCATGCGCGGCGCGGCCCGCCAACGGTCGAATACCGCCATTCGCGCAAGGGCGGCGTCTTGTACCGGGTCACCGCGACCGAATACCTCGGGTTCGTATTGGACAGCGACAGGACACCTCTCACGGGTGCGATTCCTAGGGACCTCGTTGAGAGCGCACGCGGCGCGCTCGCGACGGCCTTGATGGCGGGCACTGCCGATCATCCGCATCAACAACGGGTGCGTCGCGCGCTCGACCGATTGGGCACGTACTGGCGTCGGTCGGGTGGCGCGCTCGCAGAGGCGGATCCCGTTCGGGTACGCGCCAACCTGATGAAGCAGCTACGGTCGGTCGAATCTTTGGAGCAGTTCATGTCGACGCCGATGGGTTTGGATGTCGAGGCACTCGTTTCGAAAGAAGAGATCGCGCGGCTCGACAGCCTACCGGGATCGGCGGCCGTATTCGGCGACCGCGTCCCGCTAGACTACGAGATCGAGAACGGCAAAGGAGTGGCACGAATACGGCTGAGAATGGGTCAGGCCCGGCGCCTCCAAGCGAAAGACGTGCCGGCGCTGGATCGCCCCTTGAGGTTCACGGTGTTGCGCGGTCGACGACCCGCGATTCGGGCCGACACCTTGGAGGAGTTGCACGATCAACTGGCGGCTCTTCCGCCCAAGGCCGAGCGGCACGGCCCTCGGGGGAGGCGGCGGCGTGGCCGCCCGCGCTAACGCAAGGGCGACGTGAGCGACAAGACCCCCAGCCACGCCGCGGCATACGCATCGGCCAGCACCTCCGCGTCCGCCCCGGCCGCGAGCTGAAACGACATCCCATCAACCACGGCGGTGAGCAGCCAACCGAGCCGGTCGACCGGGAGGGTGGACTCGCAGTTCGCTCGGGCCAACAGATCCCGTGTTGCGGTGGTTATCTGATCTCTGAAGCGGGCAGACGCTTTACTGACCGCCTGGTCAACTGCAGAGTCAGATAACGTGAGAAGGGAACTCCACGCCCGTAGGGTGCCGGACTCGACCTCTTGAGCGATCACGTTCCAAGTCCGATCGATGGCTTCGTGCGGGTCGGCAGTGTCGAACGCCTGAGTCCACTGGACTTCCCTTTCAGTGGAAATGCGGCCGACCGCCTCGACCAGGAGCCTTTGCTTGGTGTGGAAGTGATAGTGCAACAACCCTTTGGCACACCCGGCTGCACGCGCCACGGCGTCCATCGTCATATTGAAGGCGCCGTCGCGCTTCAGCACGAGGTCGGCGGCGTCGAGAATCGCTTTGCGCGCAGCTTCCTTGGATCTTGCCATGTTTGCTGACTGAATGATCAGTCAATATAAGTCTGTATCTGCCACGACGCCAGCGTCTGGGGTTTTCTGCGTGGAGGTGAGCGGATTCCCCCGTGGCGGTTGCGGAACTGCGGTGCGACCTGAAACCTTGAGGGGTAGTAAGGCGTATCCAATGAGTACAACGAGGCAGGCGATTGAGATGATTAGTACGGGAATGCAGCCCCACAGGGCTTCTGTTTTTTCGCCGCTGGCGAAGGCAGTGTTAGACTCGTTCGACGAGGGTGTCGTGGTGTTCGACCCTGAAGGCCGTGTCACTTACGCCAACGGGCAAGCTCAGCGCGTGTTGGAATCGCTGGGAAACGGCGGGCCCGAAAGGGCTGAGGAGTTGATGCCGCGTCTGGCACGCCTCGGCGCTCGCATTGCGCCGCTGCGCGTCGGGTCTCTCACCGTGGGCGAGGCGGTATACCTTCCGGTCCAGCCCGGCCCCAAATCGTTGGCCGACCGCGAGCGCCAAGCCATCGTCGACACACTCGAGAAGACCAGTTGGCGCTTGGCCGAAACGGCACGCATGTTGGGAATCTCGCGCACGACGTTGTGGCGCCGTCTCAAGGCCTACGGCCTTCACCGCGACGAGCGGGGCGGCTGGATCGAGGGAACTTAGGACAGCGCTTCGTTGGTCCCGATCCCGTCGCTGGATCGATAATGTCATCGTACTTTCTGGCGCTGGCTCTTCTCGCAATCGCGCAAGACCCCGACACAACCACGTATGCGGACGCCGCCACGGAGGCCTTGATCGTACAGGGCCGTGGCCGGCACGCGTATCAAGATTCTCTCGTCCGTGATTACTCCGCGTCGGTAACGAGTCGCATCGACGTCGGGTTCGGACGAAGCCGTTTCGCGCGGATACCTCCCATCGTGGCGCATGAAACGGCGGCGCGCATTACATGGTCGCTGCCCAACGACCTGAAGGTAGAGGTTCTCGGGCAACGCGCAGTTACCGCGTTTCCCGAGGGACTCGGGGACGATGAAGACGACGATGTGAGCGCGGAGTTCGACCGGCCCTGGTTCATTCCGCGAAGCCTCGGCGACAGCATCCGCATGGTGGGCGACGAGTTGCCATCGACGGCGGCGCTCCATCCGTTGGCGCCGGGAGCCGAACGCTTCTACCGCTATGCCATTGTCGATTCGTTCACAATCTCGGTGCCGGGCAGGACGGTGCGAGCCGTCGGTGTTCGCGTCGAGCCGAAGGAACTCGGCCCGTCGCTGATTGCGGGGGACATGTGGTTCGATCAGGAAACCCTCGAGGTCGTTCGCATGACGTTCGTGTTCGTGGGACAGTACAACTGGGTGGAGCCCGACGACCCAACGCCCGAAGACAGCTCGGAGGCACGGCGCAACAATCGCTGGGCGCAGCGCATCGTCAAGCTCGAGGCCGATCTCGAATACGCGCTCTACAACCGTTTGTACTGGATGCCCTACCGGCAACTCCTGCAGCTCACGGTCGACATTCCCTGGTTCGTGAACCTCAAGATCCCGATTCGCTTCCTCACCACGTTTGATGACTACGCTGTCAATCAATCTGTGCTTCCCAGGTTCGAGGTGTCGCTCGACAGCGTATTGGAAGAGGACGACGAAGGGGTGTCTCGCGGGCGCATGCGCAGGCAGAGACGCTGCCCACAAATGGACCATCCCCTTCCCAGTGGGAGACCGCCGGTGCGCTGCGATTCGAAGACTGGATACTCGCAGGGCGGAAGGTCGGAAACCGGTGGCCGATGGGAGATACACTACCCGCCGTACGATTCGCTTGTGGCATACGACGGGTGGCCTGGCGAGTTGACACTCGAGCTCACACCGGAGGACGAAGAGCGCATCAAAGAAACGATCGCCGCGTTGGGCGAGTTGGAGGAGCAGCTTCCCGCGGACTGGGTTGGGCGGATGCCGCACCACTTGGCCGTTGAGAGTTTCGCCGACATCTATCGGTTCAACCGCGTGCAGGGATCGTCGTTGGGAGCCGGTTATCTCATCCGGCCGGGGCCGGCTTTCGTCACGTTGCTCTCGACTGTGCGATTCGGGTTCGTCGACCGCCGCCCAACCGCCTCGCTCACCTGGCGCCGCGATGCACCGGGTGGCCGGGTGGACATCTCGGTGTTTCGCGACGTCATGGAAGTCGAGCCGTGGACATCCGGTCTCGGTTTCGGAAACTCGCTGAACGGCATCTTCGCCGGCCACGACGATGCGGATTACTATCTCGCCGCGGGTGGTGGGGTGTCCTTCTCCAGCTACGGCCGCGGTCTCCTCAGAAACGCGGAGTTCGGACTGTTCTTCGAGCGCCAACGTACGATGCTGGCCGTGGCGTCCTCCGGCATCAACGATCGCTTTGGTGGCAGCGGCATCTTCCCGCCCAACACGCCCGTGGCCGAGGGCGACTTCGTGCGCGTGTTCGCGGCGCGCAGGTCGTTCGTGGGTCCGGCCGAGTTGCACACGGGTGTCGAAGCGCTCCTGGGCGGCGATACGGTCACTACGGGGCGCGCTTGGGGTGCGGTCCGCGTGCCGTTCTCATTGCTGCGGCGCACCGGCGAGCTGAACCTCCGAGCCGCTGGTCTGGTCGGCGACCTCGTACCGCAAATGCTGTACCGGGTCGGAGGCCCGGAGACGGTGCGTGGGTTTGACTACCCCGAGCGAATCGGAAGGTCGTTCTGGTCGGCGCAAGTGGATTTTGCTTTGCGGCGGAGCGGCATCTACTCGCCGGTCGTGTTCGCGGACATCGGGGACACCCGGTTTTCCGGGTCCGACCCGCTGGTAAGCGTTGGCGGCGGCCTGAGTTTCCTTCAGGGAATCGCACGCCTCAACCTCTCGAAGGGCCTTCGGCCGGGTCGCGGTCTCAGGTTCGATCTGCTCTTCAAAGCGCCCCGATGAAGGATTCACAGTATTGGGCGCCCGTGGTGTTCTTGGACGTGGGAGACGTCGTCACGCCTTCCCACGATTTCGATCCGTTGGTGGGTGCGGTGTGGGTGTCGCACTTCTCAGCGGTTGGATGCGACTCGACTTTGCCAAGGGAGTGTATCCGAGCACGTCGGCACGGTTCGATCTTCTGTTCCGGATGCCGCTCTAGTCTCTCAGGTTGTCGATCCGGCGTCTCCACCTTTCCTTATATATATAGAGAGGAGAGCGCCAGCCGTCTGGCAGGCGGGCTCGTTGGTGATGGGTGGATCGCCCGGTCGGAAGATGGGGATATGCCGAAGCCCTTTACGATAGATGAATACGTTCGATGGTCCGACGTGGATTATGCCGGGATCATCTTTTACGGTGCGTACGTGCGTTTTTTCGAGATTGCGGAGACCGAACTACTGCGCGCCGCAGGGGCCCCGTACGGCGAGGTGTTCGATCGGTTCGACATCTGGCTGCCGCGGGTCCATCTAGATTGCGACTTCCTGTATCCGGCGCGGCTCGACGATCGTCTCCGTGTAGCCGCGTATGTCAGCAAGTTCGGCAACACGTCTATCACGTTGAACTTCGATGTGCTGCACCTCGCAGCGAACCAGTTGGCGGCAACCGCTCACCAGGTGTTGGTCGCGACCGATCGCACCAGCCTCGCGCCCAAACCATTTCCGACCGATCTTCGGGAGATGCTCGAGCCGTTTCATCTTTCGGAAGACCAAGCCAGGAGCGCGTTGCTCGCTGAGGCGGACGCATGAGCTTGAGACACGCGATGCTCGTGCCGCTGTTTTTGGGGGGCTGTGGTGGTGGTGGGGGCGGGGGATCGGAGGGCGACGCCGAAGCGGTCGCCGGTGAGGATAGTGTAGCCGTTGACAGTGCGGCTCAGGCGCCGGTCGTCATACGGGCCGCCATGCCCGACTTCCCAGAGGTCGAGGCAGGACAGTTAGCCGCACTCACCTCGACGCGGCATGAGGAATATCTGTTCTCCGGAAGTT
This sequence comes from Gemmatimonadota bacterium, assembly GCA_022562295.1. Lineage (GTDB taxonomy): Bacteria > Gemmatimonadota > Gemmatimonadetes > Gemmatimonadales > GWC2-71-9 > B3T1B10. The sequence goes on from JADFPO010000034.1 coordinate 27,860, forward strand.
GGGATGCCACGGCTGGGCGGTGTCGGGAGCCGTCACTCATCCAGGTGTTGGCGCAGGGCGAGGGGCTGGGAGTGATCCTGTTGTTCGGACCTTCGCGTAACGCGGACGAGGTGGGCGAATACGAAGTCGTCTCCGGCATTCGGGACGCGCCGGATTCCTCCACGGCGCGGGTGGCCGTTCAATTGTTTCCCGCCGCCACGCGCACGCACGTGTTCCGGGGCGCTACCGGGACTGCGGAGATCCAGCGGATAGACAGTGTCGTCGCGGGCCGATTGGCGGTGACCATGATCGAGAGTTCGTTCCGGGACTCGGTGTTTCTGGCCGGATCGTTCAACGTCCCGTTGGGCAACGCAACGGACGAATGGTGCCAAGTGGTCGGCGTGCGCGGCAGGAACACCCCGCCGACGCCGGTTCGTTCACGGGGCGCACCGGGTTAGATTAGACGGTTCATGGAGCAGACCTATTTCCGAAAGGGCTTCGGCCTCAAGCAGGAGGTGGCTGGCGCGCTGTCGACGGATTACCACAGCCGCCTGGTCGAGCGGGTTCGCGAGCAGGATTACGAACTTTCAGCGGGCGGTGTGACGTTCAAGCTGGCGCGTGAGTTCGGCTTTTGCTACGGCGTGGACCGCGCGGTCGAGTATGCCTACCAAGTGAACACCAAGTTTCCCGACAAGCGGATCTTGCTGGTCGGCGAGATCATCCACAACTCGCACGTCAACGGCAAGCTGCGTTCGATGGGCATCACGATTCTGCAGCCGGACGCGAACGGCCAGTTCGACTTCTCGGACGTCGTGCCCGAGGACGTGGTGATCATTCCGGCGTTCGGCGTCACCGTCAAGGACATGCAGCGTCTGACCGAGCTCGGTTGCGTGCTGGTGGATACGACCTGCGGCTCGGTGCTCAACGTCTGGAAGCGTGTGGATCTGTATGCCAAAGAGGGGTTCACCGCGCTGATTCACGGCAAACCCTTTCATGAGGAATCCAAGGCCACGGCGAGCCAGGTGACGCGGTACGACAACGGCAGGTACCTCATCGTGCGGGACATGGACGAGGCGCTCATCGTGTGCCGGTTCATCGAAGATGGTGGCGATGCGGCGGTCATCGAAGATCGTTTGCGGCCCGGTATGTCGCCGGGATTCTCGGCGCAACGGGATTTGGAACGGATCGGGGTGGCGAATCAGACCACGATGCTGGCCGGTGAGTCCCTGGCCATCGCGGCTCGCGTGCGTGAGTCGATGATCAAGCGGTACGGCGAGTCGGCGTTGCCGGAGCACTTCCGGAGTTTCGACACCATCTGCTCGGCCACGCAGGAGCGGCAGGACGCCGTGTTGGATCTCGTCAAGGAGCCGTTGGACCTGATGATTGTCATCGGCGGCCACAACTCCAGCAACACCAACCACCTCGCGAGGCTCTGCGCGGAGCACACCACCACGTACCACATCACCGACGCGTCGTGCATCGATCCCGAGCGGGGAACGATTCGGCACAAGCTGATCGGGAGCGACGAGGAGGTGGAGGTCGCCGGGTGGTTGAGCGGCGAGCGGCTCGTCGTCGGGATCACCGCGGGTGCGTCGACGCCCAACAACAAGATCGGCGAAGCGATGGAGCTGGCACTTAGGACGAGGGGGGTGGAGTTGAGTGAGCTTTGAGCTGTGGGCTATGGGCTAGGAGCTAGAGGGGTATAAGTAGAGGGCGGCTGAGGGGTCGCCTTTTTTGCTGGTGTCAGGTGTCGAGTGTCGGCCCGCATTACTATGGTAACGGTTGCGGTGAATCGATCTCTTCGGGCAAGCGCTGCCCCCTAAGTTCACCGTCATGGGTCAGAAGTTGGTCGTGCGCATGCGCCGAACGATTCGTGCGCGTCACTACAGTCGGCGCACGGAGCAGGCGTATGTGGCGTGGGTTCGCCGCTTCGTGATGTTTCACGGCAAGCGACATCCGGCCGACATGGGTGGTGCCGAGGTGGAGCAGTATCTCACGAGTCTGGCGACGGAGGGGCGGGTGAGCGCGGCGACGCAGAATCAGGCATCCAGCGCGCTGTTGTTCTTGTACCGGGAGGTACTCGGCCGCGAGTTGCGGTTGCCGGGCGGCGTTCTCCGGGCCAAGGTTACGCGGTCGTTGCCGATAGTGCTCACGCAGAAGGAAGTCCAGGCCATATGCCGCCAGCTGCACGGCGTGTACCGGCTGATTGTGGTCGTGTTGTATGGCAGCGGCGTGCGGCTGCTCGAGTGCTTGGAGTTGCGGGTAAAGGACGTGGATCTGGCGCGGCGTGAGATTCGGGTGCGGCGGGGCAAGGGAGGGCGGGACCGGGTCACGGTACTGCCCGCGATGATCTGTGCAGAGCTGAGCGCGCACCTGAATCGTGTGAGGGTGCGTTTCGAGCGGGATGTTGCCACCGGCGGAGGCGGGGTCGCGATGCCCGACGCGGTGGACCGGAAGTACCCACACGCCAGCCGTGAGTGGGTGTGGCAATACGTGTTCCCGCTACGCGTGTCTACCGGGACGCTGGAACGGGGGAGCCACGGCGGCATCACTTACACGAAACGGCCGTGCAACGGGCGGTTCGGGCGGCGGTGCTCCGGTCGAGAATCCCGAAGCGCGCCACGTGCCACACGCTCCGTCACTCGTTTGCCACCCACTTACTGGAGTCGGGCTACGACATCCGCACGGTGCAGGAGTTGCTGGGGCACCGGGACGTCCGGACCACGATGATCTAT
>JADFPO010000134.1 GCA_022562295.1 Gemmatimonadota bacterium
TGACGTGATGACGGAAGTCGGTGAGGAACCCGCTCTCTTCTTCCTTGACCCTTTTGGTGTCGAGGGACTTCTGTCGCAACTGCTTCCTCCCGCTCTTTCGGGGCCTCACAACGAGATCTTTGCATTGTTTTCCGACATCGGGGCTGTTCGACTACACGCGGTACTTGCTGCCTCGGAGCGGGACGCCGACCGAGAGGTCATGAAGGTTCTTTTGCAACGAAACCTATTTGTAGAGGAGGAGACTCGAACCGAGGAAGAAAAAAGGGCAGCAGTTGCGAGGAGCACCGCGTCCCTGCAGGCGACGAAGGTTGCAGCACGGCGCATCTTGTCGGGGGCATTGGGGCCTGAACGCGTTAGGGAACTGGATAGTACTCCCCCACATCTCCGTGACGCCAAGGCCGTCGAGATGTATATCAGATTGCTTGTTGAGTCTGGCTCCCGTTTCGTTCTGCCCCTGCGGATTCGGGACGAATCTGGCAATCCGAAGTATCATCTGGTTCATGCGTCGAAGTCGGCCAGTGGTTTCCAAGCGATGAAGGAAGCTATGCACAGCGCCTTTGGGAAAAGCACCCTCCCGGATGATGTATTGCGTAAGATGTCATTTGACAAGAGACTCCAATTCAGCCGGTCATAGAGCGGGTTCGGTCTCATTTCGCAGGTCAGGATGTGCGTTGGAGCCAGGGTAGGAACAGAACGCCGACTACGGTTCGCGGTTACGCCCTACGCCACACTCCGATCTTCCCGGCTCAGATGCCCGAACTGCAAGCCGCATTGAAGGCACACGGATTCATCAAGACAGCCAAGCCTGTCACATATGCTTTCCCTGGCTAGATCGATGAGCCTTTGTAAGTTCGAGACTTTGAACGCTCGCTATGCAGCAGGTCCCGCGGCCCACCCGCAATAGAGTTCTACGGCATCAATCTGCGACAACATAACAAGGTCGCCCACGCCCCCTTTCTTGTCGAAGAGCGCCAGGAACGCCTGGTAGTCGTCCAGCCAGGCATGCTGTGAGCTGAACGAGTGGACGATCATCACGGCAAAGCGAGCCCGAAATCGCTGAGCCTCAATGACCGCGGAAGCGGTGCGGTGTAGGAGCTGGTAGCGGATGTTGCCACCCGGGGGTTCCCTGAGACCGAGCTTCTCTTGGAGAAACCTGAATCGCTCCTGCTTTCCGGGGGAGGCGTCGGTGAACCACTCTGCCACCGTGGGACCAAAGGGCTCCTCGACCTTTCCTTCTATCATGATCGCGGCGAGTGAAGACCCCGCAGCGGCGAGCACAAATAGATCGTTCTGCGAGGGACGGCTTCCACCTGGGAGCGGTACCTGATACTCCGGGATGCCAATAAGAGGTGTCGCCTCGGCTAGTGCCGGCTCAGGGCTGCTTGCAAGGAGATCCCGGACCTCCGATGGAAACCCCTGCGCCCGCTCCCACGACTCGGCCAGCATCTTGGCGGAGTGGCCGTCGCGCCAATGTTTTTCTGGGTCTGCAAGTAGGCCCTGCCAGCTCTGCGGACCGTCCGTCGGAATGAGGATCTTCATATGAACTCTCTGACGTGTCTTTCCCGGGGCAGCTCCACTTGAGCACGGCTGCTCATGATTTTACGGTCGCCGCGTGCAGAGCGTCGGTCTAATTCCCACCAGCTGATTCCCTCGCCCTCGCCAACACGTACGCTTGAATCAGCCGCACGTCTTCGGCATTCAGGAGATCGTCAAACGCGGGCATACCGAGTGGCTCGCGAAGTCCGCCCAGCACGATGTCGGCAAACGACTCGTGTATCGCGGTCGTGGAGCGTCGGAGGTCCGGCGTGGCTCCCGAGTTCACCACGTCTGCCCCATGGCAGCGCATACAGTTGGGGGCGTAGAGGTCTCTTCCCGCATCGACGTCGGCGGCCGAGGCCGCAAGCTGAAATCTTGGTGCCTCGATGGGTGGGAATGGGGGTTGTGGGGGCGGGAGGCTCGCCGAGCCGTCTAGGGCGAAGGCGAGGACGCGACTCGGGGCGACGTTTCCTTGTCCTAGCGGTGAGTTGAAGAGAACCTCGGGTCCACCCCAGCCCGATAGGACGGCCACGTACTGGGTGCCGTCCACTGAATAGGTGATGGGTGGGGCGGCGATTCCGGTTTCGTGCTGGAACTCCCACAGCACCTCCCCATCGGTGGCGCGGTACGCGCTGAGTGTCCCGTCGGCACGGCCTTGGAACACCAAGTTCCCCGAGGTGGAGAGGGTACCACCGCTCACTGGGAGCGGCTGCTCCACCCGCCAGACCTCACGGCCGGCAACCGGGTCCCAGGCTATCAGGCGACCGGTCGCGGTGACGTCCTCCCCCGCGTCGGCGGTCCTGTTTTTGAAATCCAACCCGATGTTGTAGGTCCGGGGGTCGTAGCTCCACGCATCATTCACTCGGTGCACGAAGGAGTGATCGTAGACCGGGAAATACACGAGGCCCGTGTTGGCGTTGTAGGACATGGGGTGCCAGTTGTGCGCACCATTGGGACCGGGTTGCACAAACACCCCGCCCGCGAGATCGCGCGCCGCGGGGTTCTCGATGGGGCGGCCGTCGTCGCCCATCCCGGTGGCCCAGGAGATCTCGGCGTATGATGTACCGGAGAGGAACTCGCCGGTTTCCCGATCGATGACGTAGAAGAACCCGTTCTTCGGGGCCTGCATGATCACTCTTCGCTCGCGACCATTTATCTCCAGTTCCGCGAGCATGAGCGGTTGCGTGGCGGTGTAATCCCAGTTGTCGCCGGGTGTGGTTTGGTAGTGCCACACGTACTCACCGTCCGACGCGCGGACGGCGAGGATCGAGGAGAGATACAAGTTGTCGCCACCCCCGCCCCCGGGATTCCGGAGCCGAGCGTACCAGGGTGAGCCGTTGCCGACCCCGATGTACACCATGTCCAGCTCGGGATCGTATACGATCGCATCCCACGCCGTGCCACCCCCACCCGCTTTCCACCACTCACCGCTCCACGTCTCCGCGGCCGCCTCGAGCGCTTCGGCTTCAAACCCGTCTGCCGGATTACCCGGTACGGTGTAGACGCGCCAGTCCAGTTCGCCGGTTTGCGCATCGTACGCCGATACGTACCCGCGTACGCCGAACTCCGCCCCGCCGTTTCCGATCAACACCCGTCCGTCGGCGATCCGCGGCGCGCCGGTGATCGTGTAGGCCTCGCCCTTCGGCGTGGTCTGCGTCTCCCATACGGTTTCACCCGATTCAGCGGCGACCGCCACGATACGACCGTCCAGCGTTGCGGTGTACACCTTCCCGCGATAAAAGGCCGCTCCCCGGTTCACTACATCGCAGCAGGCGTACCGGGCGTGTCCGCGATCCACGCGGGGATCGTGGGTCCAGAGTTGTTCGCCCGTCCTCGCGTCGATGGCGTGGAGCACCGACCAGGCGCTCGTGGCGTACATAACACCGTCCACGACCAACGGTGTTCCTTCGAGCCCACGCACGTTCCCTACATCGTACGACCATGCCAACCCCAACCGAGCGACTGTCTCCTCGTTGATCTCCGTCAATGGGCTGTGACGCTGCTCCTTATAGGTACGGCCATAGGTGAGCCAGTTGGCGTCATCCGCATCGGCATTCGCCAAGACCGCGTCATCGATCCCGCCGCCGCCGGCTACCATCTCCAAGTTGCGCGATTGATCCCCTGACCCGCACGCGGCCAATAAGAACAGGAATGGGAGGAGGGCGGGGAGGTGGAACCGAGATTTGGTGCGCATATATCGTTCCTTTTCTCGACGACCGCAAAGGACTGCATCTTTGCCCAAAGGTAGATCCGGGTACCGAGACCTGCCAGGAGGTTGTTTCCCTTCGGACGACCACTGATATGCGACGCTTCGGATCGCGAGACAAGGCAGGTACTACGTCGGAAGATCTTAACAACGCAGACCTGGTGCAGCGTGCGGGCTTATCGCAATAGGCCTGCGACGAGTGTGACCGTTGGCGACGATCTGGCGGACGATCCGCGGCGTGACCGTGAACTGTGGACAGAACGTCACAGCCCCGCCAACTCCCGCAACCGCTCCAATAACTTCACCGTCGCCCACGTATCCCGCTTGCAATACTCCAAGAGATCGTGCCGTGTCTTCTCGTGCTGCTCAGGACTCAGCTTCCCCGCCACGAACAGTAGCCTCGCGATTGTCACACTAGCAACCATACCGTCCACGATGACCAGGTCGTCGTAGGTGAGTTCCGGTATGAGCGCCGGTAGCACGAACTTGAGACTGAAGCTGCCCCGAAAATCCGGGTGATACACGTTGTTCCGAATCACAGGCAGCAGATCGATGAGCTTGGACTCCAGCTCCTTCAGTTCCGGCTCGAGTTCGGGCACGGACTTTTGCAGACTCTTGATCCGTGTCTTCTCGAATGGAGAGTAGTGGACCACCCGCTCCGCATCGGTGGGGCGGGCGTCCTCAGGCCCCTCCGCCAGCCATCCCCCGTTGGGGGGATCCGTGTCCTCAAAGCTTCAGCGTCATCCGTGGCCGAGTGGGAGATGGCCCCCTCGGGTTGCTCCCGGCCGATCTTCGGTAGACGCGCGTTTGGACTGGACTGGCAGGCCTTTCCAAGGCCCGACCGTCACACTCGCCCATTGCTTTTCCAGCCCCTATATTAGCTGCAATGTCCCACCTCCAAGACCGCCTCCAAGTCGCAGTCGGCGACACGTATCGCATCGAAAAGGAATTGGGCGGCGGCGGCATGAGCCGCGTCTTCCTCGCGGAGGAAGTCCGACTCGGCCGCAAGGTCGTCATCAAGGTGCTCCCGCCGGAAATGGCCGCTGGGGTGAGCGTCGACCGGTTCGAGCGCGAGATTAAGCTCGCCGCCAGGTTGCAGCACCCGCACGTCGTGCCGCTGCTCACCGCCGGATCGCACGATGATCTCCTCTACTACGTCATGCCTTTCATCGAGGGCGAGTCGCTCAGGGCGAAGCTCGTGCGGGAGGGGGAGCTGCCCGTGGGCGAAGTGGTGCGGATTCTCAAGGAAGTGGTGGACGCACTGGCCTACGCTCATGAGCAGGGCGTGGTGCACCGAGACATCAAACCGGACAATGTCTTGCTCTCTGGCAAGCACGCTGTCGTGACCGATTTCGGGGTGGCGAAGGCTGTAAGTGCCTCGACGGGAGAATCGTCCCTCACGTCACTGGGCGTGGCGCTGGGCACGCCCGCCTACATGGCCCCGGAGCAGGCGGTGGCGGATCCGCATGTGGATCATCGGGCGGATATCTATGCGGTGGGGGCGATGGCGTACGAGATGTTGACGGCACGCCCCCCGTTCAGTGGACCCAACCCGCAGGCGGTGCTCTCTGCCCATGTGACCGATGTGCCTGAGCCGACCACCAAGTATCGGCCGACGGTGCCGGACGCGTTGAACGTGCTGGTGATGCGCTGTTTGGAGAAGAAGGCGGCGGATCGGTGGCAGAAGGCCGAGGAGCTGCTGCCGCACCTCGATGCGATGCTGACGCCCACCGGTGGGATCACGCCGACCGGTACGGCGCCAATCCCGGCAGTTGATTATGGGGCGGTGGCGCGGCAGGCACATCCTGTGCGCGTCGCAGCGATGTTCGGGGCCGCGTCGGTGGTGCTGCTCGGGGTGGTGTACTTCATCATGATCCAGCTGGGGTTGCCCGACTGGGTATTCCTCGGCGCGGTCGCGCTCCTGGCGGTCGGGTTGCCGATCATGCTCCTCACGGGGCACCACGAGCGGAAGCGCGCGGTCGCGACGATGACGGGGATGCACGTTGTAACGCCGATCGGGGTTCAGCAGCATTTCACGTGGCGCAACGCGTTGATCGGCGGCGGGCTAGCCTTTGCGGGCCTGGGCGTGGTGGCGACGGGCTATACGGCGACGCGGGCGCTTGGCATCGGCCCCGCCGGCACGCTCATGTCCACCGGTGCGATCGCCGAGCGCGAACCGCTCGTCCTGGCCGAGCTGGACAATCGCACCGCCGACACGACACTGGGGTCGACCGTCACCGAGCTCCTTCGGGTGAGCCTCTCACAATCCCCTGTCATCCGACTCGTCGATCCTGCACGGCTGAACGAGAGTCTGGCGCGCATGCAGCGCGCCAAGATGACGCGCATCGACGAATCAATCGCGCTGGAGATCGCCGAGCGCGAGGGGATCAAGGCCGTGATTTCCGGCGAGATCGTGCCGTTGGGGACGGGGGACGTCCTCTCCGCCAGACTTACGTCGGCAACCGGCGAGGTGCTCACCGCTCAGCAGACGTCCGCTCGCAATGTGGAGGAGATCATCACCGCCGTGGACGAGCTTTCGGCAAAGCTTCGCGAACGGGTCGGAGAATCCCTGCGGACGATTCGGCGGAGCGTTCCGCTCGATCTTGTCACCACCGGTTCGCTGGGTGCACTGCGCTTGTATACCCAGGCGGCGCAGGCGGAGATCGCGGGAGACGATGATCGCGCGGTCGATCTACTCGAAGAAGCGATCGCCGCCGACACGGCCTTCGCGATGGCGTATCGGAAGCTCGGCATCATTCTGCGCAACAACTTTGAGCAGCGGGCGCGAACGATCCAAGCTCTCACGAAGGCCTACGAGTATCGTGACCGCCTCACGGACCTCGAGCGCGGGTACGCCATAGCCCAATACCACACCGATGTTACGGGCGAGCGGGAAAACGCGCTCGCCGCGTATCGAACGATTCTCGACAAGTACCCGGACGATTTTCGTGCGCTCAACAACTCCGGCGTCCTCTATGGCCAACTCCACGACCACGTCCGGGCGCTCGAGCACTACCGGCGCGCCCTCGAAGTCGATTCGACCTGGGCACCGGGCTTTACCAACATCGCGTTCGTCGAGAGGATCCTGGGCCAGTTCGACGAGTCCGCCGCGACCATCGATGCATTGGAGGCGCGTTTCCCTGGCAATCCTCGGGTCGACAATGCACGAGGAGAACTGTCGTACACACGGCGGGATTTCCAGGCGGCGGAGCGATCCTGGCACGCGCTGTTGGAAGGTCAGCGGGGAAGTCCGTTTTGGCAGGCGGCTGCGGGCCGGAACCTCGCGTGGCTCGCGGCCACGCGCGGCCGGCTGGGCGAGGCAGCGCGATACATGCAGGATGCCCTGAGCGCCACCGAGCAGCGCGGGCTGTCAGCGGAGTATCTCTCGATGACAACGGGATGGGCCGTGACCCTGCTGCTCCTGACGGAGGACGTGGATCGTGCCCGCACCGCGCTCGCCACGGTGTTTTCGGACGAGTCGCTGAATCAGCTGGAGGTCCCCGATAGACCTTACGAGGCACTCGTAACCTATCACGCGTTCGCCGGCGATCTTTCCACCGCACGCCAACTGCTCGCCGACATGGAATCCTCGGGTCAGCCGGAACTGGGCCGCAGCTTTGAGCGGCAACACCTCCGAGCGGCCGCATGGGTGGCCTTGGGTGAGAAGAACTACGGGCGCGGGATCGCCGGACTGCGACGCTCGGCCGAGACCGCAGCGTGTGTCCCCTGCAGTCTGATAAGCCTCGCGCGGGCCTACGACGTGGCCGGTGAGGCGGACTCGACGATTGCGTTTTGGGAGCGCTACCTCAATACCACCTGGGGCTTTGGTCTCCTGGATCATACCGCGCTACCGACTGCGCTTCGACGACTCGGCGAGCTGTACGAGGAACGCGGCGATCGCGACAAGGCAGTCGAGTACTACAACCGCTTCGTCGAGCTGTGGCGAGAGGCTGATGAAGAATTGCAGCCAGTGGTGGAGGATGTGAAATCACGGATAGCGAAACTGGTTGGTGAGAGATAGACCCCTCCTACTTCGGCCGCCGCTCCAGCACGATTGGGTAGAAGTTAATGTCCAGCGGTACGACGACTCGCAGCCCCACACCGACGTTCTTCCAATCGCCGTCCCTTGCCGGCTTGACCATACCCAAATAGGGGTTTATCATACCCAATATGGGAATCAGGAACCGGCCGACCAAGAAAACGCGCCCCCGCCCCGTCCGGTCCACTGGGATTGCCGATGCCCTTTTCACCAAAGTGCAACAGCGGGTGCTGGGTGTGCTGTTCGGGAATCCAGGCCGGAGTTTTTACGGGAATGAGGTCATCTCGCTTGCGGATTCCGGCACGGGCGCGGTCCAGCGGGAATTGACCAGCCTTGAAGCGGCGGGGTTGGTGACCGTCACGCGTATCGGTAACCAGAAGCACTATCAAGCCAATGCGGCGGCGCCGGTGTTTGAGGAATTGTGCGGCCTGGTGTTGAAGACTTCCGGTCTCGCCGATGTTCTGCGCGGCGGGTTGGCGCCACTGGCAGAGAGAATCAGCGCCGCGTTCGTTTATGGTTCGGTGGCCCAAGGACAGGACACGTCAACGAGCGATATCGACCTGATGGTCGTCAGCGACACCCTGACGTATGCGGATATTTTCGCAGCACTCGAAGACGCCGTAAGCCGGCTCGGCAGGCCGGTGAATCCAACGGTGTACTCCCAAGCGGAACTCGACAAGCGTGTCAAACAGGGGAATGTGTTCGTCAAACGGGTACTGGCGCAGCACAAGCTGTGGGTGATAGGACGGGAAAGTGACCTCGTCACTGGATAACCTCAGCGGCCCGGGGAAATCGCTCGCGGCGGAACCGCCGGATGCGCGAGAATTCTCCGGCCTCAAGCGTTCCGGCCTGGCGCGTTTGCAAGACGCGGCCTATGCCGATTTATCCTTGGAGGGCCGCTTTGATCTTGCCTACAACGCGGCACACGCGCTGTGCCTTGCAGCCTTGCGTTGGCATGGCTACCGGCCGGTCAATCGCTACATTGTTTTTCAGGTGCTGCCGCATACGCTGAAGTTGGGGCCGGAGGTGTGGCGCGTGTTGGCCAAGTGTCACGACGTTCGCAATCGCGGTGAATACGAGGGCGAGCTGGATGTGGACGAGCGCCTCGTCGCCGATCTGATGGCTGCCTGCCGGGCCGTGGCCAGCGCGCTCGACGGCTTGCCACCACCCAATGGAGCGGAGTGAGGATGCCTAGGCCGCGTCGTCCGCTCTCCGTCCCCCTCCGTCCCAGCCTACACATCCGCCAATTCTTTTAACCGCTCCAATAACTTCACCGTCGCCCACGTATCCCGCTCGCAGTAATCCAGCAGGTCCTGCCGGGTTGGCCCGCGTGGCTATCCGCCAGGTCGTAACAACTCTGCGAACTCCGGGTGATCGCGCAGCGATTCGAAGTCCATTTCACGGTGAAGCCAGGTTACATCCGTCCTCGAGATCCATAGAAACGGACTCGTACCGTAGAAGGCGAGGCCTTCATCGAAAGCAGAGC
>JADFPO010000003.1:0-13682 GCA_022562295.1 Gemmatimonadota bacterium
GTGCGTGGCTGGTTGGCTGGCGTTGCTCCCGTTTGTACGCCATGGCCGTGCGGGTGCGCTCGCCGATCAGCTCCCGCTCCATCTGCGCCAGGCCGCCGAACAGGGTCAGCACAAAGCGCCCGTGAGGCGTCGAGGTGTCGAGGGATTCGGAGACGCTGTGTAGCTCGATCTGACGCGCTAGGAATAGGTCATCGACCAGGGCCAACAGGTCCCGCGTGTGTCTGGTCAGGCGGTCGAGCTTCACCACCACAACGTGACCCACTTCGCCGCGCTCGCATCGCTGTATCAACTCGCGCAGCGCTGGCCGTTCGAGCGTCTTGCCGGAGATGCCGTCATCGGTGAGCACGTCGGTTAGCTCAAGCTCCTTCGCCTGGGCGTAGGCTCGGATGCGCGCCACCTGGGCTTGTAGGCTCACCCCCTCGCGGGCTTGCTCGTCCGTGCTGACGCGAGCGTAGCCGAGAGCCTGGCCGGTTGGTTTGCTGGCAGAGTGCCCGCGCTTCATGACACCACGTCCAGCAACCCGGACTCGGCGAAACTGAAATACCGATCTGCGGCCACAATCACGTGATCATAGACCGGGATGTCCAAGACTTTGCCAGACGCGACTAGTTGCCGCGTCACCGCCTTGTCGTCCGCTGACGGTGCTGGATCACCGCTGGGGTGATTGTGGGCCACGATGATGCCCGCAGCACCGTAAGCGATGGCTGCCCGGAAAACCTCGCGAGGATGTACTAGGGAGCTATTCAGAATCCCTCGCGTGACCTCCTGTAAGGCGAGCACGCTGTTTTTCGCGTCCAGCATCACCACGGTGAAGACTTCCACCTCTTCAGCGCCCAGCTTTGCGCCCAAACACCGCATAACATCCGACGGGGAGGTGACTTGCTGTCGCTGTGTGGGGTACTGGCCCGGATCACGTACGACCCGTATCCATTTGGGGAGACGCGCCGTCATGATGTCACCGCCCGTTCAGCCGCAATTGCACGCGCTTCCGACGTTTCGTATTGGGCAATGTTGCGTTCGTTCTCTACGTCGCACTGCTCGCACAAATCGCCGACCGTAGCACCACGCTCACAGCAGCTAGTACATTGGTGGGGCGCATACTCACCCACCGGACCGCGATACAGCACGACGTCAGGACTGACCCCAGCGCCATGGTGCTGCGTAAGGGCCACCTCTACCATATCGGTGTCGCTGCTGGCGTCGTGCCACAGACGCACATGCGCGGCACCCTGCCATGACGCTGCGGTGGTTTCTAGGCCGGTTGACTTGTGGCCCAGCCTACTCGCTTGCGTTCGCCCGCCGGAAACGGTACCTCTGAAGTGTGCCATCGCTGACCTCCGGGTTAGTGCTTGGTGCGCTTGGGTCAGTCGGGGATTCTTTGCGAGAGAACCGGCTGGCCCGTTTGCTTACGAGAGATATATAGTGGATGCGCTAATATACGTCAAGTGTATGCACTAATGCGCTTGCACTAATACACATACGGGGCTAGGTTGGAGAGGAGGTTCTCAACCTGAAAGGGATTGCCAGATAAATGGTGACACGGTTTCGGCTCAAGAAAGAGCTAGGCGATCAAATGAGCCAGAGCGAGCTTTCCCGCAGGTCAGGTGTGCATGTCGTCACCGTGAATAGGATCTGCCAGAACCTGACCACACGGGTTGACCTTGCTACGCTGGACGCATTGAGCACAGTCCTTGGATGTGAGCCTGGCGATTTGATCGAGCGGAAGCGGAAGCGGAAGTGACGGAGACTACGACGGGTTGAGCGTGGATGTTTGACAGGCCGGGGCAGTCTCAGAGGTAGGAGAGAGGAGCGCAGACAGTGAGCCGGGATCTCGTAATGCTTCTCGTGGTCATCGTGTGCCTCGTGCTCTTCGGTGGAGGGAAGCGGCGTTGAAACGCGCCCAACGAGCGTGCTGCCTCTTCAACCGAGTTGTCACACACCAAGCACACTTGGGGGTGTGCAATTAACTGTGCAATTTCAGATGCAGAAAGGGTGCGAAACTCACTTTCAAGCTTCGCACCCTTGGCGTACTTACGCCCGCAATTACGTCAGGTTGGTGAAAAACGCAGCCTCTGAGCAGGCTCCCGAAGCAGGCGCGCTACCGGGCTGCGCTACGCCCCGTCGGCCACGGATCAACAGCCGCGGATTCATCCTCGAACACGGATTGCTCCACACACAGCACGGCCTTCCCGGGCGCCGAACGATCCGTGTTCCCGGTCAGTTATCCGTGGCAGTGCGCCCAGGAGGATTCGAACCCCCAACCTCTTGGTCCGTAGCCAAACGCTCTATCCAGTTGAGCTATGGGCGCGTGGTACTGGGTGTCAGGTGCCAGGTTTCGGGGGTCAGGGGTGGATGGGCCCCGACACCTGTCACCTGATCCCAGACACCTGTTGCATGGGCGGTACTAGATTCGAACTAGTGACCTCTACGATGTCAACGTAGCGCTCTAACCAGCTGAGCTAACCGCCCGCTCCCCCTACACCTCCCAACCCAGTACGGTGAGGAGGGGTCCAAATCTATAGACCACCCAAGCGCGCCGGTACTGTCCCTACCACCCCTCAACCCCTCCCGACGGGCCCCCGCCGCCCCACCCTTCAACCCGACGGGCCCACTCCACTCCGCACCCCACCCGACGGGCAGACGGGACTTTTCTACTTTACCGTCTTACTGCCCATCTGCCCGCCTGCCCGTCCGTGATGCTACGAGCCACGAGCCACGCTCCGTCTTGGACCGTCCTAGACCGTCTAAGACCGTCTTCGTCCTCCTGCCCGCCCGCCTGCCCATCCGCCCGTCACAGCCCAGCCATCACCGTCTCCGCCGCGGCGATCGTCTTGGCGATCTCCTCCTCCCCATGCGCCGTCGACGTGAACCCCGCCTCGAACTGCGACGGCGCGAGATACACGCCGTGTTCCAGCATTCCTCTAAAGAAGGCACTGAACCGCTCGGTGTCACTCCGGCTCGCGGTCTGGAAGTCGCTCACGGGACCCTCGCAGAAGAAGGTCGAGAACATGGTGCCCACGCGGTTTTGCGCGACCGTCACGCCGGCCTTCCGCGCGGCCTCGCCAATACCGTCCGCGACCCGGGCTGCCGCCTCGTCGATGGCCGCCCACACCCCGGGCTTTTGCAACTCGCGCAACGTGGCGATGCCCGCGGCCATGGCCAACGGGTTGCCGGAGAGCGTGCCGGCCTGGTACACCGGTCCCGATGGCGCAACCAAATCCATGATGTCTCGGCGACCGCCATAGGCACCGACCGGCAGCCCGCCACCGATCACCTTGCCGAGGGTGGTGAGGTCGGGCTTGACCCTGTACAGGGTTTGCGCCCCCCGTAAGTGCACCCTGAACCCGGTCATGACCTCGTCGAAGATCAACAAGGCGCCTGCCGCGGTGGTGGCGTTCCTGAGCCCCTGCAGAAATCCGTCGCAAGGAGGGACGACGCCCATGTTGCCGACCACCGGCTCCACGATGACCGCGGCGATCTCGTCCGGGTACTTGGCGAACTGCCGCTCGACGGCCGAGAGGTCGTTGAAGGGAACCACCAAAGTTAGCTTCGCGGTTGCTGCGGGAACGCCGGGCGAGTCGGGAAGTCCGAGCGTCGCGACCCCGGACCCGGCTTTGGCGAGCAGGGCGTCCACGTGTCCGTGATAGCATCCCTCGAACTTGAGGATCTTGTCGCGGCTGGTGTAGGCGCGCGCGAGGCGGAGCGCGCTCATCGTAGCCTCGGTGCCCGAGTTGACGAACCGGACGCGATCGATGCTCGGCATCAGGTCGCACACCAGTTGTGCCAGTTCCACTTCGTCCGCGCAGGGCGCCCCGAAGCTCGTGCCCTTGGCGGCCGCTTCGGTGACGGCCTGTACCACCACGGGTGCGGCGTGCCCCAATATCAACGGTCCCCATGAGAGCACGTAGTCGACGAACCGGTTTCCGTCCACGTCCCGCACATACGCGCCCTCGCCGCGTTCGATGAACAACGGCCGGCCGCCCACGGCCTTGAAGGCGCGCACCGGCGAGTTGACCCCGCCGGGCAGCACTTCGAGTGCCCGTGCAAACAGCTCGTCGGAACCCTTGGTATCCATCAGTCGATGACGCCCTCCAAGTAGCGAAGCGTGTTGGACGCTGCTTGCTGCCCCGAACGAATGCAGTCGGGAATGCCGGCCCCTCGATACGAATTTCCCGCCAGGAATACGCCCGGCGTCGCCTCGAGCGCGCGATCGATTTGCGCGAGTCGATCGAGATGGCCGAGAGTATACTGCGGCATCGCCTGCGGATAACGGAAGAGGCGGGCGAACACGGGGTCGGTTGAGGCGCCGAGGACGGTACGCACCTCGTTGCGGGCGGTCTGGATGAGGGCGTCGTCGCTCTGTGTGTCGTCGACCTCCTGGCCGTCGCGCCCGAGGAAGACGCGCACCAGCACGTTGCCGTCGGGCGCCCGGTTGGGCAGTTTCGACGAGGCCCACGAGCATGCCAGTACCATGGTGTTCTCGCACCGTGGGACGACGTACCCATACCCGTTGAGCGCGCGTGTGACGTCCCGCGTGCGAAAGCCCATCGCCACGGCGGCATTCGACACAAATCTTATTTTCCCCAGCTCCCGGGATGCCGGGGGGTTGATGGTCTGTAACAGATCAGCGGTTGCGAACGACGGTGTGGCGAATATTGCCGCCGTTGCCCGGATCTCTTCGCCGTTGCTCAGCTGGAACACAAGCGTCCCCTCATTCCGCCGTGCCGCGATCGCCTGCAACCCGGTCCGAACCCGCACGATACCGAGGTTCCGTTCCAACGCGCCGATCAGTTCTTGCAAACCACCCGCGAGCGAGACGAACGGCGTAGGAAACTTCTTCACCTCATCGGCCGCCGCTTTGGTGGCAAGCCGCAACCCGCGTAGCACGCTTCCCTTTTCTTCCTCCATGTCTCTGAGAATCGGTGCGACGGCCAGGAGGCTCAACTGTTCGCCGTCGCCGGCATGGATGCCGCACAACAGAGGTTCGACAAGACGATCGTAGGCCTCGCGCCCCAGCCTTCGGCGCACGAACGCCGCGACCGATTCTTCGGCGTCTCCCGTGTATCTTGGCACGAACAGCTCCGATGCGGCACGCAGCTTTCCACCAAGTGAGAGCACTCCGCTCCAGAACAGCGGCCCCAACTTGCTCGGCACGAATCCGCTCATGCCTTCGGGAAGTTGGTGGAGTTTGCCCCGGCGCGACACGAACGAGCGACGAAGAGCGGGATTTGTCGGTATGAGACGGTCGCCGAGGCCAAGCTCGTTGCACAGGGCGATCGCCTCCGGCTTGCGTGTGAGGAAGGTATCAGGGCCACCTTCCACCAGAAAATTGTCGATGTGCTCGGTGAAGATCTTTCCACCCAGTCTGTCTGAGCGTTCGACGAGGTCGATTTCGAGTTTGGCATCGCCCGCGCCGGCTTGCGCCAGTCGATACGCGGCCGTCAAGCCGGTAATCCCACCACCCACCACGACGACCCGGTGAACCGATCTACTCATGCCAATCGTGGTTTCTCGCCAGTTGCCTTACCAGACCTGCAATGCCTGCCATGGTGCGGGGGTCGTCATTCAGCATCGGGATGCGTTCGAGCTTGAACGGCAGACTCTCCGCGAGCCGCGCGTATTCCACGTCGATGTCGTACAAGATCTCGACGTGCTCGGTCGTGAATCCTACCGGTACCACCAGCGCTCCCGGTCGTCCCTCATTGTGCAGGCGTGTGATGGCCTCGCCGGCGTCGGGCCCGAGCCACGGTTCGTTCGTCATCGCGGCCGATTGGTACGCGAACTCGAACGGGTTGGTTACCGCGTCGGCTCGATTCCTGAGCCGCTCGACGACAGCGGCGACGGTCGCTTGCAGCTCGTCAGGGTACGGGTCGTCCCACTCCAGAATTCGTTCGGGCAAACTGTGCGCCGTGAAGATCAGCTGTACGTCGTTCCGAATGTCTGTGGCAAACTGCGACAGGGTCGACACGACGCGGTCGGCAAGCGCGTCGATCAGTTCGGGAAGCAGATGCCATCGCTCGATGGGCAACACTTCAACCGCCGAGTTGGCTTCGGCGACTTTCGCGAAATACGCCCCGATGCTCATCCGCGAATAGTGCGGTGCCATGACCACGCCGACGGCCCTTGAAATCCCGGCCTGCGACATGCCTGACAGCGCCGTGTCGATGCGCGGTGTCCAGTGCCGCATTCCCACAAAGCAGCGAAACGACGGACCGTCGTGCGAAGCGTCCAGCGCCTGTTGCAAGCGATCCGACTGCGCCTGGGTGCGCTCCAGGATCGGCGACCGTCCGCCGATGATTCGGTAGCGCTCGCGCATCTCAGCGACCATCTCGGGACTCACCGCGCGCCCCCCGCGGACATCTATGAGGTAGGGTTCGATGTCGTCGAGCGAATCGGGCCCACCGTATGCCATGACGAGGACGCCGACGGGAGCTCCCCCCACCCCTCATCCCCGTGCCCCCGCCGCCGCCCTGCCCATCCCGACGGGCCCCTACCACCCCGCTACCCAACCCGGCGGGCCCACCTCGATGAGCTACGAGCCGCGAGCCACGAGCCACGAGCGAACCTCCGTCCTGGACCGTCTTTGATCGTCTTTGATCGTCCTAGATCGTCTTCTAGACATCAGTATTCATGCACCAAATCGACCACGTACTTCACGTTGTCGACCGGTGTTTCGGGCAATACGCCGTGTCCCAAATTGAAGATGTGGCCCGGTTGTCCATCCGCTTTCGCGAGAATGTCGTGGACCCGTTTGCGAATGTGGTCGCGAGGTGCGAAGAGCGTGACCGGATCGAGGTTGCCCTGTACTCCGGTGTCGGGTCCGAGTCGCCGCCAACCCTCATCGAGCGGGATGCGCCAGTCCAAGCCAACGACATCCGCTCCAGCATCTCGCATCGACTCCAACAGACCGGTCGTCCCGACGCCGAAGTGAATCATCGGCACTCCCAACGTTGCGACGCGTTCGAACACACGGCGCGAGTGGGGAAGCACGAACTCCGTGTAGTCGTCGGGTCCGACGTGGCCGACCCAACTGTCGAATAACTGCACCGCCGACACGCCCGCGTGGACCTGCGCGGTCAATTGATCGACGACCACTGCGGACATCTTGCCCAGCAACGCGTGCCACGCGTCGGGCTCTTCGTACATGAAACGCTTGGTAAGAACATGGTTGCGCGAGCTGCCTCCCTCGATCGCATAGCTGGCGAGCGTAAACGGCGCGCCGGCAAAGCCGATCAGCGGAACGCGGCCGCCGAGTTCGTCGGTCACCAGCTTTACCGCACTCGCGACGTGGCCGAGCGATTCGTCGACATCGACGGGTCGCAGCCGCTCCAAATCTTTCACGGATCGCACGGGGTTGTCGATCACCGGGCCGTCACCCTCGACGTACTCCAACTGCAAGCCCATGGGCACCAAAGGAAGGAGGATATCGGAAAACAGAATCGCTGCGTCCACCTCCATGTGCTCGATCGGTTGCAGTGTCACCTCGGCTGCCAGCTCGGGGTTGGAGCACATCTCCAGCATCGAGTGCCGTGCTCGGATTTCCCGGTACTCCGCCATGTACCGACCCGCCTGCCGCATGAACCAAACCGGTGTCCGTGTTGCTTCGCGGCGACACGCTTTCAGGAATGGTGATTCGTTTAGTGCCTCGTTGGGAGTCATCGGTATGTCGAGATTACGAACGCAGCCACGTTGCGAACTCTTTGGCGTGGTACGTAATGATGAGGTCGGCGCCCGCACGTTTGATGGCCGTGAGGACCTCCGTGACGGTCGACCGCTCGTCCAGCCATCTGTTGGCCGCGGCCGCCTTCACCATCGCGTATTCGCCGCTCACGTTGTAGGCCGCGAGGGGGAGTTCGGGGAACTGCGTCCGGGTTTGTTGAATCACGTCGAGGTAGGGAAGGGCCGGCTTCACCATGAGTATGTCGGCGCCTTCCTCGACATCGAATGCGGCCTCGCGCAACGCTTCCCTGGTGTTGGCCGGATCCATCTGATGCGAGCGGCGGTCCCCGTGTTTGGGCGCGCCTTCGGCGGCCTCGCGGAAGGGACCGTAGAACGCGGACGCATACTTGATGGCGTAGGATAGGATGGCGACCCGCTCGAGGCCGGCGCCGTCCAACCCGGCGCGTATGGCACCGACCATGCCGTCGATCATGCCCGAAGGCGCAACGATGTCCGCTCCCGCCTGCGCGTGCGACACGGCGATCTTGGCGAGCACCTCCAACGTCTCGTCATTGAGCACGTATCCTTCCGAATAACCGTCCTTGGTCAGTTCGGCGCTCGATCCGTTCAGCAGGCCGCAGTGTCCGTGATCGGTGTACCCGCACAGGCACACGTCGGTCACGACCACGAGGTCGGGGAGCTGCTGTTTGATTTCTCGGATCGCGCGCTGGATGACCCCATCGAGCGCGTAGCTCTCGGACCCGAAGGCGTCCTTGGTGCTGGGGATCCCGAACAACAACACGGCGGGTATGCCCAATCCGGCGGCTTCGCCCGCTTCGCCCACCGCTCGGTTGATGCTCAACTGATGAATGCCCGGCATGGACTCGATGGGTCGTGCCACGTCCGGTTCGTGCGTAACGAAAATCGGATAGATCAGATCCGCCGCCGTCACGCGGGTCTCCCGAACCATGGCTCGTACCCCGGGGGAGATGCGCAATCGGCGCGGTCGCTGCAGGAGATCGCTCGTGTTCATGTTGCAAGATCTGCGATGGAGGGTTGCGGGTCAGAAAAGTGGGTCACCAGTGCTGCGATGATTCCGTCCGTCGTATGGGGCTCGGCGACGAGGTCGACGCGAAGCCCCGACTGTTCGGCCGTGCGCTCCGTTATTGGGCCGATGCAAACGACAATCGCGCGTTCCAGCAGCTGCGACGTCCGCTCCACGGTCATGTCGACAAAATGCCGTACCGACGACGAACTGGTGAAGGTCACGGCATCGACACCACGCTCGATCTCCGCTAGCGCGTCGGCATCGACCGCAGGTGCCACCGTATCGTACAACGCGATGTCCGCCACAAACGCCCCGCGGTTCGCGAGTTCCGATGCCAGGTCCTTGCGGGCGCTGGCGGCTAATGGTAGCAGCACTCGTCGTCCCTTTACCTCGCCGAGCCCGTCCGGAATGCGATCCGCGACGAACTCGGACGGCACGAATGCCGGTGTCACTCCGCGACGCTCGAGTTCCGCGGCCGTCGCCGAACCGACGGCGGCTATGCGCGCGCTACCGAACTGTGCGGGCTGCCCGGTGCGTTGCTCGATCCGCTCGGTGAACACCGACACGCCGTTGACAGACGTAAACACGATCCAGGCGAATTGATTCAGTTCGTCGATGGCCCGGTCGACATGCTGCATGTCGGGCATCGGCACGACCTCGATGGTTGGGAACAGTATCGGCGTCGCACCTTGTTGGCGCAGTGCTGACGCCATGCCCTCCGCTTGCGATCGCTGGCGGGTTATTACGATCCGCTTTCCTGCAAGCGCCCCCTCCCTCCGCCCCTCCCCCGTCACGGCAAGAGTGCCCCCGCCCCTTCCGCGAGTGCCTGCTGGGCCGCGTTCCGACCGAGCGCCGCGGCGTCGTCCCGCAGACCCTCCACCGAGACACGAACGGCGTGACTTCCGTCTACCGCCACAACGATGCCTCTCAAGTGCAGCGTTCCCCCGCCCCCCCCCTCACTGCTCGATGGCGCCGCGCAAGCGTAGGCGCCCACCGGTGCGGAGCATCCCCCACCGAGTGCCTCGAGGAACGCGCGTTCTGCCGACACGGCCGCGCGGCACGCAGTATCGTCGAGGGATTGCAGGAGCGAACGAACGCTGGTATCTGCCGCTCGGCATTGCACCGCCAACGCGCCCTGCCCGGGAGCGGGGAGCATCACCTCGAAGGGCAGGTGTTGCCGAATGGCGGACGTCAGCTCGAGTCGCTCGACGCCGGCGGCGGCCACGACGATCGCATCGTAATCGCCGTCCAGCGCCTTGCGGACGCGTGTGTCGATATTTCCGCGCAGTGGGAGTATTTCCAGGTCGTCTCGCGCCGCCAGGAGCTGGGCTCTTCGACGCGGGCTGCTGGTGCCTATGCGGGCGCCCTCGGGTAACGACTCCAACGTCCAGCGCTCTCTCGAGACGAGCACGTCGCGCGCGTCGGCCCGTTCACAGATCGCTCCGAGGACGAGGCCGTCGGGCTGTGCCGTCGGGAGATCCTTGAGTGAATGCACGGCTAGGTCGATCCTGCCGTCGTGCAGCGCGTCCTCCAGCTCCTGTGTGAACACGCCCTTGCCCCCGATTTCCGGCAACGGCCGGTCGAGTTGTTTATCGCCAGCCGTGGTGAATCGGACAGCGCGGCACACCACACCCGGTTTCGCGCTTTCGATCAGCTCGGTGATCCGGCCTGTCTGCCACAAGGCCAGCCGCGAGGCTCGCGTCCCGATCGTAAGAGTCGTATGTGGCGCGGCAGCGGTCACTCGCGTCGTCCCAAGAAGTCAGGGTTCTAAACCAGAGATCAGGGCGAAAAGTACCCTATTGAGGTGGCAGGCGGGCGGGCGGGCAGGCGGGCAGATGGGCAGATGGGCAGGTGGGTAGTATGACGGTAGGGACGGTTAGGTAGAAAAATACCATCTGCCCGTCGGGCGGGGTGTGGAGTGGGCCCGTCGGGTTGAGGGTGGAGTCGTGGGGCCCGCCCGGTGGGGTGGCGGCTGATGGGTGAGTAGCGGGGGCGGGATTTGAACCCGCGACCTCCGGGTTATGAGCCCGGCGAGCTACCAGACTGCTCCACCCCGCGTCGATTGTTTTTTGTGGGCGGCCTTGGCCGTCGACAAACAAATAGTCAGAGTTTTAGCTCTGCCGCCTCTTGGCCGCCGTTGATGGCTTGAGTCACGCTGGTGGCTCTGCTGCGGAGAGCGGGAAACGGGACTCGAACCCGCGACCCCAACCTTGGCAAGGTTGTGCTCTACCAACTGAGCTATTCCCGCCGGTGGTTCGTGACACTCTATAAGTGCCCATCCCTAAAGGGCTTACCTCAGATGGAGGCGAGGGGAATCGAACCCCTGACCTCGTGAATGCCATTCACGCGCTCTCCCAACTGAGCTACGCCCCCGTTATATTGGACGCGGACAAAAGTCCGGTCGGGAACACGGCAAGCTAGCCGAGCGGTCGGAAGGTGTCAACCGACGTCAACCCAACCGACCGAACAATCGAGTCTGGTGGGGTATAACTAGTTGAAGGGCTCCTCGTTTTCAGGACGCCTGCGTTCAAGGTTTGGAGCAGCCCTACGCAGTGCACGAAATACCAGGACACAATGAGTGATAGGAAGGTAAAACCGAAAGCTAGGGTCACAAAGAAACCGGCGCTTCGTCGCAAGCGGGTGCGTCGCGTGGCTGCCGCTATCGTGGTCAACGAGGCGGACCGCGACCTGTTGGATCAATATCTCTATGAAGTCAGCAAGACTCCGCTCCTGAAACCGCCCGAAGAGATCGCATTGGCCAAGAAGGTGCGTGCGGGCGATCAAGAGGCCATGCAGGAGCTGGCGAAGCGCAACCTGCGCTTCGTGATCTCGGTGGCCAAGAAATACCAGAACCGGGGCTTGCCGTTGACCGATCTCATCGGTGAGGGCAACGTCGGCCTGCTGACGGCCGCACGGAAGTTCGATCCGGATCAGGGTGTGAAGTTCATCTCGTACGCCGTGTGGTGGATTCGGCAGGCGATCCTCGCGTCGCTGGCGCGCCAGGGGCGCACGGTGCGCGTGCCACTGAACCGGACGGCGGACCTCTCGAAGATCGTGCGCACGGCGGAGGCGTTGCGTCAGGAGTTGCGGCGCGAGCCGACGCCGGAGGAGATCTCGAGGGCAACCAGCCTCTCGCTGGAGGTGGTCCAATCGTTGGCGGCGCTCAACACCGGCGAGGTACGGCTCGACGCACCGTTGGAGCCGGACGGCGATCGGTCTTTGATCGAGCGATTCATTGCGGAAGACTTGCCCGACACGGAAGAGCGCTCGATGGACCGGTTCTTGAGCGACGAGGTCGAGGAAGCGCTCACCACGCTGCCGCCGCGCGACGCAAGGGTGCTCAAGCTCTATTTCGGTCTCGACGGCGGTCGCGAGCACACCCTCGAAGAGATCGGAGGCATGCTGGGCGTTACTCGCGAGCGCGTCCGGCAGCTGCGCGACCGAGCGCTGAAGCGGTTGCGCGAAGGAAACGTCGGAAAAGCGTTGGCCAGCTTCGCCGCCTGATAGGGCGTGTTGGTGAGCAGACCGCGAGGCCAGGGAGTTCCCCTGGCCTCGTTGCGTTGGCTCCCATAGATTCGCGGTCGTGTACAGAGCCTTGTCCGTCAAAGTCGCCGGGGGGCTGTCGACCATCGGGTCGGTCGGGCAATTCTTGTCGGATTTCTTGCGGAGTTTCGCGGATGTAGAGACGTGGGCCCCTCTCACGATGGTGCAAATGCGGCGCATCGGGGTGGATTCGCTCCCGATCGCGCTGTTCATCGCCGCGTTCACGGGCGTGGTGCTGGCACTGCAAGCGTCGTATACGTTTACCGGCGCCATTCCCCTGTATTTCGTAGGCACGCTGGTTGGCAAAACCCTGATGCTGGAGTTGGGGCCCGTGCTGACGGGTCTTGCGCTGGCCGGTCGCGTCGGGGCCAACATTGCCGCAGAGCTTGGTACCATGCGTGTCACGGAGCAGGTGGACGCGTTGGAAACTCTGGCGTTCGACCCCCAATCTTTTCTCGTCGTGCCTCGTGTCATCGCCGCGTCGCTGATGTTTCCTGTGGTGGTCGCCATGGCGATCGCTCTCGGTGTCGTCACCGGATGGTTGACGGCGATCAACCTGCTGGAGCTTTCGACATTCGAATTCATGAAGGGTCTGAAAGTTTTCTACGAGTTCAAGGACATTTGGTTTCCGCTGCTGAAGTCCGTTTCATTCGGGTTTGGAATCGCGCTGATCGGGTGTATGAAGGGTTTGGGTGTCAGGGGTGGTGCCGAGGGCGTCGGTCGTGCGACCATGCAGGCGGTGGTTTTGGGCTCGGCGTTGCTCCTGTTTCTCGATGCGTTGTGGGCGGTGCTCCTCCTGTGAGCCAGCGTCTGTGATCTCGTTCAAAGAGGTGGTCAAGGGCTTCGGTCCGAAGCCCGTGCTGCAGGGCTTCACGCTCGAGGTCCTCGATGGGGAGACCATGATCATCCTCGGGTACTCCGGGACGGGGAAGAGCGTTGCGCTGAAGCATATCGTGGGGTTGTTGGATCCCGACTCGGGACGGGTGGAAGTCGACGGACAAATCGTGCATCTGCTGGATCGCGACGGGCTGACCCAACTCCGATCCACCATCGGATATGTATTTCAGTTTGCGGCACTGTTCGATTCAATGACGGTGGAGGAAAATCTCTCGCTCGCGCTCAAGCGCAGGCATCTTGGGGTGGCCGAGATACGTGATCGGGTGGCCGAGTCGCTCGCGGTCGTCGATCTGGAGGGGAGTGAGGGGCGGTACCCGGCCGAGTTGTCGGGTGGGATGCGCAAGCGCGTCGGGATCGCACGAGCGATCGCGTTGCGGCCGAGGTACATTTTGTGGGATGAGCCAACTACCGGATTGGATCCGGTGACGTCGGCGGTCATCAACCAGCTCATCGTTCGGACGCGGGAAAAACTCGGAGTCACGGGGATCGTGGTCACTCACGATCTGGAGAGTGCTTACATGATAGGCGACCGGAT
>JADFPO010000003.1:13782-38976 GCA_022562295.1 Gemmatimonadota bacterium
GCCATGTTGTACCAGGGGCAAATACGGCAGGTGGCTCCGGTGGATCAATTCCGGAGGACGCACGATCCCATCATCCGGCAGTTCCTCGACGGGCGTCCGGAAGCCGCGGGCGACGCGGAGCTGGGCGGGGTGGAGGCTGCTAGGTGAAGCGACGCGACGAGATCGTTGTGGGGATCACCATCCTGGCGGCGCTGGCGGTCATCGTGGGTGGGGCGCTGTATCTGTCGGAGGCCCACCTGGGCCAGCCAGGTGTGATTCACGTCGCGCGATTCCGCACCGTCGGCGGGCTGAGCGTCGGGAACCCGGTGGTCATGCGCGGTGTGAGGGTAGGGCGGGTTCAAGCGATAACGCTTGGCGAGGGTGATTGGGTCGAGGCGGAGCTCCAGATCTATCCCGACGTGCTGTTGCGCCCCTCCCCGGCGGCCATTGCGGCGTCGGCGTCGCTGTTCGGCGAATGGCAAGTCAATGTCATTTCCCTCGCGGATGCCGAAATCAACGACCCCATTGTCCGGCGCGACCTCGAAGCCGCGGCGGCGGTGGGCAAGGGCGCGTGGCCCGGCGCCACGCTCCCGGACATCGGCCAACTCACGGCGCAGGCCGGCCGGATCGCCAGCGACATTGGGGCGTTCTCCCGGCGGATCGAGACGGCGTTCGATGACGAGGCCGTCTTGCACCTCCAAAGCTCCATACGGGACTTTGGCGAGGTGGCGAGTGAGATCAATGAGTTCGCGGTGCGGCAGACGGAAATCCTGGGGGAGGTAGCCAGCAACGTTCGCGTGACGAGCGACGTCATTTCAGAGACCTCGTTGATGTTGCAGAGAATCATGGCACGCGTCGATTCGTCGACCGCAGGTGGCGTCATGGACTCCATCGTTCAAAATACGGCCGCAGTGTCGGCCGATTTGCGGATGGCCATGGACGATTTCCGCCAGTTCGCGAACATGCTCAACGGCAACAGCGCTACCATCGACCAGATCCTGCTCGGCGCCGATTCTCTGGTTTCCCGCCTGTACGAGGGAGGCGGCACCGTCGCCAGGCTGGTGGGAGACTCCACCCTCTACGTGGAGGCCAGCCTCGCAATCCAAGAGCTGCGCGCTCTGTTGTCGGACATTCGTGAGAACCCTCGTAAGTACTTCAAGTTCTCCGTTTTCTGATGACGCAGCGCGAGGGCATCCGATCGGGGGCCGCCGTGCCGCATGCCCCGCACACCCCCGCTGTGGCTCGGTGCGGTCGGCCGGGCGCTCGATAGGAGCCACCGTCGGTGGGTGTCATCCCAATACTTCACAGGAGCCAACGCGTGCGCGACGCGTTGCGTCGGGGGCTCCGAGGGGGAGGGGGGAGGGGGAGGGGGGGGACGCGCTCCCGTCTCGTGAGTTGTCGTACGGTCGATCGAGTGGAGCGAACGCTTCAGACGGAACTCGTCAACGCTGTCGTGCTCGACGTGAGGAGCGGATTGAGTCAAGCCGCGGCGACCCATTTGATCGAAGCGTATCCGAGGGTGCCGATGTTCGCCTTCAGCGCGTTTGGTCCGGAGGACGGCCGACTCGTGAGCTTCTCCCTCGCGGCTGGCTTCCGTGGTATCCTGCTCGACGGCATCGACGAGCCGATCGCCGCCGAGTTCATCACCGCGCGGTCAGCCGCCAGCGAGCGGAGGGCCCTGTTGGCCGACGCCCCCCGGCGGCTTCGGTTGTCTGAGCCAGTCCAACTCGCGGCGTGGGAGTATGTGTTGGCCCGTGTCGAGCAGGCCACCCGCACGGCGGAAGTGGCCACCTGCCTTGGCATGACGCGCGAGCACCTCTCGCGGGAGTTTGCCGCTGGCGGCGCGCCGAACCTCAAGCGCGTGATCGATCTGGTCAGAACGGCGTGCGCGGCTCACCTTCTGGCGAATCCCGGCTACACGGTGGCCGCGGTTTCTCGAATCTTGCATTTTTGTTCGCCCAGCCATCTTGCGACCTGTGCGCGGCGCACCGCCGGGGCGGCCCCGAGCAGGCTGGGGGAGCTGGGGTCCCGGGGGGTGTTGGACCGGTTCCTCAAGGGGCGCACCCACAGTCGGGTGGGACCCTGATGGCGTCTGCCTGTTGCAGGTCCGAAACTTTGTGATATTTTTCACAAGCGCCGTCGCTGCGTCTGGCGCCGCTGTGCATTTTGACTCCACCACCTGAGGCATCGAAAACGGGCAAATGAGGAACGATACGAGGCTGCGGCCCGGCGAACTCAAGGACGTGCTGTTAAGGGAAATCGAGTCCGCCGACCTGTCGGCCCTGGACGTGCAAGAGGTTGGCACCGTGCTGGAGGTGAAGGACGGTGTCACTCGGGTGTACGGGCTTACCGCCGCCATGGCTGGCGAGATGCTGGAGATCACGTCCTCCGATACCGGCGAAACCGTGATTGCTCTCGCCCTCAATCTCGAGGAGGATAACCTGGGCGCGGTGGTCCTCGGCGACTTCTTGCAGCTCAAGGAGGGCGACGAAGTGCGACGCACGGGACGCGTGCTGGAGGTCCCGGTGGGGGAGGAGATGATCGGGCGGGTGGTGAATCCGCTCGGCGAGCCGATAGACGGTTTGGGGCCCATCAAGACCACCGCGACGAGAAAGGTGGAATCGAACGCACCTGGTATCGTCGCCCGGCAGCCCGTCAACGAGCCGCTGCAGACGGGGATCAAGGCGATCGATTCGATGATTCCAATCGGGCGCGGGCAGCGCGAGCTGATCATCGGCGACCGGGGCACGGGAAAAACAGCCATCGCCATCGACACGATCATCAATCAGAAGGGCACCGGTGTGATCTGCGTGTACGTCGCGATCGGGCAGAAGAACTCGACGGTGGCGGCGGTGGTGGAGCGCTTCAAGGAGCGCGGTGCGATGGACTACACGATCGTGGTCGTCGCCTCTGCTTCCGACTCTGCCCCGCTGCTGTACATCGCGCCCTATGCGGGCGCCGCGATGGCTGAGTACTTCATGTACGAGCGGCGCAAGGCCACGTTGTGTGTGTACGACGATCTTTCCAAACAGGCAGCGGCGTACCGGCAAATGTCATTGATACTGCGGCGTCCGCCGGGCCGGGAGGCCTATCCCGGCGACGTGTTCTATCTCCACTCCCGCTTGCTGGAGCGAGCGGCCAAGCTGTCGGATGCCCAGGGAGGCGGCTCGCTCACAGCGCTTCCCGTGGTCGAGACCCAGGCCGGAGATGTGGCGGCTTACATCCCGACCAACGTCATCTCCATTACGGATGGGCAGATATTTCTCGAGTCGGATCTGTTCTACTCCAACGTGCGCCCGGCGATCAACCCGGGCATCTCCGTATCTCGCGTGGGTGGAGCGGCTCAGATCAAAGCGATGAAGCAGGTGGCCGGCAAGCTGCGTCTGGACTATTCGCAGTATCGCGAACTCGAAGCGTTCGCGCAGTTCGGCTCCGAACTGGACCAAGCTACCCAGCGACAGCTAGCGCGAGGGGCACGCGTCGTGGAGGTGCTGAAGCAGCCGCAATATCAACCGGTGCCGATTGAGAAACAGGTCGCCATCATCTACGCCGTGAACAACGGATATCTGGACGACGTCGAGGTTGGCGACGTCGCCAAGTTCGAACAGAATCTTCTCGAGTTTCTGAACGCCCGTCATCCGGAGGTGCTGGATCGTCTCCGCCAGGAGAAAAAATTGGGGGACGAGCTGGAGGCCGAACTCGTCGCGGCCATCAAGGAATTCAAGGCGTTACAGTAAATGGCCCAACCACGCGAACTGCGCCGGCGCATCAAGTCGGTGGACAACACTCGCCAGATAACGAAGACGATGGAGATGGTCGCCACGTCGAAGTTGAAACGCGCTCGAGACCGTGTGGTTGCGGCGCGGCCATACGCGGCGGCGCTAGCGGAGATCATTCGCGATCTCCACGACCCGACGCTCGTCGAGCGGTTTCCGCTGCTGCGACGGGTGGATGGCAACATTCGCCGAGCCGCCGTCGTCGGGATTACGAGCAACCGTGGACTCGCCGGGGCGTTCAACGCCAACCTCATCAAGGAGACCTCTGCACGCGTGCGGGCGTTTGAACGCGAGGGAGCCGAGGTCGAGCTGCACATGATCGGCAAGAAGGGCGTCGGGTACTTCAAGTACCTGGGACGCACCATGGCGACAGCTCATCAAGACATCAGCGATCGGCCTTCGATGGATGATGCGATACGCGTTATCGATCCGCTCGTCAGGCGTTTCGAAGCAGCAGAGCTGGACGCCGTAGACATCGTCTTCGCGAAGTTCGTCAGTGCCCTGTCGACGCCGGCCACGAGCCTGCGGGTGTTGCCCGTGCAGGTCGAGACCGCGGACGGAACGGACGGTGGGGGGGGCACGGCTCCCAATTACATCCTTCGCCCTTCTGCGGAGGAGATCGTCGGGGTGGTTCTTCCGCTGTACGTGCGGAATACGATGTACCGTTGCTTGGTCGAGACGGCCGCGTCGGAGCAGGGGGCTCGCCGCACGGCCATGAAAAACGCGACCGACAATGCCGGAGACATGCTGGACACATTGCGGCGAACGTACAACAGGGCGCGTCAGGCGCAGATAACGCAAGAGATTTCAGAGATCGTGGGCGGCGCTGCGGCGCTGGAATAAAAGGGGAACTCAATGGCAGCCGAGAAGAACATTGGCAAAGTCGTGCAAATAATCGGTCCGGTTCTCGACGTGGAATTCGAACCCGAGCGACTGCCGGAAATCTACAACGCGCTCCTGATCGAAAGCCCCGGCACAGGCGATATCGCGGCGATCAAATTGGTGGTGGAGGTGCAGCAGCATATCGGGCGAAACCAGGTGCGCACTGTGGCCATGAGCAGCAGTGACGGTGTCGTGCGGGGAATGGAAGCTATAGACACCGGCCAACCCATCACTGTGCCAGTTGGGGACGCCGCGCTCGGGCGTATCCTCAATGTCATCGGAGAACCGGTAGACGAGGGTGATCCGATCCCGGCGGACGTCGAGCGCTGGCCGATCCACCGCAAGCCTCCTGCTTTCAAGGACCTGGAGCCCAAGACCGACGTATTCGAGACGGGGATCAAAGTGATCGACTTGCTGGCTCCGTTCGTGAAGGGTGGGAAGGTCGGACTGTTTGGAGGTGCCGGCGTCGGCAAGACCGTCATCATCATGGAGCTGATCAACAACGTCGCCAAAGGGCACGGGGGCAAGTCGGTGTTCTGCGGTGTCGGCGAGCGCACCCGTGAGGGGAACGATCTCTATCTCGAGATGAAGGAGAGCGGGGTCATCGACTCGGCCGCCCTCATCTACGGACAGATGAACGAGCCGCCGGGGGCGCGTCTCCGGGTTGGCCTATCGGGCATCACGGTCGCCGAGTATTTCCGCGACGTTGAGGGGCAGGACGTGCTCGTCTTCATCGACAACATCTTCCGGTTTACGCAGGCGGGATCCGAAGTGTCGGCGTTGTTGGGCCGCATGCCCAGCGCGGTGGGGTATCAGCCGACACTCGCGACTGAGATGGGCGAACTGCAGGAGCGCATCACCTCGACCAACAAGGGATCGATCACGTCGGTGCAGGCGATCTATGTGCCGGCGGACGACCTCACCGACCCCGCTCCGGCTGCGGCGTTCAGCCACCTCGACGCCACGGTCGTGCTCAGCCGCGCGTTGACGGAGATCGGCATTTATCCGGCCGTCGATCCGCTGGATTCGTCCAGCCGGATTCTCGACGCGCAGTACCTGGGGCAGCGACACTACGATGTGGCGGTGGAAGTGCAGCGAATCCTGCAGCGGTACAAGGATCTGCAGGACATCATTGCGATTCTCGGGATGGACGAGCTTTCGGAGGAAGACAAGCAAATCGTGGCTCGCGCGCGCCGGGTACAGCGCTTCCTCTCGCAACCCTTCAACGTGGCTGAAGCATTCACCGGCACTGCGGGCCGATACGTGAAGATCGAAGATACGGTCGAGAGCTTCGGGCGTGTGATCTCCGGTGAGTTCGATCATCTGCCGGAGCAGGCGTTTTACATGGTGGGCGGCATCGACGACGTGGTGGCGCGGGCCGAGGAACTGGAAGCGTCGGCGTGATGCACGTCACGGTCATTGCGCCCGAGGGCGCTGTATTTGAGGGCGATGCCGATTCGGTCGTTGCGCCTGCCTTCGATGGAGAAGTGGGCATACTGCCGAGGCACGCACCCTTCATGACGCTGCTGGGCGAGGGACGGCTCACGGTGCGGCAAGGACAAACGGGCCATGCGTACCGTGTGAAGGGAGGCCTGTTGCAGGTAGTGCGGGATAACGTGAGGATCGTTACCGAACACGCCGAAGCCGAAGAGTGAGTTTCGACCACGCCCCGAATCAAACGAGGGAGGATCACAGATGAAAAGCTTTGTCGGTTGCGCCGCCGCGCTGGCGCTGGCCGTTGGCCTCGTTGTGGCGCCGGCCGCCGCGCAGCTGAACAGCATACCGGTGTATTTCAATCCCAAGGGCGGAACGGGTTTCACGCTGGCTGGAGACTTTGGCAAGGGTGTCAACACCCAGTCGGGCAAGAATACGGCCTTCGGAGTGCGGGCTTCGGTTGGAGGTGGTCCTTTTTCCATCGGTGCGGGTGTCGGTACGGTCAGTCTAGCAGGCCAAAGCGAAGTTCAGTACATGGGCAACGCCGCGCTTCGCATCGTCGGTGGCCCGCTCATCCCCGTGTCGGTGGCTGTGCAGGCAGGCGTGGGGTATCTCAAAGTAGCCTCGGTGAAGACCCTGAACATCCCGATCGGCATCGGCATCGGTTTAAGCGTCCCGACGCCCGGGTTCTCGTTCGATCCGTGGATTGCGCCTCGGGTTACGGTGAACGCGGTGGAAATACTCGGTATCACCACCACGAATTCGGGAGTCGGCGTGTCAGGTGGGGTGAATCTCGCTTTCGTGATGGGTCTCGGGCTGCACCTGGGATTCGACTGGACCAAGGTCGGAGGTTCGACACCCCTCATCATCGGCGCAGGAGTGCACTACAAATTTGGCCCGCCAGGTATCCCGGTGGTGCCGGGAGCATAAGAACCGCGGGGCTAGCCTCCCGTCGCCCGGAAGGGGTCGGAGGTGGAGCGGTTTCTCGAAGGCGCCGGACTGTCCGGCGCCTTTGTGCTATATCGTGCGACCAACCGCACGAGGTCTGCATCATTTTGGTTGTGGATAGGGTATTGTGTAACGCAGATGGCAGTTGGTCTGGACCCGGGGGTTTCAGGTGGCTAGGGGCAGGACTAGCTTACGAGGCGCTCGGATCCGGGCGCCTTTGACGTGACAATTCCTAGATCGGGACGTGAGCAACTTGACGCAGATACGTCGACTCTTGGTGACGGTGAGCATGGTGGGCCTGTTGAGTGCGTGTTCGGTGACATTCGATGCCGCCACGTTGGGTGTCAAGGCGAGCGTGTCCGAACCGGCTGGGCCGGCTCCCGAAGGCACCCGATTCGAGGTGAACAAGAAGGCCGTCTTCCTGCTCTTCGGAATCCTGCGGGTTTCCAATCCCTCCCTGGAAAATGTCCTTGCCGGTCAACTGGTGGACGGCCGGGAGGTGCAGCAGCTGAGCATCAAGGTACGAAGCAGGTTCGCGGACCTCCTCGTGACCGTACTCACCCTAGGCGTCATCATTCCTCGATCGGTGACGTTCAAGGGGCTCGTCGTTTCCGACGGCAACTAGGGCGGTCACACCGCCTTCGCATTACCGTCCTACCGTCTTACCGTCCTACCGTCTGTTCCAGTATCGCCGCCACCGCTTCCGCCGTGCGCGCGGCGCTGCCCTCATGCAGTTGGCGCCGTGCGGCGATACCGGCGGCAGTCCTGCCTGCCGAATCTCGTAGCCAGGCGTCCCACTGCTCCGCGAGGGACCGGGCGGGATCTTCTCTGGCGACTGCGACCGCTCCCCCGGACCTCAAGAAGCGCTCGGCGAAATGGTCCGCGCGTGCGCATGGGCCTGTCAGCGTAGGCAGCGCGTAAGCCGCCGGCTCGGCCAACGAGTGCACCCCGGATTTTCCGAAACCGCCCCCCACATACGCCGCTGATCCCAGAGCATACAAGTCCGACAGAACCCCGGGCCGGTCGACGGCCAGCACGCGCACTTCTGGAGACGGCGCACCGGTCGTCCAAGCCGCCGCGGCCAGTCCGCGTGATTGGGCGCTGCTGATGATTCGTGTTGCCGACTCGGCTCCGGCGTCGTGTGGAACCACGATCAACCGCGCGTTGGGGTGCATGTCGCGGAGTTGGCGGAGCGCTTCCATCAATGCGAGTTCATCCGGCAAGTGGGTGCTTCCGGCGACGAGTGTTTGGCCCGCTTGAGTCCACGGAATCAACGGCAACAGCTTGGCATATCGTGGGGTCCGCTCCAAGATGTGATCGTCCCGAGGGTCTCCGGTCGTGCACACGACGTCCGGCGACGCGCCCATGCGAACCCACCGAGCAGCGTCCTCGGAGGAGACGGCGCCCACGAATGCCAGGCGACGGTGCATGGGTTCGAGGGCGCCCCGCACCGGCCATCGGAGTCGCCGGCTCGTGGGGCGCACCGTGGCTCCGACCACGGCTACGGGGACTTGCGACTCGAATGCGCCCCGCATCACTTCCGGCCACAGGTCTCCGCGGGAAACCATCATCGCGGCGGGTCGTAGTGTTTCGAAGAGGCGGTCCACCTCTCGCGGACGCTCGGGTGGCAGGTAATCGGCATGCTCGACGTGGGTCGGCAGGGGCCAATTTGCCGCCGAAGGGGACGAGTAGGTCTGGATGAATTGCATGTTGGGAAGCCGCGCGCGAAGCCGGAGAGCGATAGGTTCCGTGACCTGTGATTCGCCGACAGAAGCGGCGTGGAGCCAAACCAGGGGTTCTCCGGATCGACGCTGCTTGGCCCATTCGCTCCAGCGATGCACGGCCCCGAGCCGGCCGGCGCGGCTGAGAGCGAGCTTCCCCGCGGGCAACGGGGCGAGCTGAAATAAGGCCGCAGCGAGTCGGTACGGTCGATTCACTCGGATTCGCAGGCGACGTAGCGGTGGGGGGGGGCCGCCGCCACTAGAGTGTCGGTCCAGCGCTGAGGACGTTCGTGAATGGGAATATTATGGTCGCAACGAAATATCTGAAGGCCACGCGGCAGCCGCGCTATAGTCTGACATTGGCCCTGCCTCTGCTCCTGCTGTACGAGGCGCTCGCCGCAGTCATGTCCCAGTCCGACGCCGCGAGCGTTCGGAATGGTGCAGACGTGTTGCTCAAGACTGCGTTCGCCGCCCTGGGCGGCCGGCACGGGCTCACCGTCTTCGGCGTTCTCCTGCTCGGCGTCGGTGGTTGGCTCGTGTGGCGAGATTCCCGCGGCCACTCCCGCTCGTTCAACCCGTCGTATTTGGGGTTCATGTTGGCCGAGAGTGTGGTCTACGCCGTGGTGCTCGGATTCGTCGTATCGGCGCTGACCACTTTGTTGTTGTCGGGACAGTTGGCTGTTGTTCAGCAAGGCAGCTTCGGGGAGTTGAGTCTGGGGAGCCAGCTGGTCGTGTCGCTTGGCGCGGGCTTGTACGAGGAACTGCTCTTCCGCGTACTGCTGGTGACGGCGTTTGTGGCTTTGGGAGTGTGGTTGGGTTGGAAGCGACCCGTGGCGGTCGGGGTGGCGATCGTGGCCAGCGCCGTGGTTTTCAGCGCGTTCCATTACGTCGGTCCCTTCGGTGACCCGCTGACCCTGCCTTCGTTTGCATTCCGCGCGATCGCCGGTCTGGTCTTGAGCGGTCTGTACGTGGCGCGGGGCTTCGGCATCGTGGCGTGGAGCCACGCACTGTACGACGTGGGGATAGCGGTACTGACCTAACCCCGCCCCACCACCCCTCCCCGGCGGGCCCCCGCCGCTCCACCCCTCAACCCGACGGTCGGTCGGTATCCTTCGCAGTACCGTCATACCGTCTTGCCGTCCTACCGCCCGCCTGCCCGTCTGCCCGTCCGCCCGCCTAATTCCCTGTCTTCGCTGC
Source organism: Gemmatimonadota bacterium (assembly GCA_022562295.1). Taxonomy (GTDB): domain Bacteria; phylum Gemmatimonadota; class Gemmatimonadetes; order Gemmatimonadales; family GWC2-71-9; genus B3T1B10. The sequence goes on from JADFPO010000003.1 coordinate 23,720, forward strand.
GTATATCGAGTCCAGAATCGGTCGCCATTGCTCGATCGGCGCGGCGCCCTGCAACACCCCCCCCTCGATGATGAACGTCGGGGTGCTGCTGATCCGGTTTTGCATGGCGAGTCGAACGTCGCCGGCGACGATAGAACGGGCTACCCCGGCGTCGATGCACTGCTGCAGCGCTTCGCGTTCGAGGTCCACGGACTCTGCCAGGGACATGAAATGGGCCGCCGGGTTGCTCAGTCCCTTCCAGTCGTCTTGGGTTTCGAACAGCCGGTCGTGCATCGGCCAGAACCCGTCCTGCGCGGCAGCGCACATTGCCCACTCTGCCGCCTGAGCGGCGTTGGCGTGAATCTGAATCAGCGGGTGGTTGAGGAAAATCAGGCGAGCCTTCCCGGTTGCCAGATATTCCTCTTCGAGCGCTGGTAAGGTCTCGTCAACAAACTGCTTGCAGAACGGGCACTGAAAATCGCTCAGCTCGTAGATGGAGATGGGCGCCTCGGGTTTTCCCTTGGTGCGCGCCTCCATCATCGGATCCGCCGCCGGCCGGTTGGTCGAGGCGAGCGTGGTCATCGTCACGGTGTCGGAGGCGGGAGATCGCATCCACGCGATGACTCCGAAAATCACAAGCATCAATGCGGCGCCTGCCGCCCCGTACGTTTTTGCAGTGTTCACGTGACACTCTCTCTGGCTACGGCCATCTCAAACAAGGAAACCATTGTAGAGAAACCAGCGTCCTCGCCGTTCCGTTCCGGCGTCGTCAATTAGCGCCGCCATCGCAAGGTAACATTGTGGGATGAGACAGGTACCACGACCGGTACCACGGAACTCACCACGATCGGAATATTCCACGAAAACTCAAGGAAGGGATTTTCCCGATCGGCGACGTGCGCCACGATCCACCACCGGCCCGGGGCAAGCTCGACCCGGGCGTTGCCCGCGCTGTCTGTCGTCACCCGAACGTCATCGAAGGCATCGGTAAGGTGCGCGAAGTCCCGGTACGCCTTCCGCTCCCATCGGCGGACCGAATCGGCTGCCGCTGCGGCGCGCCGGGCCAGGTCCCGGTCCTCCGCCAGCTCGTTCCGCATCTCGCGCTCCAGCCCGGCTTCTGTGCGGGCCAGGATGGCGTATGCTGTCCGAAAGCGGGCATACGCCGCCGCGTACCCCGGGGCCGCGCGCCCGATTTCGTTCAGCGAATCTGCGAGCCGAGCTACCTCCTCGCGGGTGTTGATCCAGTCGGCGCGAGACTCCTCGATGGAATGCGGATTGCTGCGCCGGAACCCCATCAACTCGGCCTCCAACTCAGGAAACTGGGGGCGGGGCTCGGAGGATGCTCGCTCCAACGAGTCGAGAATCCGCTCGGGATCGTACGGGAGTGCCACGATCTCATGGTTGCGCAGGGACGCGGCTGCGAAATCGGCCTTGAGCTCCACCGTGCCGTGCGAGCCGACGCAGGCTGACTGAATGGCAAATACGAATGAGCCGGCCACCGCGGTGGCCCTTCGAGCGAGGAGAGTAAACGTGGTAATGCGAACCGGCGTGGACAGTGAGAAGAGAGGTGCTAATCCACTATCCGCCCGTTGAAGAGGTAGCGTAACGGGTTGACCGGCGTGCCGTTGAGCAAGACCTCGTAATGCACGTGTGGGTTCGTCGCCCATCCCGTTCGTCCTACCTCGGCGATCTTTTCGCCACGCACAACGACTTGACCGGCTCTTACCAGGATCTTCGAGCAATGAGCGTAGCGGGTCTGGAGTCCGTCGCCGTGATCGAGTGTCACCACCAGACCGTACCCGATCTTGGTCCCCACATCCACCACACGCCCGGTGGCGGTGGCCACCACGCTGGCGCCCGCCGGGGCCACGAAGTCGGTCCCCTCGTGGGGCCGCAGTTCATGAAAGAGCGGGTGCCACCGGCTCCTGCTGTACCCGCTGGACACGAAGCCCTGGGTGGGCTGGATCGATGGGGTGCGGCCGAGCCGGTCGATATGGCGGCTGAGCGAGTCCACGGCCTGGGCGAACGACGATGCCAGCATCAGCGCCCGCCGGTTGAGCGTCTCGAGTTCGTCCCGGGTCACGACGGTCTGGCGTCCCAAGACGGTTTCCATGAGCAACCGCTCTTCCGCCGAGCTGGGGCCCGCCGGTCCGCCCACACCCGCCTGGAGAACATCTGGGCTTCTGGGATCGAGTCCGGCCAGCAGGCGCACGGCCCGATCCCGCTCGGTCATCGCAGCCAGGGTATCCGAGAGGCGGGCCACGACTCCGCCCATCGCGCTGAGTTCGCCCGCGAGGACCTCGTTCCGACGCTCGATCCGCTCGAGCTGGGAGAGGTCCACGGCCTTGGACACGGCCGTGGCGAACAGCGCCACCGAGGCCACTACGAACAGTGAGGCCAACCCTATGCACACCTTCAGCGCACGCGAGGAAACCTGCACTTCCCGCGTGAGGCCGGTGCTCTGGGGGACGATGAGTATGGTCCAGCGGTGTTTTGCCATGAACGACTCGCTCGCTCCTAGCTCTTCGGTACGGTCACAGGATGGGTGGTCACTCGGGGAATGGTGTCGCCCGAGAACCGACAAAAGTATGCGTGTCTCCGGGACTCGTCAACAGGAGTATCGTCACTCGTCCAGAAAATTACAGTGAGGATGGTCACCGTGAGCGAATTGCGTCATATCGCCGTCTAAACGATTGTTATATAACGAGTTACCTGGTCTATGTGGACTTTGGAAACAGCGGTTCCGGCTTGATTACGGAGAGTCCGCCGACCTTCGGGGTCATCAAAGAAGCCCAGCGTTCCTCTCCCACCGATCCTCTCCTCCCCAAGGCCTCCCAGACTTCCTGGGCTTTTCCGGGTAGAAATGGGGCCGCCATCATGGCGATGCGGCTGAGGGACCTAGCGAGTGCGGCCAGGACTGCCCCGAGCCGGTCGCTCTCCCCCGATTTGTGCAGCGCCCATGGGGCGGACTCTTCGACGAAGGAGTTGGCGCGTGCCACGAGCTTCCAGGCCGTCTGACCGCCGACATGGAGCAAGTGCTCGTCCATCGCGGTGCGATATTCCTCGATGATGGCCTCTCCCTGCGTATCCAGGCTCATCGTTTCCCCATTGGAGGGGACCACCCCGCCGGTGTAGCGGATAATCATGGCCAGTACCCGGCTGGCCAGATTCCCCCATCCATCAGCCAACTCTGCCTCATACCGCCCGTCGAAGCGATCCCAGCCGAAATTCCCGTCTGTGTCCCAAGGGATCTCGCGCAACAGGAAATATCGGAGGGGATCGACTCCATGGCGGTCGATAGCCTCGCGCAGCGTGGCGCGCACGCCGGCGCTCTTGGAGAAGCGCGAGCCCGAGAAGTTCATCCAGCCGTGGGACCAGATTCCTTTCGGCGGTGGGAGGTCGGCCGCCATCAGCATGGCGGGCCAGAGCGCCGCATGGAACCGCGCGATATCGGGCCCGATCACGTGCAGGTCGGCGGGCCACAGGTTTTCGTATCCCTCGTCGGGAAAGCCGGTGGCCGATAGGTAGTTGGTGACGGCGTCGAACCAGACCCACACGCTGTGGCTCGGGTCGTCCGGCCAGGGAATGCCCCACGGCGACTCCGCCCGGCTTACCGATACGTCTTGCAGACCGCCCGCCACGAGGTTGCGGATCTCGTTCATTCTAGCCTTGGGGCGGAGAAATTTGGGATTTTCCTCGTAGAGGGTCAGCAGCCGGTCGGCGAAGTGCGATTGGCGGAAAAAGAAATTGGGTTCCTCCACCCATTTGATTTCGCGGGTGGGGTGTTCGGGGCATTGTCCGTCCACGAGGTCCTTCTCGACTTTGAAGGATTCGCATCCCACACAGTAGAAGCCGCTATAGGTGCCTTCGTAGAAGTGGCCCTTGGCACGTACACGGCGGAGAATTTCGTTCACGGCGCGGCGATGGCGGCTCTCGGTGGTCCGGATGAAGTCGGTGTTGCTGATGCGGAGCTCGCTCCATGCGCTCACGAACGATTCAGCGATGCGGTCCGCCCACTCTTGAGGTGCGGCTCCGGCTTCGGCAGCGGCTTGTGCTACCTTCTGCCCGTGCTCGTCCATTCCCATGAGGAAATGCACGTCGTGCCCTCGCAACCGCCGGTACCGGGCGATGCAATCGGCTCCTATTTTTTCGTACGCGTGGCCGAGGTGGGGCTCGCCGTTGGAGTAGTCGATGGCGGTCGTGATATAGAACTTACTTGCCACCCTTGTCTCCGGGTCGGCTCCCATTGCCGTTGGATTTATTGCTGGAACCGTCGCTGGGCTTGCGGGAGCCCCCGCGCCCGCGCCGCCGCCGGTCTCGGCGGCGCGAACGTCTTTGGGGGGTCACCGCGTCTGCGGCAGCTTCATCGGTGACATTGACCGGACCTTCGTCGAACGAGGCCAGCGTTGACGGGACGTCAGGCTGCACGCTATCGAGGGGCCGCTGTTCTTTTTGAAGCTCGACTTCTTGCTTCAGGTCGGCCAGCATTATCGTCCTGACTGTCCCATCCTCCGCCCGCAACAACACTCGCTCGCGAAAGATATCGACGGCCTGCACCCGCTCCCGGCCGGCGCCGGTGACGATCGTCTTTCCCTCCTTCGGGAATCGCTTCCTACTCGACAGGTAGAATTCGTGCTCGTAGCGCAAGCAGCAGAGGAGCCTGCCGCACCCTCCGGATATCTGCGATGGATTGAGGGAGAGCCGCTGATCTTTCGCGAGGCTCAAGCTCACCGGCCGCAATTCCGGCAGCCACGACGAGCAGCAATATTCCCTGCCGCAACGGCCCACCCCTGACAGCCGCTTCGCCTCGTCTCGGGCGCCGATCTGGCGCAGTTCGATACGCGTGCGGAATAGGGACGCGAGATCGCGCACCAACTGCCGGAAGTCGACGCGGTTTTCGGCGGTAAAGTAGATGGTGAGTTTCTTGCGGTCCCACTGCCACTCGGCGTCGGAGACCTTCATCGGCAACTTGTGTTGGGCGACTCGTTCCCGAACCTTGCGGCGGACGTCTTCCTCGGCTTTGCGCAACTCGGTTGCGACGTGTGCCTCTCCGTCGCTTGCGCGTCGTAGAATCTTGCCCTTGGCCTCGGGGGGCGAGTCGGACCCGCACCCGTCACATCCGATGCGGCATTTCTGCAGCACCGCTTCGCCGACGGCGGAGACTCGCCCGAGGTCTTGCCCTCGCTCCAACGCCACCACGACCGCATCCCCGGTGGCGAGCGCCGTCCCTTTATCCGCACTGAAGAACTCTCGCCGGTTGCCCTTGAAACGGACTTCCACGAGTTCTCGATTGTTACCGCTCAGTGAAACTCCCCATTTCCATGTATTTCTTGGCCCGCGACTGGACCAGTTTCTTGGGATTGATCTTCGCGAGCTCCTTGAGATGCCGTGCCATGACTTCGCCGACGGCGCGCTTCGTCGCGTCCGCATCGGAGTGCGCCGCACCCGGCGGTTCGGGAATGATTTCGTCAACCACGCCCAATTCCAGCACATCTTCCGCCGTCAACTTGAGCGCCTCGGCCGCGCGCTCTTTCTGCGACGCATCGTTCCAGAGGATGGCGGCGCAGCCCTCCGGAGAGATCACGGAATAGATTGCGTGCTGGAGCATCAACACGCGGTCGGCCATTGCGAGCGCGAGCGCCCCGCCGGAGCCTCCTTCTCCTATGACCACCGCAATGATCGGCGTTTCCAGCGAAGCCATTGTTTCCAGGTTTCGCGCAATCGCTTCGGCCTGCCCGCGTTCCTCGGCGCCGAGCCCCGGGTACGCTCCGGGGGTGTCAATGAAGGTAATGATCGGAGCCCCGAATCGCGAAGCCATCTGCATCAGGCGTAACGCCTTGCGGTACCCTTCCGGGTGGGGCATGCCGAAATTGCGCCTGAGGTTCTCCTTGGTATCGCGGCCCTTCTGGTGCCCGATGACGACCACCGGCCTTTCGTCGAAGCGCGCCCACCCGCCGACGATGGCGGGATCGTCGCGGAACAGACGGTCGCCTTTGAGTTCGACAAAATCGGTGAACAGGCTCCGGATGTAGTCGAGAGTGTACGGACGGCGAACGTGCCGCGCGACCTGTACTCGCTGCATGGGTGTCAGGTCGCCGTAGATCTCTTGCCGCAGATCTTCCAGCTTACGCTCGATGGGACCGATTTCACTGTCGACCTCGAGGCCGCGCTCGCGCGCGCGACGTTTGAGATGAGCGATCTGACGTTCTAGTTCGATCAGCGGCTTCTCGAAGTCCAACGCGAGTGCCACGGTTTACCTCGCCTTTACCAACGCGACCCGATCCGCGCCGACGAGATTGCGCAGCGCGGCCAAGAAATCATCCGCGAGTTCTACCTGCAACTGCCGCGCTTTCATATTCACGGTCACTCCATCGCTGTCGGTCCACTCTACGATGACCGGAGACGGCCCCGGATACGACGCGCACAGGGCCGCCACACTGGGGCCGGCCGTTGGCTCGGGTCCCTCGCCCTTCTTCCAGCGGATGACCACGCCTAACGCACCGCCATCGCGAAGCCCGTTCAACGGGCTGGCTTGCTCGACGATGAACGGCGCGCGATCCGCTCCGCGGTCGCGCGCGCTGTAGCCTCCAACCAACAAGAGGGGCGCCTCTGCGACGATGACACCGGACAACTTCTTCCAAGTCTCGGGGAACACGATGGCCTCGGCGGTGCCATGGAAATCCTCCAGTGTTACGCGCGCATATTCGGACCCTGTCTTTCTGCTTATCCGCCGGTTCACCAACGTCACGACCGCGGCCACCGACACTTCGTGCTCGCTCCACGTGCCGAGCGTGGCGGTTGTCCGAGACCCGAACAACGCGACCTCCTGGCGGAACTTCTCCAACGGGTGACCTGAAATGTAAAGCCCAATGACGCTCTTTTCCCGTCCAAGGCGTTCGGATTCTGTCCACGCAGGCACGTCTGGCAGCGTGATGCGGCCTGCTGGCTGCCCTTGCGCCGCCGAGTCACCAAACAGCGAGACCTGCCCCGCGTCACGCTCGGCTTGTTTCACCTGGGCTTCTTGAAGCGCCGGGTCGACTCCAGCCAACAGCTGTGCCCGATGCCCTCCGAGTTGGTCCAGGGCCCCGGCCGCGATGAGTGCCTCGAACACCCGCTTATTGCACAGCCGCAGGTCGACCCGCTCCGCCACATCGGGCAGCGAGGCGTACGGGCCATCCCGCTCACGACCGGCGATGATGGACTCGATGGCTCCGCGGCCGACGTTCTTGACGGCCCCCAGGCCGAAGCGAATCTGGCCGTCGCCGATCACCGTAAACTTGCGGCCTGACTCGTTGATCGACGGGGGCAGTACTTTTATGCCGAGTTCCCGGGCTTCGTTGATGTACTGCAGCACCTTGTCGGTGTTGCCGATCTCGGACGAAAGCAGCGCCGCCATGAACTCGTGAGCGTAGTGTGCCTTGAGCCAAGCAGTTTGAAATGAGATAATGCTGTACGCGACGCTGTGTGACTTATTGAAACCGTATCGGCCAAACGTTTCGATCTGCGCCGCGATGCCCTCGATCGTTTTCCGATCGTGTCCTCGCTCTACCCCCCGGTCCACGAAACGACCGAGTTCCCGCCGGATCAGTGGGGCATCCTTCTTACCGACCGCCTTCCGTAGCACGTCGGCCTCGGCCAAACTGTATCCGGCGAGCACGTTGACGATCTGCATCACCTGCTCCTGGTATACGATGACCCCGTAGGTTGCCTCCAGGACTTTCTTCAGATCTTTGTGGGGGTAGGTAACCGCCTGCGTCCCTCTCTTCCGCTTGATGTAGACCTTATGCATTCCCGAATCCAACGGCCCAGGTCGCACGAGCGCGTTGGTTGCCACGAGGTCGTCAAATCGGTCGGCACCCAATTGCCGCAGCATGTCGGTCCCCAACGCCGATTCGAACTGGAAGACGCCAGCGGTGCGACCGGCGCGAAGCATCGCGTAGACATCGGGGTCGTCGTAGTCCAGCGCGTTCAGGTCCACCTTGATTCCCCGGCGCTCCTCGATCATCACGCACGCGTCGTGGATGACTGTCAACGTCCTCAGCCCTAGCAGATCGATCTTCAACATGCCCGCTTCCTCGAGCGCGGTCATGTCGTACTGGGTGATGATGGTCGCCTCCCCCGCGCCGTTTCCGGCGCCCCTTTGTTGGGGGGGCGTGCACACGGGCACGTATTCATCCAGCGGCCCCGGCGCGATCACCACGCCCGCGGCGTGTACCGACGAATGACGGGAGAGTCCCTCGATTCGCTGGCTGAGGTCGATGAGCCGGTGAATGTTCTCGTTCGACCGGCTCAGTTCGCTCAGCTCCGGGATCTTCTTGACCGCCTCTGCGATGGTGAGCGAGTACGAGGGCCCCGACGGAATCAGCTTTGCGATCTGGTCTGCGTCACTCAGGGGAATCCGCAGCACCCGCGCCACGTCACGCACCGATGCCCGGGCTCTGAGCGTTCCGAACGTGATGATCTGGCCCACGCTGCTCCGCCCGTACCGCTGGCGGACGTATTCGATCACTTCCCCGCGACGCTCGAAACAGAAATCCACGTCGATGTCGGGCATGGAGATGCGTTCGGGGTTGAGGAATCGCTCGAACAGCAAGCCGTACTTGAGCGGGTCTACGTCCGTGATTCCGAGGCCGTAGGCCACGATCGAGCCGGCCGCGGAGCCGCGGCCCGGGCCCACGGGGATGCCGCGATCACGGGCGGCCTGAATGAAATCCTGAACGATGAGGAAATACCCCGCGTACCCGGTCTTCGTGATAACGCCAAGCTCGTAGTCGAGCCGTTCTTTTACCTCTGGTGGTGGGGGATCGCTGTAGCGGCGTGCGATGCCGTCCGTGGCCAGCTCGACCAGCAGGTCGTTGTCGCTGGCGTACGACGCGGGACGTGGAAACTCCGGGAGGTAATAGCGCTTCTCGAAATCCAGCTCGCAGAGGTTGGCGACCCGCTGTGTCTCGTCGGCGACCTCGGGATGGTCGGGGAAGAGGACCCGCATCTCCTCCTCTGACTTGAGGTAGCTCTCCTCGCCGTGAAAACGAAACCGATCCGGGTCGTCCAGATCTTTTCCGGTACCAATTGCCAGCAGAACGTCGTGCGCCTCCGCGTCCTCGCGTCTCAGGTAGTGGGCGTCGTTCGTGACAACGACAGGTAGACCCAGATCCTGTGAAAGCTCGAACATCCCCTTGGCGACCAGTTTTTCATCGCTGATGGTGTGATCCTGCACTTCCAGCCAGAATCCGTCGGGCCCGTAGTTCGACGCGAACCACTCGGCCGACTGTCGGGCTTTCTCGTAATTGCCCTGCCGCAACCAGAGCGCTACCTCCCCCGAAAGGCACGCTGCGAGGCAGAGGATGCCCTCGCGGTGGCGTTCCAACACCTCCTTGTCTACCCGGGGGCGGCGGTAAAACCCCTCGACGAACCCGATCGACGACAGCTTGATCAAGTTGTGATACCCTTGCCGGTTCTTCGCCAACAACACCAGGTGAGAGTAGTTCGCCGGCGCACCTTCCACCCGTTCGCGCGCCCTGCGGGACCCGAACGCCAGATACGCCTCGAAGCCAAGAATGGGGCGAATCTTGGCGGCCTTGGCCTGCTGGTAAAATCGCCAGGCCGCATGAAGGTTGCCGTGGTCGGTGATTGCCAGGCTGTCCATGCCCATGTCGGCGGTTCGCCGGATGAGATCCGGAATCCGGTTGGCGCCGTCGAGCAGCGAGTATTCCGAGTGAGTGTGTAGGTGAACGAAGCTCACTGTGCCTTGATTCGTGTGGAGGAATGGTCCTGCCGTTCGGCCCAGAACACCGATAGGGCAAAGGCCACGTGCCCATCGGCTGGCTTCGAGATAATCGAAAGCTACCCTGGCTCCCGGGCGTTGTCAAAACATGATTGCGAGCTGTATCCGATTGTAATATAAAGAGTTACGATATCTGGTACGGACCTGGCCGTGGCAGCTGTGGTGGCCGCCTCGGCGTCGGTTTGGCCGAACGGATGCGGTGGCGAGGTCGGCAGGAATCGGTTTCATTGCAGCGGCCGATCTCCCTGTGCCACGGAGTCACACAGCCAACATGCTACGAATCGGGGCTCGATGATCGCCGACTACCGGCCAGCCTTGCGATGGTGGGGGTTGGTCGTGTTGATCGCGGCAGTCACCGGAGGGTGTCTCACCGACGAAGACAGCGGTCCGGAACCGGCGGCGATCGCCAAGGTCGCCGAGACCGACGCCCAAACCGCTCCGGGACGCAGTCGCCTGCCGCTGCGCGTCACCGTGGTCTCGAGAACCGGGGAGGCGGTTCCGCGCGTTGCAGTGCGGTGGTCCATCACGAGCGAGCCAGCTGGTGGTGGCTCGCTCAGCGATTCGGTGACCGTGACCGATGGTGTTGGAACCGCGCAGGTGCGGTACACCCTCAGCCCCGTCGAAGGCACGAGTCTCGTACGAGCGGAGTTGGAGAACGATCTGAGCAAGGCGGTCGTCTTCACCGTTACCATTTCCAGAACCCCCATACTCACGGCTGTCACGCCAACGAGCTTTCAGGGCGGCGATCAAGTCGTCGCTGTTGGAACCAATCTGACGGCCGCGACCTCCTTTACCGTGGGTGGGATCGAGGTGCAGCCGGCGACGGCCTCGCTTTCCGATACGAGCGTGACGATCCGAGTTCCACCATGTTTGGCGCCGGGGCCCGTGGGGTTTCGTGCTCATGCCGGGAACGCGACATCCGATCCGGTTTTCGGCGAGTACACGGCTTCCGCGGGTCTGATCTCACTGCGGGTCGGAGAGTTCGTTTCCCTGTCGCCGGCCATGTTGCAGGGCTGTGCCACCTTGGCAGGAGCCGGTCCCAATGGAGCTGAATATCTCATGGCTCCACAATCGGTTTCCGGTACTCCGGGCGAGTCGGTGGGATACCGACTGACCGCCGATGCTCCCACTGTGCCCATCCAGCGCGAGCACCAGGGGCAGACGCGCCTACCGCATGCGGAGCGGTTCGACCTGTACCTGAGGCAGCTCGAGCGCGAGATCGCGCGGCTCCCTCGTCCAGCGGCTGTGGATGCCCCCCCCAACGCCCCACCCGCTCCGGCGGCGGCGATCAAGCCCGGGCAGCGGAGGAATTTTGAAGTCTGTGGGAGCATTACCTGCAGCCTCGAGGATTTTCGAACCGTGCGGGCGGAGGCAAAGTATGTCGGTTCGCACGCGGTGATCTACGAGGATATCGACGCGCCCGCGCCTGGCCTGACTGCCGAAGAGTTCGACGAGTTGGGGTCGATGTTTGATGACGACCTCTACGGGGTGGCTACACGCGCCTTCGGGGCAGAATCGGATGTCGATAATGACGATCGGCTGGCCATCCTCTTGACCCCCGTCGTAAACGCGCTGACGCCGAAGGAGACGTGCGAGCAATCGTTCATTGCGGGGTTCTTTTTCGCGGTCGACATCAATCCCGGAAGCATCAACGATCCGCGTTCCAACCGGGCGGAGGTGTTTTTCGCCATCGCTCCGGATCCGGAAGGGACGGTGACGTGTTCGTTCTCGGTACAGCGGATACTGCAGCAGGTGCCGGTGACATTCATTCACGAGTTTCAGCACATGATCAACTTCCACCAGCATGCCATGCTTCGCACCGGCGCGCTCGAGGTGTTGTGGCTGAACGAGGCGATGTCGCATCTATCGGAGGAACTCGGTGGGTTGCATTTCCGCGATCTTGGCAATCAGGCACGTTTCAACCGGTTCGTGGGCGGCAACTTGGTCAACGTGTACGACTACTTGCGCGACCCTGGGGCGGTATTCGTCCTGCCGCCCAGGGACGGGACCGGGACGTTACGAGAGCGTGGGGCAGGTTGGCTCTTCCTGCGGTGGCTCGTCGATCAATTCGGTGACGGTCTGCCCCGCATTTTGTCGGAGACCGATCTGACGGGCAGCGACAATGTCGAGCGAGCCACGGGGCTCCCGTTGAGTAAGTTGTTGCCTCAGTGGTTCTTGGCCACGTGGGTATCCGATCTTCCGGACTCGATCCTGGCCGACTCCTTGAAACCCGCGCGGCTGCGGTACACGACCTGGAGTTTCCGGACCACGTTCGAGAGCTTCAACGAGCAGTCGGCTGATCGGTTTCCCTTCCCCTTCCCACTCGTCCCGGTGGTGTTGCGGTCTCCCTCTTTCGACCGGCAGGGCGTGCTTCGCGCGGGATCGGGGGACTATTATCGCGTGCTCCAGTCTGCCGACGATGCGGGATTTCGCGTGGCCTTCACCGATCTCACCGGTGCGACACTGTCAGGTGCCGTGCGCCTCAACGTGCTGCGTATTCGGTGAGACGTCCTCCCGTGTTGGCATCTGGCGAGCCAAGAACCGTGGCTTTCCCAGCGACATTCGTTCGCGTTTGCGCGGTGTGTGCCGGGCTCTCAGTGGGCGGATCACCGCCGGTGACGGCTCAGCCTGCGGGCGAGTCGGCGCTGGGGGGGGTGGCGGCTTCGGTTCGCTCGGCGGGGCTGAACGGCGCCGGTGTGGCGCTGGTCGGGACCGCCGGCAGCGTGTTCACCAACCCGGCGGGCCTCGCGACCATACGCCGCGTGGTCCTGGAAGTCGGATATCAGGCCGCTCCATTTGACGCAGTCCTCACCACGGCGGCGGTCGGGTGGCGGGTGGGCCAGTTCGACGTCGGCGTAGGATTGCGGCACTTCAAGCTCGGAACAACGCCGGTGCCGCAGATGCCGGCCGGTGCCCCAGCCGACGCAAGCGAACTACTGGCCGTCGGATCGCTGGTGTATCGTTTTGGCCTCATTGCCTTGGGCGCCACAGGCAAGTACGCGGCACAGGACCTCGTAACGTTGCGGCACAACGGCGTGAGTGCTGATGTCGGCTTGGCGATCGCCGTGTTCGACATCATGGCCCTTGGCTTTGCGGTTCAAAACCTCGGTGGCAATTGGCGCGGCTCCGACTTCAAGATGGCACGGCTAATACGAACCGGGTTTACGATGAACTACGTCGATCCGCAGGGTACCGTTCGACTGCTGTCGACGATCGAGATACAGTGGCCGGAGGGTCGGCGATCGCGGGTCGTACTCGGTGGGGAGGGAGGGATCGTTGTGGGTGGTGTGGGCATCGTGGGGCGTCTCGCCCATAAATCCGGTCTGGCCGCATCGGATGGCGCGGCCATGACGTACGGTGCCACGCTGGAACTGGGGTCGATCGATGTGGACTTTGCTTACGAGCCGAACGATGTCACCGACCGACCGTCTCGCCGCATCGGCCTACGGATGTCGCTCTAGCCGTGGATTGGGTGGGGTCCCTCATCTGCCGCCCCGCAATGCCTCCGCCTCGGCGACGCGTTCGAGGGCAATGGCAAGGGCCGCGGTTCGCCAGGGCACGCCGCGTTCTTCAGCCATGTGCCGCACAATATCGTACGCCTGCGTCATCTTGTTGCGCAGGCTGCGATTGACCTGTTCTAGGGTCCAAGGTTCCTGTTGGAGGTTCTGGGTCCACTCGAAATAGCTCACCACCACCCCGCCGGCGTTGACCAAGAAGTCCGGTAGCACCTGAATCCCTCGAGCCTCCAATTCCTTGTCGGCAATGGGCGTAGTGGGACTGTTCGCGGCTTCGACGATGACTTTGCAGTCCAGCGTCTTGGCGTGTTTTTCCTTGGTTATCACGCTGCCCAGCGCTGCAGGAATGAGCCATTCGCACGGCATATCCAAGAGTTCCTCGTTCGTGATGTGGTCGCCACCGTCGAAGTCCCACACTGACTTGTGTTCTTTGTATGCGTGCTGGAAGAGTGCCGGCATGTCGAGTCCGTTTTTGTTGTGCAACCCTCCCTCTGCGTCACTGACGGCGATGACCTTTGCTCCCTCTTCGTAGAGAAAGAGTCCGAGATGCGCGCCGACGTTGCCAAAGCCCTGAATCACGACTCGTCCCCCCTTAAGGGGAACGCCCGTGTCGCGGCTGTAGTCCCGCATGATGAACAGTGCGCCCCGTGCGGTGGCTTCTTCTCGCCCGAGTGAACCACCGAGCGCTATCGGTTTGCCTGTCACGGCGGCTGGTGTGTACCCGTACTTCGCCGAATACTCGTCGAGCATCCAGGCCATCACCTGCTGATTGGTGTTCATGTCGGGGGCAGGAATGTCCCGATACGGACCGAGCAACAGTGCGATGCGGCGCGTGAATTGGCGGGTGACGCCCTCGAGTTCTCGCTGCGAGAGAGCGCGCGCGTCCACCTGTATTCCTCCCTTGGCGCCGCCAAATGGAATGTCGAGCAACGCCGTCTTCCAGGTCATCGTCGTCGCGAGTCCCAACACCTCCTCCTCATCGGCTTCGGGATGGTACCGCACACCGCCTTTGGTCGGGCCGCGCGCGCCGTTGTGTTGTATCCGATAGCCGCGAAATACCTCGAGCCGTCCGTCATCCATCCGAACGGGAACTTCGACTGACACCGAGCGAAAGGGCATCCGCAGAAGCAGGCGCATGGACTCATCGAGGCCGATCAGGTCGGCCGCGACGTCCAGCTGGCTCTTGACGATCTGATTGATGCTGAGTCGCTGGCGATCAATCGCGGGTTCGGACATTACGGATCCTTCGGCAAGCAATGGGTGCGGCGCTGCGGTGAGTTATTCGGCCGCCAAGGCTTACGGCGTTGGGCCCGGGAAAACCACATCACGGTCGGCGACGGTGGCGCGAGGGTGTTGGGCCATCACGAGGGCGTCCGCCGAATCGATGCGGAACGGTAGGGGGTCGCCGTTTTCCTCCAGGCCACCTACGACGTCGGCGTGCGAGGTTTCGTCGGCCGGGTGCCACAATACGAAGATCAAACCACGGCCTCCGTCACGAACGCTCTCGACGAGACTTCCCCATTGGAGGTCGTCCTTGGGAGGTCGCTCGGCGAGTATGAGCGGCACACGTTCCCCGTTGACTTGGTCAGGCGAATCAACGGCGAGGCCGAACTCGTCGGCCATGGTGGTCCACAGTGCGTCCTGCCCCACACCGATGACTTGTCCGAAACTCCAGTCACGATCTCGAGCCAAAGTCACAAACGCCTGTAGCAATTCACCGCTCGTGGGTGGTGGCCCTCCGTCACCGTCGACCGCGGCGAGTACCACCGTCCCGTGTTCTGCAAACCACCGCTCCGCACGCGTCAGCTCGTTAGGGCGTCTAGGCGCAAAATCGCCAAGGCGTTGCGTGACGTAGACCTCTCGCTGAATCTCGGCGCGTTGGCCGTCATGGGTTGCAGAGTGCATTGCCGCTTCGAACGCAACAGTGGCCGCGTAAAACTCGCCTGACTCCCGAAGAATGCGGCCGCGCAGTGTGAGCG
>JADFPO010000003.1:39076-67622 GCA_022562295.1 Gemmatimonadota bacterium
TAGACCTCTCGCTGAATCTCGGCGCGTTGGCCGTCATGGGTTGCAGAGTGCATTGCCGCTTCGAACGCAACAGTGGCCGCGTAAAACTCGCCTGACTCCCGAAGAATGCGGCCGCGCAGTGTGAGCGTTTCGGTGTGTGGTTCCAGGGCGAACGCACGATCGAGAGCCGCTAACGCGCGTGATCCCTCGCCGATCCGGTGCGCGGCATATCCCAACTCATGCCACGTGAGCGCGAGTCCCGGATCTCGGTCCACCGCGACCTCCAACGCTTCTAGGGCCTCCGGAAACCGCTTTTGCTCGATCAGTGCCGCTCCGCGTAGTGCGATGGGGAACGCTTCCCTCGAGAAAGTGCGTTCGGCATCCGCCGCCAAAGCGAGTGCTTGCTCAGCTTGGCCCGATCGACGGAGGAGGTCGAAGCATTCGGTCCAACTCGCCCGCAGGCCCGGTTGGCGATCCATGACCTGTCGGTATTCCTGCTCCGATTCACGCACACGGCCTTCCTGACGGAACCGGCGTGCCTTCGCGAGACTCCGCTCAGAGGGCTCGTTGGGAAAGATCTCGAACGACGAAGTGGTGCGCATATCAGCGAATATACCCGCGGGACCGAAGATGACTAGGGAAACGCGGCCTTCACCGGAGCCCGCCGGTGAAGCCATATTATGACCCATGACTATCGAAAATTTTGTTCACGAAAGTAACAAGACGACGCTGGAGCAACTCGACGCATTCTTGCGCATTCCCAGCATCTCGACCTCCCCACAGCATGATCGCGATTGCCGTAAGGCGGCGCAGTGGCTTGCGGATCACCTGGACGGCGCGGGTTGCACCGCAACACTGCTCGGCAGCGACACACATCCCGTTGTGTGGGCGGAGAGCCCACACGTACCGGGTCGTCCCACCGTGCTGGTATACGGGCATTACGACGTCCAACCACCGGACCCCCTCGACCTGTGGGACACGCCACCGTTCGAGCCCACGGTCAGGGACGGGAATGTGTACGCTCGCGGCGCAACAGACGATAAGGGGCAAGTATTCTCCATCGTTGCCGCGTATCAGGCCGTGACGCGCTCGGGCTCCCCACCGGTCAACGTCAAGTTTCTGATCGAGGGACAGGAAGAAACGGGAAGCGAAGTCCTGACCGACCTGTTGCACCGGGAACCGCAGCGGGTCGCCGCCGACGCGGTGCTGGTCTCGGACTCGTCGTACTATGCGCCCGGGTGGCCGGCGCTGTACACCGCGCTACGCGGCATCTGCTACTGCGAAATCACCGTCAGGACGCTGAAGAGCGACCTGCACTCGGGATTGTATGGTGGCGTCGCGCCGAACGCTCATGAGGCGCTGGTTCGCATTCTGGGGCAACTCAAATCCCCGAATGGCAGGATCCGCATTCCCGGGCTCTACGAAGCTGTCGAACGGCCCTCGGCGGCGGAGCGGAAGGCGTGGAAGCAACTTCCGTTCAACGAGCGCACGTACCGGCAACGGGAAGTTGGCGCCAAGGCCCTCACGGGGATCGCGGGGCGCACGCCTCTGGAGCGGACTTGGGCCTTGCCCACATTTGAAATTCACGGCATTACGGGCGGTTTTACCGCGGAGGGCGCCAAGACGGTTATTCCTGCGGTGGCGAGCGCGAAGGTGAGCTTGCGTCTTGTGCCGCGGCAGCGAGCTAAGACGGTCGAGCGGCAGTTGCGCAAACGCGTCAAGGAGCTTGCACCCCCGTACGCGCAAATTTCCCTGGATTTCGTGCATGGCGCCGATCCGGTGCAGGCGGATGTCACGGCTCCCCCCTTCGATTGTATCCGACGCGCTTTCCGCGAGGTGGAGCGACGCGAGGTCGTTTCGATTCGATCTGGAGGATCGATACCCATCGTCCCGCTGCTGGCGACGGGTGGGGCGCCGGTCGTGCTGACGGGCGTCGGCCTGCCGGACGATCGGTTGCACGCGCCGAATGAGAAACTCTCGCTCGACCAGTTCTGGAAAGGTGTAAGAGTGTTTGGGCGGTTCTTCGAATTGATGGGGGCAAGCTAGGTGTCTGGTGCCAGGATGGGTAGGAACTGACGCCTCCAACCTAAAACCTCATCTCACATTCCCACCGTCTCTCTGAGATCGTCCAGCGCCATGGTCAACGGCGTCTGTCCGAACACAGCACTGAATGCCTCTACGACCCCGTCCGACACGCGTCCCCAGAGATCATGGGGTGCGCGCTCCGCCAATTCCCGTTGCATCGTCGTCATGACCACGTCGTCTATGCCGCAGGGTACGATGAGATCGAAGGAAGCCAAGTCCGTGGCAACGTTGAGGGCAAATCCGTGCCATGTCACCCATTTCTTCACGTGGATCCCGATGCTTGCGATCTTGCGACTCCCCACCCAAACGCCGGTCAAGTCTTCGCGTCGGCTTCCGGTGACACCGAACGCGCCCAGCGTATCGATGAGGCACTGCTCGATCTGTCGTAGATAGACGTGGAGGTCGGGCTCGTGCTCGGTGAGATCGTAGATCGGATAGCCGACCAGCTGGCCTGGGCCGTGGTAGGTGACGTCCCCGCCACGCTCGACCTCGAAGACCGACACTCCGAGTGCTTCGAGTTGCTCCGGCGTCCTCAACAGATTCTCTGCGTGGAACGAGCGCCCCAACGTGATGACGGGGTCGTGCTCCGCGAGGAGCAGCACATCGCCGCCAATCACGCGGTCGATTCTGGCGTGAGCGATTCTGCGCTGCAACTCGAGGGTTTCTCCGTAGTCGGCGCGCCCCAATTCGACTACGGCCACGTGTGAACTCAACTGCGACTCGCGGCCTTGGCTTTGTTGTGTGCATGTTTCGCCGCTGCGAGCAGCACCGCGGTGTAGACGATGAGGCCTGTACTGCCGGCCAGCAGATCGACAGGGGCGGCCAGCGCTGCCAGGATGGTCGCGGCGAACACCGTGCTGGCGACGATCACGCCGCGGCGCCACGGATCCGGGATGGTGCGTGACAGGGCGAAGGCTGTGGCCATGGCCGTGACCATTCCGATGACTAGACCCGCGGTGATAACGAGGAAACGCCGATCGAGATCGGAGTCTCCTGCACTCTCCGGCAGGGACCGGTACACTACGAGCCCCAGGGTAATCAACGAGGCGCCGACACAAGACCCGGCGCCGATGCTTCCCAACGCGACGCCGATTGGATCGCGGGAACCCACCCTCAGGTGTGCACCGCCCTTCCCATTGCGTCGAGTGCCGCCTCCGCCACGGCCTCCGACAGGGTCGGGTGGGCGTGGACGGCGAGGTGGAGCTCCTCGACGGTGTACTCGTTCTCCCGCGCCACTACGAGTTCATGGATCAACTCGCTCGCATGGGAGGCGACGATGTGGGCTCCCAAGATTTCGCCGTACTGTTTGTCTCGAATGATCTTGACGAACCCGTCGGTCTCCCTCGACGCCCTCGCTCGTCCGTTCGCGCTGAAGGGAAACCGGCCAACCGCATACTCGAGCGACCTTTCCTTACACTGGTCTTCCGTGAGCCCCACACTTGCGACTTCGGGGTGGCAATACGTTACGCTGGGGATGTTGTCATACTTGATGGGCGCAGGTGAGTGACCGGCGAGAAGCTCGGCGACGTACATGCCTTCGCGACTCCCCTTATGTGCCAGCATAGGCGGCCCGGCGATGTCACCGATGGCGTAGTATCCGTCCACTGACGTGCGGAGCCGATCGTCAACGCCGACAAACCCACCATCGGTTAGCTCGATGCCGACGGCGTCCAAGCCCAAATCCTCCACGTTCAACGCGCGCCCCGCCGCCATCAGCACCTTGTCTGCCTGAACTGTTCTGACCGCATCGCCGACCTCCACCTCGAGCGTCACACTCGTCGGTGCCACGGTAGCGCTTTTGATCTTAGCTCCCAGGAGTGTGTCGATCTTTCGTTTCTTGAACGTTTTGGCCAGGGCGTCGGAGGACTCGGCGTCCTCGATGGGTAAGAGGCGGGGAAACATCTCGATGACGGTCACGTTCGTACCAAACGCGTTGAAAACGTCGGCGAACTCCATCCCGACCGCTCCGGCGCCGACGATGGCCATCGACTGCGGAGCGCTGTTCAGAAACAGCGCTTCGTCGGTGGAAATGACCGTAGTCTCGTTGATCTCGAGGCCAATCTGCGGAATCCCCTTCACCCGGGTGCCCGTTGCCAGGATCACTGCCTTGGTCGCGGCGTAGGTATCGTTTCCTACCTTGACTTGCTTCGCGGGCTGCAGAGACGCCGTGCCCGTCACCACGGTGATCTTGTTCTTCTGCATCAAGAACTCGACGCCCTTGGCATTCTGCTCGCTCACCTGACGCGAGTGCTTGACTGCCGCCCCGAAATCGAGTGTGACCTCGCCCACGAGTATCCCCAGGCGTTTCGCGTCGTGCTGAATCGTGCGAGCCAGTGATGCGCTGTGAAGGAGTGCCTTGCTGGGAATGCAGCCCACGTTGACGCACACGCCGCCGAGCTTGTCACGCTCGATCAACGCAGTGCTCAGTCCGAGTTGGGCGCACCGAATGGCGCACACGTATCCGGCTGGCCCGCCTCCCACAACGATCACGTCGAAACTCTTAGCCACAGGTCGGTCCTCTTTCATGCAGTATCGTGATCAACGGATGAAGTGGTCAAAGCTTTCGCAATCGGCGGAGGTTCCACCTCTCGTGGAGGGTGCTCTGCTGAAACCCATAGGCGCTGCGATCCGGTCGTGGCCGGCGCGGGCTCTGGCCGGTATCCCGACGCGGCCGACCGCTATGCCGGCGCGCCGCGGCGCGCCTGCTCCCATGCGTGATACGACGACCGAACCAGTGGGCCGGCTTCCACGTGCCGGAATCCCATCTCGAGGCCCGCGTCGCGCAAATCATCGAACTCCGCCGGTGTGTAGAATCTGGCCACTGGCAGGTGGCTCGCCGAGGGTCGGAGGTACTGGCCGAGCGTCAGGAGATCCACTCCCTCACGGCAGAGATCTTGCATCGCACCCAGCAGTTCGTCCCACTCCTCACCCAGACCGCACATGAGGCCCGACTTGGTGACCGACGCGGGATCCATGGCTTTTGCGCGCCGGAGCAGTTCTAGGGCACGCGGATACGATCCGCCGGGT
Organism: Gemmatimonadota bacterium; assembly: GCA_022562295.1. Taxonomy (GTDB): domain Bacteria; phylum Gemmatimonadota; class Gemmatimonadetes; order Gemmatimonadales; family GWC2-71-9; genus B3T1B10. The sequence goes on from JADFPO010000003.1 coordinate 44,168, forward strand.
CGTGCCATCCGATACAGGCGCTGAACAGTTTCCAGGTTGTGATTCAGGATGTCGGGTCGTGCCGTCACCACCATGCGCAGCGCCGCTTCGCTCCCCTTGAAATCCGGAATGAGCAACTCGACGCTTGTGTGAGGCAGGCGGCTCCGAATCTCGTGGACGCACGCGGCGAAGATCTCGGCACCGCCGTTGGGGAGGTCGTCACGATCGACGCTCGTGATCACGACGTGGTTCAGCCCGATCTTCTCGACCGCCCGCGCCAGGCGAGCGGGCTCGTCCGGGTCGTATTCGGTCGGCGTTCCATGCGAAACCGCGCAGTAGGCGCAGTTGCGTGTGCATTTGTCGCCGAGCACCATGAACGTTGCCGCCCGATGCTCCCAGCACTCGCCGATATTCGGACAGCGCGCCTCCTCGCACACGGTATGCAGGTCGAGGTCGCGCATGAGTCGCCGTATCTCGACATAATTGGGTCCGCCGGGGGCTTGCACCTTGAGCCATGGCGGCTTGCGTTCGGGCTGCCGCGCGCGGATGCCGTCCGGCTTGTCGGCGGTTAGCTGTACGAGTTCCATAACCTGAGAAAAGTAGCTACCACGCCCGATGCAGGCCACGGCTCGACCAAGGAAGGCCGCACCGCTTACCAAGGGCACTGGTACAGTGTGAATGTTGGCAGCTCTTGACATTTGCCGGGGCAATTCGCGCCCCGATGCCCTCTAGATGCTAGAGTTCATTGCCCGGGCAACTCCAACTCCACCAAATATTACTGGAATACACCAAGAAAAGTCGGTGAACGAGCCCGCTCGGAGGCATCCTAAGTTGTTTTGTTGCAATGAGTTGGGTTTTTTCTCAAAATTCGCTGCCTTTTCTTGCTGTATTCTTGAGATATTTAGTGTAGAATACCACTGAATTTCTTCAGTAAATATCACTGAAGTTTTCAAGGAAACTGCGCCATACTACAAGGTAGAGATAGACGGAAGAAGGCTAAGAAATGGGCGAGCCAGCCGAGACGCAGGAGCCTCGCAAGATCAAATTGAAGGCTGAGTGGCGAGAGCCGCAGGACATGGAACCTGTGTTTTGTGAGCACCTGCACCTACAGCTAGTCGGCGACAAGTTCTACTGGACATTCGGACGCCTGGAACTGCCATTAGCCGACATGAAGGGCGACGCCCCCGAAGTAGAGATCAAGCCGGTTGGGGTGCGGTTTGTCATGCCGATCCAAGCCATGCGAAAGGTTCGCGATCTCTTAAACCGTGTGGTAAAGGACACAGAGGAAGAGGAGTAAGACAATGACATCGCCTCAACCGTCCAATTTTTGGACCACGGGTGAACACCGCGCGACGAAATCGGTAACGACAGAGACTGTTGGGTATGTGGAGTGGGCGCGGTTCACTTCTGAAGATGCTCACATCCCGCCGGACGTGCCCCGCGATGAGCTCTGGCTGTGGCGGAACCGTGATTCCTTACAAATGGTGGATCGAGGATTGGAGCAAGCGGCAAGCGGCGATGGGCATGACCTTGGTTCATTCGCGCAATATCGTGATCTCGAAATAATCGATTAAACGGTTTTGCCGTTCAAGCTACGTTTTTCGGATGTGGCCAAGGATGCATTAGAACATCTCAAACAGCACGACCAACGAAAGCATGATAGAGTTCAAAGAGCCTTAGGATTTCTGGAACACAGCCCGAAACACAAATCACTCCAAGTACACCCGTTTCGGTCCAAAACGGGACCAAAAGGCGAGAAAGTCTGGACCGCATACGCCGAACAAAAAACCCCGGCGGCCTATCGCATCTTTTTCCATTATCTTCCCACATTACACCATTTTCATTGATGCGATCACCACTCACCAGGAAGACAAGGTATTTCGCTAGGCCGTTGGTCTCCAATCTCCAGTTCACTTCTCGATAGCTTCGAGGAGCGCCACGATCTCCGACACCTTCCAGACGTGACCGGCCACTCCCGCAGCCATCGCCGGGGTCGTGTGGATGCCTCCCGCCCGCTTCGTCAGCGTCTCATGGCTGCGTGCGAAATTGTAGTACATGTAGTGCAAGGCAATGGAGTGGCCGTGATTTTCCAGCTTCTTCGAGTGGCCGTTGGTCAAGCGCGTTAGCCGCCGGATGTTCATTCGCATGGTCAGGTTCTGGCGTTCCACAAAGCTCGTGGATACGCGCTCCGAGTCTACGGGGCTCCCGCGCCACTCACGGGATTTCAAACTATACCAGTGCCTTACCAAGCCAGTGTGCTCGAGGAACCGCTGGTGCGCTTAGATTTGCCAGTACCGTGCCGGATCGATGGATGTGATGTCCTGTTCGACTGAGTCGCCTGCAAACAACGCCGCGATGATCTGGCCGGTGATCGCCGCGAGGAGGAATCCGTGGCGTCCGTGACCTGTGGCGTACCATAGCCCCTCGACTTCGGCATCACGGCCGACGATGGGTTGTCCGTCCGGTGTGCCCGGGCGAAGACCGGCCCATGTTCGGGTGACCGCCGCGCCGTCGAGACTGGGGAAGATGCTGCCCACCATGGCCAACACCTTTGCTACGCCGTCTTCGGTGACCGACGCGTCGAATCCGACATGTTCCACCGTCGTGCCCGCCACCGCTTCGTTACCACGCTGTATCACGTAGCCGGACCCACCGTAGATGACTGCCGGAGGTTCCTGATCCGGCCACCCCACTGCGATCATTTGCCCGCGTATTGGTTCCACAGATAGCGGACGCGGAAGCCCTCCGATTTGACCGGACCACGCGCCGGCCGCGATCACCACGGCTCCGGTCGGCACCGTTTCGGTTGCCGTGCGCACCCCGACGACGGAGCCGGCTTCCGTCAGCACTTCGGTTACTCGTTCGCCCCGTGTCGTCACGGCGCCGTGCGCCGCGGCGGACGCAAGGAGAGCTTCCACGAGGAGCCGGGGATCGAGTACCCCGCCCTCTGGCATGAGCTTGGCCCCCAATGCCCTTGGGGACACCCCGGGATGTCGCTGGCGCAAGTCATCCAGCGAGAGCCAGTCCGATTTGAAACCCATCTGGCGTTGCCAGGCGATCTGATCGGTCAGACGGCTTATGTCATCGCGCGTGAGGGCCACATGCACGATACCCTCGGTCCACAAGCGGATGTCGATTCCCGTTTCTTCCTTCAGTGACGGCGCCACATCGTGATACAAATCCCGCCCGCGCACCTTGAGACTCAGGAGGGGGTCGTCTGCCGTCGTTCCCGCGAGGGGCGCGAGCAATCCCGGGGCCGCGGCGCTCGCAACACCGTCCTCGGCCGCGCTGTCCAGTATGCGCACGCCCAACCCGCGCTGCGCGAGCCAGCGCGCGCACGCCGCCCCGACGACGCCACCGCCGACCACGACTACGTCAGGCGAGGCCACGACCTAACTCGTTTGTGAAACCCCCCGGGACGCTATACCGTAGGAGATACTGAGAAGCATTATGGTGGAGATACATATGGTTCGCACCTTAGCTGGATACGCAATTGTCGGCTTGATCGGCCTCGTGGCGCTGAAGCTGCTGCTCGGAGTGATCGGGTTCGCGTTTTCGTTGCTGTGGACGTTGCTCTCGTTCGCGGCCGTCGGGTTCGTCTGTTACTTGATTTTAAAGATCATCAGTCCCGACACCGCCCGCAAAGTGCGGGAAAAGGTGGCCGGCCCGGGCGAGTCTCAATCCTGAGCGAACGCGCGACAAGATCGGCGCGAGGCCGGCGGGCCTCATTTTTCTGTCGGCAGATCTCGTTTCGGTGAGGGTGTCCCCCTAAAGTGGCGGTTCGCGGTTCCCTCAGCGTTGCCGCACCTTGTCCGCATTGGTGACTTCGGTCGATGTGGCGCCGCCCCGTGGGTCGATCACCTCGATGAGGCGCATCGTAATCGTCCCGATGACCGGCAATTTGGTTTTCATCTGCACGATAAGCCGACGCTCGTCGTCGCTGATCCAGACTCGTCCATCCTTGTTGTCCGCGAACATCCCGCCCTTGATGATGGGGTGGATCATGATCGTCGGGAACCGGCCGGCCGGTACGTCGATTGTGTCGCGCTTGATAACCTCGATGACGACGGGATTGCGGTCGGGCCGGAAATAGTTGTTGAACTCGTGCCGCTCGCCGGGCTCCAGTTCGAGTGACCGAATCCAATAGAAAAACGCCGTGTCGTCGAGTGGGTTCTCCGAGCTGGCCTGCGCGGTATCGACGCCTTGTTCCCAAAAAATGCCTGAGTCGGGGAAGATCTCGTAAGCGGTGGTACGGCGGCTGCCCATTTCGTCGAACTCCTGGGTGAACCGTCGGGACATGAAGTCGTCTATGCCTACCCACGAGTCGAATCGGTTGCTGAAGTGCACGACGCCGAGCAGGCTGGCGTTCATCCGGAAACGGAAGTTGACCGTGGGCTCTCCCCTGATGGTGTCGATGCCCACGACCTCCATCGAGGCCCGCCCAAGCCGCACCAGCCCCCACTTGCCGTCGAACAGCAGCGTTTCGCCAATCGGGAACCGGTCCAGGGGACCAAGCGACCCGGTGCCGGACGACGCGCCGTCGGCCTGGCCGCTCACGGGAAGCGCGATCACCGTGAGTGCCGCCGCTGCGAGTGCCGCCACCCTCACGATGCCCTCTGGACAGCCGTCTCCGGCTGCGGAACATGGAGGGTCTGCCCGGCACGGAAGAGTTGCCACGCTAGGGAAACCGAACGGTGCCGGTGCGGCGCCTCCCGCAGGTCGGTGGACTCGACGGGGATTGCCGTGATTTGCCTGGCATAGACTGCCGTCCTCGCCACCAGCTCGGCACGGGCGCTGATTCCCTCCGCCTCCAATAGCGCACCGTTCCTGTCCCCGAGGCAGCGCTTGAGGGTGACCAGCCGAATGGCACAGACGCCCGATAACAAGTCACGCACGCCCGGGACATTGACTCCCGGCCTGAGGAGCCATGGAGACATGCGCTGAACGATACGCTGCCCCAGGCCCTGGGGGCCGCCGTTCGCCTCTGCTACAACCAGGTCCGCGCCCGACTCGATCCGGCGGATGAGGTCCGGCACGACCGTGGGCGATACTCGGAAGTCGCCCCCCAAGGTCACGGCACAGTCTCGCTTTGGCCGGTCGGTGAGCCGCAAGGCGCGACGGAGAAGTTCCTCGATCGTTCTGGCGTAGCCCAGCGGTTTGGTGCGTCCGACCACCGCCATCGGGAGCACGTGTTCGTAGCTCTCCAGCACCTCCTGGGTCGCGTCGTCCGACCCGTCGTTGGCGACGAGCAACTGATACTCCCTCGGAAACGACCCAAACACTTGCCGAATCTTCCACAGCACCAGCCCTACCGTTTTCGCGTCGTTGTGCGCGGGCACACATATATAGATCATAGCACTCGCTGCTTGGCCTCTGTTCCGGACCATACCCCGGCCGACTTGGGTCCGTTCCTCCTCACACCGAAACCTTGCTCTCGGATGTTCCCTCTGCCGGGCCTACCAATGTAGCGGATTGTTGCGTGTGTACGGTGCCCCGCCTCACACCACCCCGGGGCCAGCAGACCCGACGGGTCGCGTCCGACCGCGGCGGCGGGGCCTCTCCGCCGGGAGCGCGTGAAACGTCGGACTTGCTTGGGTTCGGTTGGTGCGCCGCTGCCCGTTATCGCGGCGTTGAGTCCAGCGGTGCGAAGAGCGGGCAGCGCCCGGAGTTGACCATTCCCCAATTGATGAGCACCCCGATCAGCGGCATGACCACGTTGGCGTCGGCGATGGTACCGATTCTGGGAAAATCGTCGGGGGGCGGGTCCATGTCCCAGATGAGAATTCCGTAAAACACCTCGCTCGAATCATCCACCAAGGCGGCGCCGAAGCCCGGGGTTTTGGGAAACCCCAGACCGGCGTACTCGACGGCAACGGTGCCGTCGTCTCCGATCACCGCGGTCGCGGGTGTCGTGCCGTACCCGACCGCCCGCGTGGCGACCGTGCCTTCCAAGCCTTCGGGCGCTTCGGTGAGGGCCTTGTACTCGTTGGTGAGCTGATCGATGATCATCGCGGTGCTCGCGAGCATCGTTATCCCACAGATGGCGCTGTTCTCGGAATGCTCTGCTGGTGCGCACCCTGTCGCGCTGGTGATGAGGAAGATGGCAATGAGTCCTCGCATGATTCAATATAATATCGCCTAGCGGGTTGGCAGGCCATGGCCTGCCACGGACGCGCGGCACGAGGGGGCCGCCGGTGAACGGACCGGGCGCCTTGACCCCGCCGGCAACGGCACTATATCGTCCAGTTATCCCACGAGCTTTTATCACGCGAGTTTCATGCCGACCTACGAATACCAGTGCGAAGGCTGCGGCAAGCGGTTTGTGCGCATCGAGAGCGTTGCGAAACACGCGCGGCAGCGACCGGTGTGTCCGACCTGTAAGTCGAAAAAGGTTGCGAGGGTGTTTACGCCTTTTTATGCTAAGACGGTTCGAAAAAGCTAGTGTTTGAACGGCTGCGAGAGGCTCTCGACGTGATGCTGGATACGACCGCATCGGGGGGCGATGCTGCGGGTCTGATGCACGACGCCGTGGTAGAGGCGCGCGTGTCGCTGGACGAAATGGGCGAGCAGATAGCCAGGACGGCCCAGCGGCTCGAAAGGGAACGCGAGCAGTCGCGGGATGCCGAGCGGCGCGGCAAGCTGGCGGAGGGCATCGAGGACTGGGAGACGGTGGAGATCGCGAAACGCTTCGCCGCGAAACATTCGGAACACATTTCAGTGCTCGAACGAAAGCTCGAAGCGCAGCGAGCGGAGGCCGAACTCGCGCAGAAAGAATTCTCGCAGATGCGGGAGCAGCTCAAGCAGATGCGGCAGAAAACCATGGGAGCAGATGCCACGGCAAGAGTGGAGGCGGCGTGGCGCGACATCGAGCGCGCCGGAGGTGTCCGGCCGGATCGCGACCTCGAGCAAGACCTGCTGCGTTCCCAGCTGGATGCCGCCACGAAAGAAGCCATGGCTGATGAGCAGTTACGACAACTCAAGAAAAAAATGGGTCGCTAGGGAGGGTATTGGATGGAAATCAAGCCGGACCGCATGATCTCGCTCGGATACGGCAGATTCTGGCGCTCGGATGCCATTGTCGGGCTGATGCGCATCGAGGACGAACGGGGGCCCAGACGCCGAACCGAAGTGTACACTGCGACACTCGACGAACCAATCGTCGCATCGCGGAGTGAAGGATCCATTCTGCAGGACATGGCGTATGCCAGCGATGAGTACCTGCGCCTACAGGAAACCCGCGAGATCGTCGGCGAACTCGCCGAGGCGTTGGATGACGTGCCCGATGTGGTGAAGCGGATGCTCAGTCACGAGGCTCACTTCGACGCGTCGGCGTGGTCCCAGCGGCTGAAGACAGCGCTTCGTCCGGAGACCGGCGAGCTGACAGACGAACAGAACGAACTGTTCGCGTAATCGTTGGTCAGGCCGCCGGTTCCTCGTCGGTTTCGGAGAAGAACGGCTGCCACTGTTCTGGGGGTGAGGGGCTCGTCAACAAGCTCACCACCACCATCAAGCCGACCGATACCAACACACCCGGTATGACGATGTAATCGCTGCTGGCGAAATCGAATGCGGTTCCGCCCAACGTGAGGGTGAAACCCACACCGAGACGGCTGAGGATCACGAGGCCCACGATGGTGCCGAGGCCGCCCCCGATACATGCCACACCGCCTTGAGGGGTCACACGTTTCCACAGGAACGCCGCGAGCAAGGCCGGCGTCAAGCTTGCGCCCACCAGCGAGTAGGCGTAGAGGGCCATTTCGAGTACGGTTTGAAATTGCGTGAGTAGGACGATCCCCAGGGCACCGAACAGCACGATGAACACCCGCTGGAGATTGAGTTTTTGTGTCTCCGTGGCATCGGGATTGATGAATCGCTCGTAAATGTCACGGCTAACGTTGGTTGAAGGGACTAGGAGGAAAGTGTTGCCCGTGGACATGACGATGGCGATCGCCGCGGCAAGCAGCAGGGCGCCCCCAAATGGCGGAAGACCGTTGCGTGCGATGAAGAGGATGATGGTCTCCGACGCGGCGCGGCCCAGCATGGACGTCTGCTCCAGGAGATCCGGATACACGGCCCGCCCGACCACCGCCAGTAGTGCAAGCGCCGTTTCGAGGAGGACGATACCGAGAACCATCCCGATCACCGCGCGGCGCGCGGCCGAGGCGTTTTTCGCAGAGAAGAATTTTTGATACATCCCACTCTCGCCCATCAACAACAGGAAGGTGGGCATTGCGACGCCGAGAACCCACAGCCAATTGTGTCCCCCCAGCGGTGTCGTGTGTCCTGCCGGGAGCCTCTCGAGGATCGAACCGACGCCCCCGTTGTGGAACACCATGTATGGCAGCGCAAACAAGACGCCGAGCGTGATGATCACGCCGTTGAAGATGTCGACAGTGACAATCGAGACCATGCCTGCAATGGCGGTAAATATCACGATTGTGGCGGCGGCGATGTACATGCCGGTGGTGGGCGAAATCGCGCCATCGGTGATGATGCTCAAAATCCATCCGCCGCCACGGAACTGGTAGGCGGCGATGGTCACATATGCCAGTATGATTGCTATGCTCCCGAGGACGCGGGCCGTGGCGTTGTAACGCTGTTCGAGAATGTCGGGCACGGTATACTTGGCGATGCGGCGAACGCGATGGGCGATGAAGTAGACGGCGATTAGCCCCACCCACGCACCGGATGAGAACCATAACGCGGCTATACCCGTCCGATACGCGAGCCCCGCCCCGCCGAACAGCGAACCCGAACCGATCCACGTGCAAACCAGCGTGCCGATGAGGAGCGGCACCGGAACAGATCGGCCGGCCACCATGAAATCGGCGTGGCTCTTTACGCTCCGTGCCCGCCAGAGACTAACGCCGATCAGGATGATGGGGTACAGCAGGACAACCACGGCAAAGAGGTTCATCGCGTTTCTCCGGAGCGTTGCGTTGTCTGCGTTACGGGGCTGGCTTTTCCATAGGGTTCTCCGCGTAATGACATGCCACCCACCGGTCCGGTTGCAGCTCGCGCAATGCCGGTTCGTCAGTCGTGCACCGCGCGTCCTTGAGCGGATGCGGACACCGCGTATGAAACGGACATCCGGGTGGTGGGTTGCGCGGGCTCGGAATTTCGCCGGCTAACACGATCCGCTTCCGCTTCACCGTTGGGTCCGGCACCGGTACGGCGGAAAGCAACGACGCCGTGTACGGATGCAACGGCCGATCGTAGAGCGGCACCACTCGGGCGCGCTCGACGATTCTCCCCAAGTACATCACAGCGACGCGTGTCGCAACATGCCGCACGACAGCAAGGTCGTGGGCGATAAACAAGTAGGTGAGATTGCGGGAGCGCTGCAGGTCCGTGAGCAGGTTGACCACCTGAGCCTGAACCGACACATCCAGGGCGGAGACCGGCTCATCCAGCACCAAGAACTCCGGCTCGATCGAGAGGGCCCGGGCAATGCCCACTCGTTGTTTCTGCCCTCCCGACAATTCGTGTGGGAAACGTGAGGTCAAGCTTGGATCGAGGCCGACCTCCTCGAACAGATCGGCGACTCGGTCGCGTGCCGCCTTTCCGCGAGCTATCCGGTGGACTTCGAGCGGTTCCCGCACCGCCGTCCCCACCGCCATCCGCGGGTTCAAGGAGCCGGCCGGGTCTTGAAACACGATCTGCATACGACGTCGCAACGCGCGCATATCGGCCGACCCGAGGGCAAGGACGTCCGTGCCATCGAACCAAATGGTTCCGCTCGTCGGTTCGGTCAGCCGCAGCACGCAACGTCCCAATGTCGTCTTACCGCTGCCGCTCTCGCCGACGAGTGCGACGGTCTCCCCGCGATCCAGCGACAACGTGACCCCGTCCACCGCCTTCAGGTAACTCGGCCTAGCAAACAGGCGTGTACTCGCCGGGAAATGCTTGACGAGGTTTTCTATGGCGACCAATGGACCAGGGGACGATTCGCTCATTGGCGTTGGCCCTCCGATTGATCTAACAGCCAGCACCGCGCGGTGTGGTCTGTGCCCGCCGAGTACGATGGAGGAGCATCGACCTCGCAGCGTTTCATACACTCCGAACAACGCGGATGGAAGCGGCAGCCGGAGGGCCACGCGGTGGCCGTGGGGACCGAGCCGGGAATCCCCTCTATGCGATCGGATGGTCGGTCCACCCTCGGAACCGCGTGCAACAGGCCTCGTGTGTACGGATGGGCCGGTTGCTCGAAGACGGCGCGGACCGGGCCCTGCTCCACAATGCTGCCCCCATACATCACGGCGACGCGATCGGCCACACCGGCCAACACGCCTAAATCGTGCGTGATGAACAGGACCGACATGGCGAATCGCTCTTTGAGTTCGAGGAGCAGGTCGAGGATCTGTGCCTGGATGGTGACATCGAGGGCGGTGGTAGGCTCGTCGGCGATGAGGATCTTGGGACGACATGACAGTGCCATCCCGATCATCACCCGCTGCTGCATTCCTCCGCTCATTTGGTGCGGGTAGTCTCGAAACCTCCGCCCCGGCTCCGGGATTCCTACTAGGTCGAGCAACTCAACGGCCCGGTCGTTTGCTTCCTTGCGCGACACCGGCTCGTGGGCGCGTATCGCTTCTGATATTTGGGACCCGACGGTCAGGACCGGGTTGAGGCTCGACATCGGTTCCTGAAAGATCATCGCGATCTGAGCGCCGCGGACTTTGCGGAGTTCGCGGCTTGGCAGTCGCAGCAGATCGACCCCGTCGTACTCGATGCGGCTCTCCGGCCCAAACGCGCCGGGTGGTTGTGGAATGAGTCGCAAGATGGAGAGGGCGGTTACGGTCTTACCCGATCCGGATTCACCGACCAGCCCGAGGGTCTCGCCTTCAGCGAGGTCGAAGGAGACGTCGTCGACGGCGCGCACGAGTCCGGCTTCGGTTTGGAAGCTGGTGGAGAGATGGCGCACCCGCAGCAGCGCGGTCATGACGCCCGAGGGTTGAGCGCCGTGCGCAGCCCGTCTCCGACGAGACTGAAGCCTATGACGGTGAGGAATATGGCCGCGCCCGGAAAGATCGAGATCCATGGTGCGGTGAAAATCAACTCGTGTCCCTCACGAATGATGTTTCCCCACCCTGGATCGGGGGGCCTCGCCCCAATCCCGAGGTATGAAAGACTCGCCTCGATCAGCACGATGTTGCCCACGCCCAGGGCCGCCGTTACGGTGACCGGGGCCACCAGGTTGGGTAGGATGTGTCGCACAACCAATCGCAGTTGACTGATGCCCAACGCCCGCGCGGCGGCCAGAAACGTGCGTTCCTTCAGGCTCAGGACCTCGGCGCGTATGATCCGGCTCACGCCAAACCAGCCGGTCAAGCCGAGTAGAACCGCCAAGGGGAAGAATCCAAGATTACCCCACAGCGCCGCCACCACCAGCAACAGCAGGACGCGGGGGATCGCCAGGCCCCCGTCGACCATCCGCATCAGGACGGAGTCCACGATGCCGCCGGTCACGCCCGCGATGACCCCGACAGACGTCCCGACCACCACGACGAGCGTGACCGCCACAAACGCGATTCCCAGCGACCAGCGGGCGCCGTACAACATGCGGCTGAACAAATCTCTGCTGTAGAAGTCTGTGCCGAACGGGTGCTGCAACGAAGGGGCCAAGGTGGCCGCCCCCAAGAGATCGGTCTGCGTGTTCGGATCGAACGACGATAACACCGGTGCAATCACGGCCGCGTAAGTCAACAGCGCAACCACCCCCGTGCCCAATACAAATTGCCGGTTGTCGAGCAACCGCGCCGTCCGGCTCTCCGAGGGCCTCGCGCCAGGCCGGCGGTTCCAGTGCCATGCCAAGCCTGCTGCCGGCGGCACCAACACCGCGCAAACGGCCGCGACGATACTTCCGGCGGCACCACTACTGAACAGTTCCATGATGCGCGGAAAGCGGAGTACCACCACTGCGGCACCCGCTATGGCGATGGCGAGGGACAGGCGCCTCATGATTCCGCGGTCCGCGGATCGGCCAACCGGTACAGCAGGTCGGCCACCATATTCCCGGCGACGACCAGCGTTGCCCCAATCATGGTGATTGCCGTGACGACGTTGTAATCACGGCGCCCCACAGCTTCGAAGGCCGCCAGTCCCATGCCATGCCACGCAAACACGTACTCGACTAGGACGGATCCGGAGAACAGGACGGGTAGCGATAGACCAAACATCGTAATCGCCGGAAGCAAAGCGTTTCTCAGCGCATGCTTCAGGACGACCGTCTGCTCCGACAGTCCCTTGGCCCGGGCGGTGCGAATGAAATTTTCCGCGAACGCTTCGGCCATCGCCGCTCGGTGAAAGCGGGCGACGACGGCAGCACCCCCGAGGCCCAGGGTGAGCGCAGGGAGCACGAGATGCCTGAACCGATCGGCTAACTGGCCAACCAGTGGGAGCCCCCGGTACACGGGCGAAACCTCTCCACCGATGGGAAACCAACCCATCCACTGGCCGAACACCAACATGAACATCAAGCCGAGCCAAAAAATCGGTATCGAGAAAACTGCCAAGGTGATGACGGTCAGTGTGTGGTCCATTCGCGAGTTGGGATTCGCGCCCTGCGCGGTGCCGAGGACCATCCCGGTGGCAAAACTGATCCCGAGGGCAGCGAGCGCCAGCACGACAGTGTTTGGCAGCGCCTCCCGGATGACGTCCCACGCGGGCCGGTGGAGTGAAAAGGATTGGCCAAAATCACCGCGGATCAGGTTCCCGAGATACTGCACGTATTGGACCGGCATGGAGCGATCGAGTCCCCAGCTCCTTCGGTACTCATCGATCACTTCCTGTGAAACGGTGACGTCGCGGAACTGCGCGCGTACCGGGTCGCCGGGGGCCATCCGCAGCAAAACAAACGTGAGCGTTGCGACGAGGAATACGATTACGGCGGACTGCGCGAGCCGCCGCAGGACAAACCGTCCCACCTATGGCACACCGACGCGATCGCGAGGGAGCATCTGGTCCGAAGCGATTTGCCATCGCCACATCGTCGCACCCCAGTCGTCGGACCGGACGAAGACGTTTTGCAATCGGCCGTGCACCCCTGCCGCCTGCGACGGGGCGAACACCCACACGGCGGGGGGGTCCCGCTGGAGGAGACGGAGCGCCGCCAACCAGTTGGTGCGGGCCTGCGCTGGATTGGTGGCTCGGCTGGCGGCGGCGAGCATGGAATCGAACGCCGCGTTGCTGTAGCTGCCCCAGTTGTCCGGCCCTCCAGTGCCCCAGGCGCCTCCGATGGCGTTGGCCGGATTTGGCTTCTGCCCCCAGTTTCCGAGGGTGGCGTCGAACCGTCCTCGCTGGGATCGCTCATACCAGGCGTTGAACTCGAGTTCTTCGATGAGCATCTCAATACCGGCGGCGTGCAGCTGACTCTCCATTATTATGGCGGCCTGCCGACGCATCCCGCTCGAGCTGGGCACGAGCAGCGTGAATGAAAGCCGTTGCCCGTTTCTCACCCGATATCCCTGCGAGTCCGTCTCGGTCCAACCCTGTGATTCCAGCAGTTGCGTAGCGCGGCCGACGTCGAACGGCGTCCGCTCGACCTCGTAGTCCCACAACGCATTGCCACGGCTGACCGGTCCCGACGGCACCGCACTGGAGTCTCCCAAGACCGCCTCGGCGATCGCCGCCAGGTCGACCGCTAGTCCGATCGCGCGCCGAACGTCGCGGTTGGCGAACAGGGGGTGCGGCCGGTTCGGAGAGCTGGGGTCGCGCAAGTTGAACCCGACGAAGACGTATGCCAGCGACGGGAAGTCGATGACGGCGACCTCCTTGGTCTCCCGCACCCGTTGCACGTTGCTCGGGCTTCCCAGGAAATCTGCGAAGTCGGTCTCCTCCGCGATCAGCTGTGACACGGTCGTGTTCAGGTCCGGAACCACCTGGACCACGATTCTCGCAACGCCGGGAGCGCCGAGGAAGAAATCCGGATTGGCCAGCAACTCGACGGTGGAGTTGACGTCCCAACGGCCGAGGCGGTACGGCCCGCTTCCTACTGGGGCGCGAGTGAGGTCGTGGGTTCGGAGCGCTTCCCGCGGTATCGTGTCGAGCAGGTGCGCCGGGTGAATCCGCATGTGATACGTGGCGTCGTAGAACTGTTGTTGGTATGGGTGTGAGAACGAGAACGCCACGATGTGCTCTTCTCGAGCTTCCACCGCAACGATATCCGAGATATCCTCTCGCTCGTCGGAATTCACGGCGGGGTGCCGGTATAGCTCATAGGTAAACACGACGTCACGCGCCGTCACGGGCTCGCCGTCCTCCCACGTGGCCCGGCGGTCCAGCGCGAAAACGATGGTGACGGAATCTTCGAACGTCCAACTTCTCGCGATGCGCGGCTCGAAGCCGCCGTCGCCGAGGTAGTTCAAGTCGTTGCCGATCTCTGCCAACGGGAGGAACAGCAATCCGGTAATGGCCTGCGCGTTGCTCGAGACGGCAAAGACAGGAAGGACGGTTTCTGGCGCACCGGTGATGTTGACGATGATGGTGCCGCACGGCGATGCGCACGGCCGGTCGGAGGCGCATGCCGTGATGACGATCGTCCACGCGAGCGTCAGGCAGGCAGCCGCCTTGGTAGTCCGCATGTGGCCCCCGGGGAAAGGTATGGTCAACGGCGCCAGGTCCAGCACGAATCACCAAACTTATCGCCAACCGCGGCGTCAGGCGAGCGGGTCTGCCGGGTCCAGCTTCCTTTCCAACATCGTTCTGCTTCGGTGGCAATGACCCGAGCCACATCTTGGTAATCGGGTGGTCGCTGCAGCACTTCGCTGAGCGACGTGGCAGCGATGGGTGAACTGAGGCCGCTGGTGATGCGTGCCACCATGTCCTGTCCCTCTTCCATGAGAACCGATCCGTGCTGCAGGAATGCGTCCCCCTCTCGCAGTTGTGCGCTCCCGACGAGCTTCCGCTCGCCTACGACGATCTCGCCGCCCATGGGAGCCGCGAAGCACGCACCGGATCCGAGCCGCGGCGCTCGTTCCGACGGGCGTGGCGCGATCGAGGCGGGCACGCCGAGCCGCCGCAGTGCCGCCGCCAGGAGGTGGTGAATTGCGGCGTAGGTCTGTTGCAAGGAACCAAAGGTGTCGATGGGTGCGGCTACCGCGTACGTGAGTTCACGGTCGTGCCACACGGCGCGCCCGCCGGTGGGGCGACGCACCGTGTCGAGGCCGAGGCTGCGAATTCTGTCGCCGTCGTAGCGCGTCTTTGCCGGTTCGTTACGACCGAAAGAAAGGCAAGGAGGATTCCAGCGGTACAGGCGGAGGAACCCCCCGCCGGTGCGGGCGGCCTGTAGCAGGCCGTGGTCGATGCTCATGTTGTCGCGTCCGCATCGAGCGTCGTCCTCGAGGATCAATGTCCACTGCATGGTGGTCAGGGCGTGACGGCGGCGGGCTCCGCTTCGAAGGCTTCCACCGGCGGACAACTGCAAATAAGGTTGCGGTCGCCGTACGCCGCGTCGACCCGTGCGACGGTGGGCCAGATCTTGTGGTTGCGGGTCGCCGCGCTGGGAAACGCCGCCCGACTCCGCGAATACGGTCGGTCCCACGTGTCGGCGGTCAGCTCCGCCAAGGTGTGCGGGGCTCGCTTCAGCAGATTGTCCTCGTCGTCGGCTTCGCCGTTTTCGATTTCTCGTATCTCTCCGCGGATAGCGAACATCGCATCGCAGAATCGATCCAGCTCCTCCAGAGATTCGCTCTCGGTTGGCTCGACCATCATGGTACCGGGAACAGGAAACGAGATCGTGGGAGCGTGAAAGCCATAATCTATCAGCCGCTTGGAGATGTCTTCGACCTCGACACCGGCCGTTTTCTTGAACGGTCTGGTATCGAGGATGCACTCGTGTCCGATCAAGCCGTGTGCGCCGGCGTATAGGAGGTCGTAGTTCCCCTCCAAACGCTTAGCGATGTAGTTGGCGTTGAGAATGGCGACCTGCGTCGCGAGCTTGAGTCCTGCACCACCCATGAGTTGCAGATACATCCACGAGATGGGCAGTATGGACGGGCTTCCCCATGGGGCAGCCGATACGGGCCCCGGTGACGCCTCCACTGCGAGGTCCACCACCGGGTGATCTGGCAAGTATGGCACGAGATGTTTCGCCACGCCGATGGGCCCCATCCCGGGACCGCCTCCGCCGTGCGGGATGCAAAACGTCTTGTGCAGATTGAGGTGGCACACGTCTGCGCCCATGTCGCCCGGGCGGCACAGCCCCACCTGGGCGTTGAGATTGGCACCGTCCATGTACACCTGGCCGCCGTGTTCGTGCACGATGTCGCACACGTCGCGGATCGAACCCTCGAAGACGCCGTGCGTCGAAGGGTAGGTTACCATGAGGGCGCCGAGCGTGTCGCCCGCCTCTTCCGCTTTGGCACGCAGATCGTCGACATCGATGTTTCCCTGGTCGTCCGTGCGCACAACGACCACTCGCATGCCGGCCATGACGGCGCTCGCGGGATTCGTCCCGTGCGCCGACTGCGGAATGAGGCACGTCGTCCGGTCCGGACTGCCCTTGGCCTCGTGGTAGGCCCGAATCGCGAGTAGGCCGGCAAACTCGCCTTGCGACCCGGCGTTGGGTTGGAGTGACACGGTCTCGAACCCCGTGATTTCCGCCAGCTGGTGCTCGAGGTCGTCGAACAATTGCCGATACCCCGCCGCCTGTTCGACGGGCGCGAATGGGTGCAGCCCTCCGAACTCGAGCCACGTGACGGGAATCATTTCGCTCGTGGCGTTGAGTTTCATGGTGCACGACCCGAGGGGTATCATCGTAGACGTGAGGGAGAGGTCCCGGTCCTCGAGTTGCTTGAGATAGCGCAGCATCTCGGTTTCGGACCGGTACCGATGAAACACCGGGTGGGTGAGATAGGATGATTCTCGCCGGAACTGCTCGGGAATCCCGTGCTCGTCGGACGGGGTGAGATCTTCGAGCGCGTCGGCAGCCGTTTCTCTCGATCCGAAGACCTCCAACAACTCCGTGACGTCTTCGGGGCGTGTGGTCTCGTCGAGTGACACACCTAACCGAGTTGGGGAAATCGACCGCAAATTGATGTGACGCTCGCGCGCGGCTGCGTGAATGCTGCTGGCCCGATCCTGGTCGGTTTCGATGCACAGCGTGTCGAAGTAGGTGTCGTGCACTACACGCACGTCGTCAACGCGGTGCAATCCTTCGGCGAGGAGTGAAGTCAGGGTGTGGATTCGCTGGGCGATCCGTCGCAGGCCGTCCGGCCCGTGGTACACCGCGAACATTCCGGCGATCACGGCGAGCAGCACCTGCGCCGTACACACGTTGCTCGTCGCCTTATCCCGTCGTATGTGCTGTTCGCGCGTTTGCAGCGCCATTCGTAGGGCCTGGTTGCCCGCGGCGTCTCGCGTCACGCCGATGATCCGGCCGGGGACAGCGCGCTTGAACTTCTCCTTCGTTGCGAAGAAGGCCGCGTGGGGACCACCATAGCCGAGCGGCACGCCGAAACGTTGGCTGTTGCCGACGGAGATGTCGGCGCCCCACTCGCCCGGCGGAGCGAGCATCGTGAGGGCCATCAGGTCGGTAGCGGCTGTCACTAGGGCTCCCGCATCGTGCGCGCGCTCGCACAGCGGCCCGTAATCGCAGATCTCTCCCTCGGTGGTGGGGTACTGTACGAGCACGCCGATGACGTCGTCGTCGAAGTCAAACGATTTCGCGTCGGACACGACTACCTTGACGCCGCGCGCCTTGGCTCGCGTGCGTAACACCGCGATGGTTTGAGGATGGCACGCCTCGTCGACTAGGTACGTGGCACCCTCCGCCTTGCGGGTCACGCCCAGCGTCAACGTCATTGCTTCGGCGGCGGCTGTACCCTCGTCGAGCAGTGATGCGTTGGCGATCTCGAGCCCCGTGAGGTCGGACACGACCGTTTGAAAGTCCAGCAACGCCTCCAGCCGTCCCTGGGCGACTTCGGGCTGGTACGGCGTGTAGGCGGTGTACCACCCGGGGTTCTCGAGGACGTTCCGCAGAATGACCGGCGGTGTAATGCAGTCGGAGTAGCCCATCCCCAGGTATGAACGGAACACCGTGTTCTTCACGGCCATTTCCTCGAGGGCGGCGAGCGCCTCCTCCTCCGACTTCGCCTCCGGCAACGCCAGCGCAGCTTGCAGCCGGATGTTCTCGGGAACGACGGCATCCGTCAGGCTATCCAGCGAATCGTATCCCAACACCTCGAGCATCGCCTCGATGTCGGCCGGGCGCGGCCCAAGATGGCGGCTCGTAAAGCTGTCGGTGGGAGGAAGGGTTTCCATGGTGTTAGACATGCTGCTGTTCTTCCGATCGTGGTCTGTGTTTGTTCGGTTACGCCCCGGCGGTTTTTGCTACAGATCGTGCCGTTGTCCGGGTTCGAGTATGACGACATCGGCAGCGTTCCCAACGGCATTGGTGAACTCTGCTGGATCCACGGCAATGATGTCGAAGGTATTCCAGTGCATTGGAATGACCACCTTGGGCTGCACGAATTCTACAGCCCGAGCCGCGTCCGTCACACCCATGGTAAAGTTGTCTCCGATCGGGACGAGCATGACGTCGACTTGTCCGGCCAGCAACTGCATTTCCAGCGTGAGCGCCGTGTCTCCGGCGTGATATACCCGTGTTCCGTCCAGCGTGAGGACGTATCCGCACGGAAAGGTCGTGTACTGCCCGGTATCGTCTCCGGCAACGCCCCCGCCGTGGAACGCCACGACCATCTTTACCGTTCCCCACGGGAATCGGTGGGCACCTCCGATGTGCATGGGGTGCACGGTACATCCCTTCGTCTCGCAGTATTGGGCCAGCTCGAACGGGGCCACGACGGTGGCGTCGTGCGCCTTCGCGATCTCAATGCCGTCCCCCAAATGATCTGCGTGTCCGTGTGTGAGCAGCACCACGTCCAAGGAGGTGATGTCCGTTGGGCTGATGTCTGCCAGGGGATTTCCCGTGAGGAACGGATCGACGATGAGCCGACTGCCGCCACCCTCCAACTCGAAGCACGAGTGGCCGTGAAAAGTGAGCGATCCCATAGTTTTGCTCCTCCGACAGATTCCTAGGAGTCGTAAGCGGGAAGGTGTGGCTCGAGTCCATCGGAACGCAAACGCCTCGGGAGATGCCCGAGGCGTGTAATTGGCGCGGCGTCGGGCGAGTGCCCGGGTTTCTACTCGCCGACGTGTTGCGCGTAATCCGAAGCCGACAGTAACTGCTCCAACTCCGCTGCATTTCCCACCCGAAGCTTGATCATCCACCCCTCCTCGTACGGATCCGTGTTGACCAAACTCGGGTCAGCGTCGAGCGCCTGGTTGACCTCCACCACCTCACCTCCCGCAGGGGAGAACAGTTCGGAAACCGCCTTGACTGCTTCGATCGTACCGAACACGTCCATGCGCTTGACCTCCGTCCCCACCGCAGGGAGGTCGAGATACACTACGTCGCCCAGCTCGCCTTGCGCGTAGTCGGTGATTCCGATGATGATGACGCCGTCCTCGGTGTCGGATTTTACGTATTCGTGCTCTTCGGTGTATTGGAGATCGTCGGGGATGCTAGACATTTGCTCTTCCGAAAACGTGCAAGGTTTGCGTAGGCCGGCGAAAGGTTATTCGAGGCCTCAACGCGTGTCAAGCATGTTCTGGAAGAGGTCAGTGAACCGTTGGAGAGTCGGCTCGGAGAGCATGAACCACTCCCGATCGAGCAGTGCGTCGCCGGGCGGTCGGTCAAGGGCCGGGAGGGATTGGGACGCATGCGCGTCCACCGCGGCCCTCTTAGAGCGGTGCCACGGCCGGATGTCGATACGGGCTACGATCTCGCTTTCCGGACGTCCCGCCAAGGAGGTGGACACGGCCTTGACGATATCCTCGGGGTAGGTCACGTAGAACAACCGCCCGCTCATGTTGGACTCCCGCCACGCCTCGGTCACCCACGTGTGTACCGCGAGATGGTCCGGGTGTCCGGTGACCCCGTCCTCCCCGAACGTCAGGACCACGTCGGGCCGCAGCCGTCGAAGGGTCTCCGCGACGGCGGCGCGTCCCCTGCGATCGGTCGGATCCAGGCCTCCGTCTGGAAATCCCCCGTAGTGCACGGCGCTGATACCGAGCGCATTGGCGGACTGTTCCAACTCCATTCGGCGAACCTCGCCGATCTTGTTCTCGGCGACCTTTGCTCCGTTGAGCGTCCCCGATTCACCATGCGTGGCGCACCACAAGTGCACGTCCGCTCCAGCGTCCGCATAGCGGGCCAGCGTCCCTCCGGCCGCGATGGCTTCGTCGTCGGGATGGGCGAACATCGCCAAGAGGGTGCTACCGTCTGGCACGGGCCGTGCCGCCGCCTCCCTGCGGATCGCGCACCACACCGCCCACGCCATCCCCTCGACGTCCTCCAGGCTGCCGGCATTGTCAATCACGAAACTGCTGCGTGGTCTCTTGACTCCGGCGGGCATTTGTACGGCGATCAGCTGGTCGGCCTCCTCTGCCTTCAACCCTCGGGTTTCGATTAGCCGTGTGCGGCGGCTCGCCTCGGGGGCGTCCACCAACACCACGAGGTCGAAGTCGGCGGGATCGAGCGCTTCGAACAGGAGCGGAATGTCGCTAATGACAACGAGGTCCCCATTCGCGTCTGCCGCCGCCAGCCGCTCAGCGCGCCGGCGCCCGACAGCCGGATGGACGATCGTATTGAGCGACGCGAGCGCTTCGGCATCAGCCGTTACGATACCTCGCAAGGTGGGTCGGTCCAGCGTGCCGTCGGGGAGGAGCACGTCCTCCCCAAATCGCTCCCGTATAGCATGGAGCACAGGGGAGCCTGGGACTTGAATCTCCCGGACCAGGGCGTCCGCGTCGATGACGGTCGCTCCCCACCGGGCGAAGTGGTCCACCACCGTCGACTTGCCGGCGGCGATGTTGCCGGTGAGGCCGACGTTCAACATCGACCCGCGAGGGGCTCGTTCCGGGCGGACCGGTTGATTCCGGACTCCTCCGAGCTAGGCACCGAACAGGCTGGTTTGTTTCGCGTCGGCCTTGGGAACCTCATGGCAGTGCCGGCAGCGAGCTTGGTAGCTCTCGCTTCCGCCCACGAAGATGGTGGGCGATTCATAGGTTGCGGGCAGGCCGTCGACGAGTCGCTGATTGCGGCAGGCCGGCTCTCCGCACACGACGCATATGGCGTGCAGCTTGTCCACTATCTCGGCGACGCTCATCAGAGCGGGCATCGCGCCAAATGGCTCGCCGCGGAAGTCGGTGTCGGTGCCCGCGAGGATCACCCGCCGCCCCGAGGTCACGAGTTCGGTGGCCACATCGACGATAGCGGCGTCCAGGAACTGGACTTCATCGATAGCGACAACCGTGGTGTCCTTGCGTACCTGCCGCAATACAGCGCTGGCGCTGTCGACAGGTTCGGCGTGAAGCGCGGAGCCGTCGTGCGTGGAGATGGCGTACACGCCACCGTAGCGGTCGTCGATGTGGGACTTGAACACCTGCACGTGCTGTCGCGCGATCACGGCGCGGCGGACGCGCCGAATGAGTTCCTCGCTTTTGCCACTGAACATGACCCCGGCGATGATCTCCATCCAGCCTCGTCGTGATCCCTGATACATCGCTACAGCGTCCCCCGGTGGAGATTGTCGGACAGGTTAGCTTGGGGTAGATGAGGAATCAAGGCGCTTGCGGTTCTGCGGCTTCTCTCCATATTCTGGACGAAGTATGCGACGCCGGCTGGATTCGGGCGTGTAGTACCGTCGTCAAATAGGCCCATCAATCAAATCACTGGGGCATGGCCAACCACCTTTAGCCGGGGGGACCGGGTGAACAAAGTCGAACTGATCGAATCTCTCGCCAGTCGTACCAACCTTTCGAAGGCCGACGCTGGTCGTGCGGTGGATGCGCTGTTTACCGCCGATGGCGTCATCGCAACTGAGCTGAGTGGTGGTGGCCGGGTTCAAATAACGGGATTTGGCACGTTCCAAGTCCGTGACCGCGCCGCGCGCACGGGTCGGGACCCCCGAACCGGGCAGCCGATTGCGATCAAAGCAGCCAAGGTCCCATCGTTCAAAGCCGGCCAGGGGCTGAAGGACGCGCTCAACCCCTAGAGGGAACCCTTCGAATAGAGCACGAGTCGGGGCTATTCCGCCCGGCTCCCGCGGGACGGCGCAGGGCGGTCCGGGCGGACCGTCACGCGCCGCCCGCGGATTTGACAACCGGTCACACACCTGATGGTGTGACTGGCGACTTCAGGTCGCACCTCCACGAGCGTGAAGTTTTCCTTCACATCTATTCGTCCGACATCGGACCGCTTGAGATTCGCCGCCTCCATCACAACCTTGAGCACGGCGCCCTCCCGCACCTGATCGCGACGTCCAGCGGTGATGTAGAGACGGGTCCACGTAGCCTCGGCGTGGCTTGGCTCTTCCAAGGGGGGATGAGGCGGTTCGGCGACCGCCCCCGCGCTGGCGAGGGCCGCTGCCGCCACCAAGGCGGGGTCGTATTCTTCGAGCAACGATTCTACCGCCAGGAGCTCGGCCGCCAGGCTACCCCGGCCCAGGCGTTCTCGAAGGCGCTCCCGAAGCTTGGCCGCATCGCTTCGAACCCGGTCCGTGTCGCCGCGCAGCCTCACGGGCTTCGTGGTTTCTGAGATACGCTCGAGGTATGGAATCTGCCGCGGTCGAAGCAGGACCAGAACCTCCCGCGCGAGTTCACGGAGTGCGGCAAGCGCTTCGGCTGACGGCAAGTCGGCTGAGATGACGAGGTCCACCTGGCCGTCACTCGGCCCGGTGGCCAAATCGACGTCCGGGCACGCCACGAGTTCCCGCCACCGGTCGGGACCCGAGGGATCCCACACCAGCGTGGTCTGTGGTGCGAGCACGTCGAGCGCGACCCGCGCCGCATGCACACGCGCGTAGGGTTCCACAGCGGCATAGCGGACGACCCCGGCACCTCGGTCGGGTAGGCGGGAATGCACGGCGACGGGCGCGCGTCGGGCGTGCCGTTCGATGACGCCGGCCGCGGAGGCTTCATCGCTCGTGATGATGAGCCGGTGCGCCTTGGGAGCGTCGCCCAAGATCACATCGAGGTCGTTGAGCCCCCCCCCCCCCCCCCCGCCGCCCACGCCTCCTCCAGCATCGAGCATGGCTTCAGGCCAGACAACAGCGACACGGGACACTTGGTCCGATTTCAGGGCGGACCGGCTCAGGAGGTACAGGATGTCCGCGGGCGTTCCCACCAGCGTGCCGACACCGTCGGCGCGAAGCAGGCGCTCCCCCCGGACGAGCCCCGTGAGCGCATGCACCGGTCGAGAGCCGGATACCGGCTGCAGCGCGTCGCCCAGGTCGAGGGCATCGGTGGTGGTGGGAACGAGGACGAGTGTCCCGAGGCCGGATGTGCCCAGATGGGGCAGATTGGCAAACAAGTGGACGACCGGCCAGGAGGCCGGCGCGCACACATATACCAGCGGTTTGCCGCTTGCGAGTACGGCACGATGCGCGGCGTCAAAAGCCGGCGCGAAATCCCA
>JADFPO010000003.1:67720-70037 GCA_022562295.1 Gemmatimonadota bacterium
AAGACACGGTTCCTCGATTGTCAAAGAGAGCAGGGCACGTAGCCTGCGTTGTGGCATCATGCTACCTTGGCCGCAGCCAGCGCGCAACAGGCAGGAGTTCGGGCGCGCCATCCGAGGAGGAAGCCTTCATGAGGATCGGAACTGCCCAGATGAGTTCGCTCGCGTGGACGCTCCGGTTGCTGTGCTGCCTAGCCGTCTTCCTGTGCGTGACGACGCTGACGTCTCGTGCCGTCTTCGCACAGAGCCGACAGAGTGCCAGGGAGATGGGAGTCGTTGTGGGCGTCTTGCCGCCCGGCCCCCTCAACGCCATCACCGACGTTGCCGGGGTGCGGGTGGGCCAGGTGACGATCGTGCGGGGAGACTCTGTCAACACCGGAGTCACCGCGATCCTGCCCCACGGGGGAAACATCTTTCGAGACAAAGTGCCGGCAGCCGTAGTCGTAGGAAACGGGTTCGGGAAGCTGGTTGGGTTCACCCAGGTACAAGAACTCGGCGAGTTGGAGTCGCCCGTGCTGTTGACCTGCACGCTGTGCGTCCCGCGCGTAGCCGACGCGGTGTTGACGTACCTGCTTGGGCTTCCCGGAAACGAGAACGTGCGTTCGGTCAACGCGGTCGTGGGCGAGACCAACGACGGCTACCTCAGCGATATTCGAGCGCGGCCGGTCACGGAGGCGGACGTGTTGAACGCCATAACCGAAGCGCGCGAGGGTCCGGTCGAGCAGGGAAGCGTAGGGGCCGGCAGAGGCACCCGGGCTTTCGGATGGAAGGGTGGCATCGGCACGGCGAGCCGGCGGCTGCCGGCCCGTATGGGCGGCTGGACGGTCGGGGTGCTCGTGCAATCCAATTTCGGCGGAGTACTCAGTGTCGCGGGCGCCCCGGTTGGTCGCGCCCTGGGGCGATACTATCTCCGAGGTGCGACCCGGGACGGCGAAGGTCCCGTAGACCGAGACATGGAGTCGCCCGATGGCTCAATCATGATTGTTGTCGCCACGGATGCCTCACTGGAGCATCGCAACCTCGAGCGTTTGGCTCGTCGGGCCCTGGCGGGTGTGGCGCGGACGGGCAGCTCGATGAGCAACGGATCGGGTGACTACGTGATTGCCTTCTCGACGGTGCAGTATTCGGCGCGGGATCAGAATCCCCCGATCGGTAACAACGCGATGAGTCCACTGTTTCAGGCCGTGATCGAGGCGACGGAAGAGGCGATCTACAATTCGATGTTCCTGGCAACGACGGTTACCGGGCACAGGGGTACCACAGAGGCCCTGCCGCTCGACTCGACCGTAGCGATTCTTCGAAGGCATGGGGTGATCAGGTGACAGGTGACAGGTGACAGGTGGCAGGGGATAGGGGGTAGGGGGCTGACAGCGATAGCTGTTAGCTGACAGCTAACATTGGAGATCACGACAGTGCGCATATCAGGCTTACTCCTCACGACAGCTCTCACGGCAGTACCCTCTATCCTTCCAACTGCGGCAGCGGGCGTACAGCAAGGGCTCAAGGTGTACATCTCGGCGGACATGGAGGGTGTCGTCGGCGTGGTGACTGGAGACCAGCTGGGGCCCACGGGTTTCGAATACGGCCGGTTTCGGGAGTTCATGACGCGAGAGGTGCTTGCCGCGATCGAGGCGGCACGCACCGCCGGAGCAACCGAGATACTGATCAGCGACTCCCACGGCAATGGTGAAAACCTTCTCATCGAGATGTTCCCGCAGGACGTCACGGTGGTGCGATCGTGGCCGCGGCCGTTGATGATGATGCAGGGTATCGACGAGAGTTTTGACGCGGCAATTCTGCTGGGCTACCACGCCAGCACTCACAACCCCGAAGGTGTGCGGGCGCACACGATATCCAGTGCACGATTGGCGGACGTCAGACTCAACGGACGATCCGTGTCCGAGGCGGGTCTTAGCGCCGCCATCGCCGGCCACTTCGGTGTCCCAGTCGTCATGATCTCGGGGGACGATGCTGCCGTTGCGGAAGCACAGGCCATGCTGGGAGACATCGAGGGGGCGGTGGTGAAATGGAACTACAGCTTTCACTCGGCGCGCACCATGATGCCGGAGGCCGCCTATCGGTTGATCGCCGAGAAGGTCCAAGCCGCGCTGCGGCGACTGGACACGTTCGATCCATTCGTCTTGGACGCTCCCGTGACGCTCGAGGTGCGGTTCAAGAGCTATCGCCCGCCCGAGATGCTGGCCTATTTGCCGATCGTCGATCGCGTCGACGCCCACACCGTGAGATATGTAGGTGACAACATGGTCGAGATCTCGAAATTCATCGAGTTCCTTACCACCTATAACGCTGGCCTCGTACC
>JADFPO010000003.1:70135-80842 GCA_022562295.1 Gemmatimonadota bacterium
CCAGATGCTGGCCTATTTGCCGATCGTCGATCGCGTCGACGCCCACACCGTGAGATATGTAGGTGACAACATGGTCGAGATCTCGAAATTCATCGAGTTCCTTACCACCTATAACGCTGGCCTCGTACCGTAAGAGGGAATCCACAGCCACGTAATGTCGACTTCAACAGATTCAGGGTTTACGCGGTCGCGCAACATCCGCCAGCTCGAGCCGTCTGCAACCTTGGCGGTCACGCAGGATGCGCGTCGCCGCCGGGACCTCGGCGAGCAGATCATCGATTTGTCCGCGGGAGAGCCGGACTTCGATACGCCCAGACTCATCGCGGAGGGCGGTGTTCGCGCGATCCAAGAGGGGAAGACCCACTACCCGCCCAATGCGGGGCTGTTCGATCTTCGGGTGGCCGCTGCGACGCATCTCTCGACGATGTCGGGCGGCCGGCCGGTGAACCCCGATAACATCGTCATTTCGACCGGGGTGAAGCAGGCCCTGTTCAACGTGTGCTTTTCGCTGTTCGGTCCGAACGACACCGTCCTCATCCCATCACCGGCGTGGGTGTCGTACCCCCAGATGGTTCACCTGGCGAGGGCGCATCCAAATCTGATCGCGGGCGATCCGGAATTTGGTTTGAAGATCAGCGTGGACGACCTCGAAGCCGCCGCCGATGCCAATACGCGTGGCGTGATCTTGTGCTCGCCCAGTAACCCGACCGGGTCGGTGTATACGCTGGCGGAACTGCGCGCCATCGCCGAGTGGACCGCCGATCGCAACGTGTGGCTGATCGCCGACGAAATCTATCGGCGGATTCACTTTGCGCCGGGTCCAGCCCCTTCGGTCCTCGACCTGCCGGATGAACTGCTCCGTCGCGTGGTGGTCGTTTACGGCGTCTCAAAGGCGTACGCCATGACCGGTTGGCGCCTCGGATTTGCGCTGGCCCCCAGTGAGGTGGCGAAGGCGCTGGCCGCCTTACAGGGGCACGTCACGAGCGGCGCGTCACACCCGTCGCAATGCGCGGCGATAGTGGCATTCGGCGACGCACGCGTCGAGGAGGATGTCGCCGCGATGGTGAGCGAGTTCCACCGGAGACGCGATCTGGTTGTGGACTACTTCAGGAGCCATTTGCCGGGGCTGGAATTCGTGGAGCCACTCGGCGCGTTCTATCTCTTCTTCCGAGTCGACTCCTGCTTCGGAGGATCGATCGGCGGTTCGGTGGACTTTTGCCAGAAACTCATCGCGGAAGAGGGAGTAGCCTTGGTTCCGGGAAAGGCGTTCGGGGACGATCGGTGGATCAGGCTGTCGTTTGCAGCGGCGCAGGAGGACATTCGTGCGGGGCTGGACCGGATTGGGCCGTTCATCAACGCGCTGCGGGGCGTCGGTGGCGAGAAACAGAGTCCCACCGCGGTCCGTGACTGATGCGTCGGTGATGAGAGAGTCGATCATCGACAAACACGCGACGGGTGTGGCGTCGTTCGGTGGGCGCCGCACGATTCTGTCGGGGAGTGCGCACAGCCGTGAGTGACGACGCCACACTGGAGTACATCCGAAAGTTGTTCGCCGCCGAAGACGACGTGCTGGCTGCGGTGCGGCAACGCCACAGCGCCGAGGGCCTTCCTGCGGTGCATATCTCGTCCGATGAGGGTAAGCTCATTGCGGTGCTGCTTCGGGCGGTTGGCGCGCGTCGAGTGTTGGAGGTTGGGACGTTGGGAGGGTATAGCGGTATCTGGATCGCCCGTGCACTGCCGGATGACGGATTGCTCACCACTATCGAGCGCGATCCGAAACACGCCCGGGTGGCCCGGCAATCGTTCACCGATGCCGGCGTTGCGGACCGAGTGGAGTTGATGGAGGGCGACGCGCTCGAGGTGATGACGCAGCTCGCACCCGGGTTCGACGCCGTGTTCCTGGATGCCGATAAGGAGCCGCTGGAAGCCTATTATCACGAGGCCATGCGGTTGTTGCGTGTCGGGGGCCTCCTGTTGTGTGATAATGCGTTGTGGGAGGGCCGGGTGATCGATGAACATGATGATGCCGAGGATGTTCGGGGAATTCGGGCGTGCAACAGCTTGGCCGCCGGGGATCCGCGTTTGACCGCGACGATCATTACGGTGCGTGATGGACTCCTCGCCGGCATCAAGGAGTCAGGGTAGCCCGTGGTCTCGCAGCCCATCGAGGTCTGTCTGATGGTTCTTGCGGAGCGCGCGCCCATTTCGGCGCGGGACGGGCGCAGGGATCGGTTGATGGACCCCATCAGCGAGGTCGAGAACTTCCTGCGGGCGAAGGCAGGATCGTGGTGATGAATGGGGGGAAGGGAGAGAACGAGCCTTCTCCCGCCGACGAATCGGAAACCCAACCGGTCGCCATCGGGCACGTCGTTGCCACCGAGCACCTTCCGGCCGGACCGCATCAGTTTCATTTCTGGACGGCAGTCGAGACGCCGATCGGTATCGGCGCCATGGTGCGGGTGGATGGTAAAGCGCGTACCGTATACGCGGTCGTGGTGGACGGCGTGGCGTATTCCGACCTGGTCGATCCGCTCCATGCGGTGCGGGCCGCCGCCGGAGATCCGACCAGCGCGCCGGCGCCAACGGAGCACACGGAAATCCGGCTGTGGAAGGCTGCGGTGTTGCGCCAAATGCCCGAAGAACCCCTCCAGCCCGCACCGCTGGCAGAGGTGTTCCTGGCGTTACAAACCGACATCGAGGTGGCCCTCCACATGGAATCGTTTTTACGGGCCGCCGAACCGACCGGCATTCCCGTCGGAGTGTATACCGCCGGCGGTCTGATGGCTCCGGTGTACTTGGATGCCGACTTCCTCCTGGGGCCGGAGTCCGCGCACCTCAATATCTCCGGCGTCTCAGGGTTGGCCACCAAGACCAGCGCCGTGGTATTCCTGCTCAAGAGTGTGTTCACTCACTTCCCGAAGACGAAAGGTCGCGTCGCGGCGGTCTGCTTCAATGTGAAAGGCCCAGACCTGTGCTTCCTCGATCAACCGGCAGACCTCGACGACGATGACAGGGAGATGTACCGCCTCTTGGCAATCGACCCGGTTCCGTTCGACCGGGTCCACTACTACGCGCCGTTCAAGGCGGATGGCATCAACATCAACTCACTGCGCACCCATCCTGATCTGATCGGTTCGGTGCGCCCCCTGGTGTGGGGCCTTCGCGAGGTGTTGGACTACCACGAAGTGCTCCTCAACCGTGACGATCTCGATGCCAAGGCGGCGGCCTTCATCGATTTTCTCACCGATCGCGTGGTCGAGAAGGAATTCCACGACGATTGGGGAAATACGCATCGGGTTCGCACGTTCTCGGAACTCGAGCGTCTGTTCCGAGCCATTTTTGACGGATTGGAAGCCGGCGGGCGCAGCGACATGTGGCGCACACACCACATCGCAACCATACGCAAGGTTCGCAACAGGCTGCTCAACATCTCCACGCGGTGCAAAGGGCTCGTCACCGACGACGCTACGTCGGAGGATTTGCCGTTTGGGGCGTTCGAGGATCGAGATGTCCATGTTATTGACGTCGCGGGAATGGACCAGATCGCGCAAGATCTCGTCTTTACGCGCGTCGTTTCGAAGCTGCGCGAGCACCTCGAGCGACGCGACCTCGGCGTGGACCACGTCATCGTGTTCGTTGACGAGTTGAACAAGTACGCGCCGGGCGACGGGCCGGAGTCGTACGTCCGCAAGATGTTGCTGGACATTTCCGAGCGGGGTCGTTACCTGGGCTTGGTGTTGTTCGGCGCCCAGCAGTTCCGCTCGCAAGTGCACCGCCGCGTTGTTGGTAATGCGGGAACCACCATGTTCGGTCGCATGGACATGGATGAACTGGGGACGCCTGGCTACCAGCTGCTGTCCCAGGCAACAAAAATCAAGCTTGCGACGCTTCCCAAGGGGGAGTTGATGGTTCGGCATCCGCACTTCACGCAGCCCATCTTCGTGCGGTTCCCACGGCCTCCGGTATTGCAAGGGTCTGCGGGAGTTGCGGCTTTCCCACCGGCCGCCGACGTTCCTTTTGACGAGGCCATCGTGCGCCAACTCGTCGCGCTCGATCGGGACGTGAGTCAGACAGCTGTGTTGCAGGTCATCGACGGGTGCCGAGAAGAGGATGTCCGCCGAGCGCTCCTGGCAACCCGGCGCTCTCGCCCGGACGATGTGTTAGGGTACTTTCGTGCGGCGATCGGGCCCAGAGTGCGTCAATCACGAGCGGGCGACACTGGAACGGGTGTGGTACCGCTTCAGTCCGTGGAGGATCCTTATGCTCCGTAACCCATTGAGAGCAACGTGTATCGGCGGCCTGGCGCTTTTGGTTTCGATGCCCGAATTGTTGGGGGCCCAGGTGCCCTTTCGGTTCGAGTTCAGGCCGTCCGACCAACTATCCGTTCACATGATCGTCGAGTCCGAAGGCAACCTAACGTTTGTGGGTTTTCCGGAATTGCCGGACAGCAGTACGGCCGAGTTCACGTCACGTGCCGACATTACGCGGCGGACGATGGCATCGGGCGGCGGCAGGTTCGCGATACGGTTGACGTACGATTCGGTGAGGGCCCAGTTCCGCATGGATGGGAGTGATTTCCGGGACGTGGCGCTTCCCTGGGACGGCGGCCTGTGGGTGGAGTACGTCGCCGACCGGCGTATGTCTTTCACCGGTCCCACCGGTTCGAACGATTCGATGGCGCTGGCTCTGGTGAGCGCGGCGGCGGCGGCGTATCACCTCGAGCTGCCCGAAGGAGCGATCGACATCGGGGGAGAATGGGGTGCCGATTTCACCGTTCCGTTTGAAATGCAGATTCCTCTCGAAACACCTGAGGTAATTACCGTGAACCTTATGGCTCCGGTAACGGGGCTGTTGGATAGTTTGGTGGTGCGCGGCGCGGATACGCTGGCCTACCTTTCGTTCACGGGAAGATTCTTGTCGGAGACCGTGGCCACGGCGTATCAACTCGGAGGCGGTCCGGCCCCGGCGGAAGTTTGGGGCGACGTCGCCGGCCGGCTGATCTGGTCTACCGGTTGGAACGCGTTCGTCTCGGGCGTGATGACTGCTCGGATCAACCAGCGGTTCGAAGCGGTTCCGGGAAGCGGAGTGGAGGACGCGCGCATCACGGCCGTCATCACGACGAGGATTCGCGTCCGGCTCTGATCGTGAAGATCGCCCACATCGCAGATCTCCATCTTGGATTCCGGAAGTATGCCCGACAGACGGCGCGGGGTCTCAATCAACGCGAGGCGGATGTGGCCAACGCGTTTCGCCGCGCGGTGGATGCGATCGTTGACGCAGCGCCGGACGCTGTCGTCGTGGCGGGTGACCTGTTCCACGCCATCCGCCCATCCAATCCCGCCATTCTGGACGCGTTCAACCAATTTCGCCGGTTGCGGGAGGGGTTGCCGAAAGCGCCGATCGTTATTGTCGCGGGCAACCACGACACGCCGAGGTCGGTAGAGACCGGCACCATTCTCACGCTCTTCGAGGCAATCCCCAACGTACACGTCGCGGCGCGGTCTGCCCGCACGATCGTGTTTGAAAACTTGGAACTGGCCATTCACTGCGTGCCGCACGAGGCCATCCTCACCACGCCACGACCAACTCTGCGTCCGGAAAAGCAGGTGGGGGTGTTGTGGAACGTCCTCGTAACGCATGGTGAAGTGGCCGGTGTGGTGCCGGGGGATCGGTCCTTCATGGAGTACGGTGGTGCCTTGGTCGAACCGGGTGATCTCCACGCCGACCAGTGGAACTACGTTGCCCTGGGCCACTACCACGTCGCCCAGCAGGTGACACCGAACGCTTGGTACGCCGGGTCGCTCGAATTCGTGAGCCTCAACCCTTGGGGCGAGCTTCGCGAGGGAGCGCGCCTGGGTTGGGGTGATTCAAAGGGCTGGTTGCTCGCAACCTTGGGAGACGACTACGCGTCGGTGGAGTTCATGCCGGTAGAGACGGCGCGACGCCATATCGACCTTGATGCCATCGACGGAACGAACAAATCTGCGAAGGAACTGGATGAGCTGATCGCGCGGGCGGTGACCGGCGTGCCCGAGACCATCGATGACCATGTCGTGCGGCAACTGGTTACCAGCGTGCCGCTAAATGTTGCGCGCGAATTGAACCACAGCGCCATTCGCGGTTTCAAGGCTCGGGCGCTTCACTACCACGTCGATCTTCGGCGTCCGGAATTGAGGCGGGAGGTGGGCGTCGCGACACCAGGTCGGCGGCAGACCCTGAGCGAATTGGTAACGGACTACCTCACCCGCCGTGACCTGCCGCACGGTCTAGATCGCAACGCGCTGGTGGAATTGGGGCAGCGTTATCTCGAGCAGGTCGAACGCGAATTGGCGGAGGGCTAGTGCAGCTTCACCGGTTGCGTCTCGTCAATTTCCGGCAGCACGCCGAGACAGAGCTGTTGTTGGGTCCGGGATTGACCGCGATCGTGGGTCCCAATGGCTCCGGTAAGACCACCCTGTTGGAAGGCTTCGCGTGGGCACTGTACGGAAACGTTGCGGCCCGCGGAACCCGCGACAGCCTCCGCCGATACGGGGCCCCCGTGCGGGCACCGGTGCGGGTAGAGGTCGAGTTCACGCTCGGTGCACACGAATACCGAGTAGTTCGAACACTGTACGGTGCGGAACTCTACCAAGATGGTGGTGAGGGGGCGATTGCCAACAGCCACCAGGCCGTTTCGGCCAAGATTGCCCACGTGCTCGGCATGAGCCATGATGAATTCTTCAATACCTATTTCACCGGGCAAAAAGAACTCGCCGTCATGGCGACGATGGGCCCCACCGAGCGAGGCAAGTTCCTCTCCCGACTACTCGGATATGAAAAATTGCGTCAAGCGCAGCATCATCTTCGGCAGCGGCGATCGACTTTACGCGCTGAGGTCGCGGGCGTCGAGCAGGGGTTGGAAGATCCCGAGCGGTTGCACCGAGAGCGAGCCGGGGCGGGGCGCCAGCTGAAAAAGATCAGGAAACGCGCCGCCAAGCTTGCGATGGAACACGCCGAAGCCGCCAAAGAGTTGGCATCGTCGTCGCCGGGTTGGAAACGCGTGGTGGAGGCGCGAGAGGCCACACTCGCCATGGACGGGGACCGTCGAATCGCCGAGCAACTGGTGCATGAGGCTCGGCGGGAGTTCCAGCGCCTCGATCGGGATTTGGCGGCGACCATCGTCGCTCGCAACAAGCTGGCAAC
Source organism: Gemmatimonadota bacterium (assembly GCA_022562295.1). Lineage (GTDB taxonomy): Bacteria > Gemmatimonadota > Gemmatimonadetes > Gemmatimonadales > GWC2-71-9 > B3T1B10. The sequence continues at coordinate 77,318 of JADFPO010000003.1, forward strand.
GATGGCCGAGGACCTGGCGCGCGCCCGCACACTGGAGGTAGAACTCGAGCATCTGGATCGGGATTTCCAGCAAGTGGACCAGCGGCGGGTTTTGAAGACACAAATGACCGAAGTGGGTCAACAAATCGGGCGGATCGAGGAACGCCTGCGGTCCGACGCGGGGCTCGAAGATGCTCATCGAGAAGCCAGAGAAGCGGTGGACCGGACCCGCGCCGCGCTCGATGAATTGCGCCAGCAAGAGGAACGTGTCCGTACGACGTGGGTCCGGGATCGACAGGACGCCGAGACGAAGCGCAGTGCACTGTTGGATCAATACGGCGACTTGCAGAACCACCGCAAGCGCATCGAGGAGGCGGGGTCCAACGGCCAGTGTCCGACGTGCACGCGGCCGCTCGGTTCGGAGTACGAGTCGGTGCTGGAAACGCTGGCGACGCAACTCGAAGAGATCAAAGTGAACGGGCGTTATTACAAGGCGCGCGTCACTCAGCTGGAGCGGGAGCCGGAAGAGCTCGTGTCGGCATTGGCCGAGTATGCCGCTGGCGGTGAAAGCCATGAAACCTCGTTGCAGCACGCGGCCGAACTGGATACGCAGCGGGTACAACGCCGGGAGTCGGAGCGAGAACTCGCCGCGCATCGGGAGCGTGTGCGGGGTCTCGAGGCTCAGCTGGCAGGACTGACCGACACATACGATGTGGAGCGCCATGATGTGGTTCGCAAGGAGATGCGCAAGCTCGAGCGCGTTTTGCGGGAGGCTACCCGGCTGCAGGTCGAGTCGGAGCACGCCGAACGTCTCGTGCGTGACGCGGAGGTAGCGGAACAACTGCTCTCGGAGCGGGAAGAACGCGTTCGACACCTGACAGAGGCTCTTGCGGCATTCGGATTCAGCGAAGCAGCGTACGAGCAGGCACGAAAACGACAAGAACAGGCCGAACGCGCGCTGCGAGACGTCGAGCTTCAGGTCGAAACGGTCAAGGGTGATGAGAAAGCGGCACGAGTCGGTTTCGAGAGCATCGAACGGCGTATCCACGAGCGCGACGAACGGGCAGCCAAGTCGGCGGAGCTGCGCAGAGATCTTGCCTTACACGACGAGCTCGACAAGGCGCTCGAAGGACTCAGGGGTGAACTGAACGCCAAGTTGCGTCCGGATCTTTCCGAGATCGGGTCTGCCTTCGTGGATGATCTCACCGAAGGACGCTACAGCGGGTTCGAGCTGGACGAGCACTATGAGATGCGGGTGCTGGAAGACGGGGTGCCGAGAGCTGTGATATCGGGTGGAGAGGAGGACATTGTCAATCTCGCCTTGCGCCTTGCGATTAGTCAGATGGTCGCGGACCGTGCGGGACAACCGCTATCGCTGCTGGTGCTGGATGAGATCTTCGGCGGTCTCGACGCCTCGCGGCGTCAAGGCGTAATCGATCTACTTCGCAAACTTGGTGATCGGTTTCCACAGGTGCTGTTCGTCACCCACATCGAGAGCGTCAAGGAGGGTGCAGACCAGGTGTTTCATGTCTCGCTGGATGAAAGCACGCAAACGTCCGTGATCTCGGCGGGCGTTTGACGCAACGGTAGGGAATATGCCGCTCCGTAGCGGACAATTGCTCGGCCCCCGTACTCCGGAACCGCGTGATATCGACGCGTTGAACGAGATTTTTGCTTTGTCGTTCACCGATCGGTACCGTCGCGACGGTTTGGTGGGTGTGCGAGTCCCAAAGCTCAATCGGGATATTTGGAACTACGCACTGCGAGACGCGGGGCCGGGCGCTATGGTGTGGCACGACGAAGACGGCCAGATCGTCGCATTCAACATCGCCCATCGGTCCGGTGTTGAGGGGTGGATGGGCCCGCTGGCCGTTCGTCCCGAGCGGCAGGGTGCAGGTATCGGGACGATCATCGTCAACGAGGCTTTGACCTGGCTGCGCACACAAGGGGCGAAAACCATTGGCCTCGAGACCATGCCGCGAACGGTGGAGAACATCGGGTTTTACTCCCGTCTTGGTTTTCTTCCCGGACCGTTGACGGTCACGTTGGTGGGTGAAGTGCGCTCCGGACCGTTGGCGCAGGGAATCCTGATGAGCGAACTCAGCGCAGGCGATCGCGACACGTTGCTGGAAGCATGTCGCGATCTCGTCGATCGATCTGCACCGGGATACGATTTTACGCGCGAATTCGAATTGACCCAAGAACTCGGAATCGGGGACACGGTCGTCATCGAGTCTGGCGAGGTGCGGGGGTTTGCCCTGTGGCATTCGGCTGCATTAGTGGAGGAACGGGTGCCCGAAGAGCTACGGCTACTCAAGTTATTCGCCGATTCGGCGCAGACGTTCGAGCGGTTGACGGAGGTGCTCGAAGGGTGCGCGGTCAGCGCCGGCTTGAGGCGCGTTGCTATGAGGTGCCAGACCGCATCAACCAGTGCTTATGCGGCTTTGGTGGGATGCGGTTATCGCGTACGGTGGACCGATTTGCGGATGACGCTGGCGGGGCATCCCGAAGCGCGTGTGGGCCCAGAGGAGGTGCTCTTTTCGAATTGGGAGATTTGAGCAGTGTCCGGTGTTCGTTGGCGGGATACGGCACCTACTCGGCTAGGCCTGTGCTAGACCCGCCCCCGCAACCTCGAGCTCACTCTCCGTCCGCGCCGTCGCCGCTCGACTCCGCGTTCCACGTGACCACGCCGATCGCCAAGCACACGACTCCGACGGCGAGGGGTAAGTGAGCCCAACCATTGGGAACGGCAAGGCCGAACGCCACGATCATCCACACACCGAGCAACGCAAAACCCGCGATCACAAATTTCATGCAACCTCGCTTGACGCGACTGGGGATAGCCCTCTATATTCGCGCTTGTATTGTTACTTGCCGGGGGCGAAGAGTCAATTATTGAGCCAACAGGTCTGATAACGCGCTTGATATTGCGGCCAAAGTCACGCCTTCAAACCGAAGGACGGCTGAAGTGCATACGACAGCGCGGTCCGTTTCGAATCGGGCTTCAATAATCCTCTTCAATCCTTCCCCCGGGGGCCGGTGCATGCTTGCATGCCCGGCCTTTGTTTTGGGCCAGTGATGGACTTGACTCGCCGTCGTCCCAACCAATAGGCTTCAACGCGGCCCACACGGCATCTGATCGTAACCCCGGTTTGTGGTCGCCCGGAGATGAGGCGGCGCCGGGATTCGCATTGGCTGGAGGAGTACAAATGTCGGTCTGGGAAAAACGAAGTCACGCATCGAGAATCACCGATCCTGACGCTCTCATCGAAGAGGCTTCGCGTCCCGTCGAGGACGCAGAGTTACAGGAACACGTGTATCAAATACTGGGTCATCTGGGTGAAGATCCACATCGCGAGGGCTTGGTCAGGACACCTGAGAGAGTGGCACACTCGCTGCGGTCCCTGACGTGTGGGTACGGTGTGAGTGTGCAAGATGTGGTCGGCGACGCGGTCTTCGAGGAGGAGCACGAAAGCATGGTGCTGGTGCGCGACATCGAGGTGTATTCGTTGTGCGAACATCACATGCTTCCTTTCTTCGGCAGGG
>JADFPO010000135.1 GCA_022562295.1 Gemmatimonadota bacterium
GAGGCTCGGGCTTCGGCCTATCACGACGCCGCACGCATCATCGCGGACGAGGTGCCCTATTACATCATTTCCTACCAGGGGTATCAGGTGTTTTTCAGCCACCGGATTCGTGGCTTCGAGCCTAATCTGCGGGGTCTGTTGCGGAGCTTGACCCGAGCCACATTGACTCCGTAGACAGGCTCCCGGCTGCCGCGCCGTTCGAATACTGGGGATGGTGGGGCTCTGTGTGCTCGGTGTCCTCTGTGCCTAAATGGGGGATGCCCTGCGGCCCGCATAGCTACCGAAAGTCAGAACCGTCCCACACGCAGCGCGTGAATGTCCATCGAGGGTCGTTTGTCGAGAACCAGTTCCGAGATGAGTCGTCCTGTTATGGGGCCCAACGTGAGGCCCAGCATCGCGTGACCGGTGGCCACGAACACGTCGGCGTGCCCGGGGACTGGGCCCACGATCGGAAGCCCGTCGGGGGTGCAAGGCCGTAGACCGCACCACTCCGAGCGGGATGGTGCATCGCCCACACCGTCGAAGTACATCTTGGCGGCGGTAGTGAGCTGTTCCAAGCGGGGCCGCCTGAGGACGTGATTGAGACCCGAGAACTCCATGGTCCCCGAATAGCGCACGAATCCGTCCATCGGGGTGCAGAACACGGAGTGCTCGCCAAGCATGCACGTCACGCGGAGGGGTGGCGTTCCGCCGGAGCCGATGTCCCTGTCCCGGTGGTAGCCCTTTCCCGCCTGAATCGGGAGGTGACAGCCGAGCTGGCTCGCGAGGTGCAGGCTGTACGCCCCCGTGGCGAGAACGACGTGATCCGCCTCCACCACTTCGCCGGTCTTCAACCGTAACCCCGTCAATCGCACCCCCCGCCCCACCACGGGCATCACGCCGTCCACGTCCGAACCGGTGCGGATCGTTGCCCCGTACCGACGCGCGCGCTCGGCCAACTCGAGTACGAACCGGTGAGGATTGAGAGTGGCGGCCTCCGGATAGAACACACCGCCCGCTATCCCTTGCCTCAGAGCCGGCTCGCGCTCCCTCAGCGCACCACCACTGAGACTCTCGGGGTGGAATCCCACCGCGCGCATCGCCGATGCCTCGTGCTTGGCCGTTGCCAAGCCGGCGGAGGTTCGAAACACGTCGTAATAGCCCGTCGTACGGAAGTCGCAATCGAGGTCCTCCTCTTCCACCAACTGGTCGAACAGCGACCGGGTCGCGTGACCGAGTGAGCCCATGATGGGGAGACTCGATTGGAGGTGAGCCGACGTGCAGTAGCGGCTGAAGGTCCACAACCACCGCGCCAATTGCGGATCGAACCGGGGCGCGATGTACAACGGGCTCGTGGGGTCCAACATTTGCTTGAGAGCCTGCCAGAGTCGCCCGGGTTTGTTGATTGGTCCGTGGCCGGGGGCGATCGTTCCGGCGTTGCCGCCTGACGCGCCGCTGGCGATGTCGTTGCGCTCGAGCAGAGTAACCGCGGCGCCGCGTTTGGCGAGAAAATAGGCGCAGCACACGCCGATGACTCCGCCCCCCACGACCGCGACCCGCGGCTGAGTTTGCGTCATTCTCGGCACCCTGGATCTTAACCCTCGTTTGACTCCGGGCGAAAGCGAGCGCAAGATCGAGCGTCGGGAGCCTGGTGCGATCGGCGGCTGGACACATCCTGCCATCGAGATGGAGGGTTGGCTATCTCCGATCCACGATCGCGGAACGGATCACGCAAATCACTCATGTTGCATTACACGCTTAGACGCACCGCATTGCTCGTGCCGCTGCTCTTCGGCATCGTGGTCGTCGTCTTCGCGCTCATGCAGATCATCCCCGGGGATCCGGCCGTGGTGCTGCTGGGACAGGACGCGACCCCCGAGGCGGTCGCAGCACTTCGGACGACCCTCGGTCTCGATCGCCCGCTGCCGGTCCAACTGGCCTTCTACGTCGCCAACCTCCTCCAGGGAGATCTCGGCGACTCGATCTTCCGCGGCGAGCCCGTGATCGTCGCGATCGGCAGTCGGTTGATGGCCACCGTCGAGGTGGCGGTGACGGCACTCGCTCTTGCGGTTGCGATTGGCTTTGCGCTGGGCGTACTCGCCGCCGTCAAGCGAGGATCTATCGTGGATACCGCGAGCATGTTGTGCGCCCAAATCGGCGTATCCATGCCGGTCTTTTGGCTCGGGATTTTGCTGATGTTCTGGCTGGCGGTCCAGTTGAACTGGCTGCCCGCCGTCGGGCGAGGCGAGCCGTTGTTGAGCGCTGCGGGCGCTGCGCTCACCGGGCGATGGGGAGTGCTCGTCGACTCGGTGCGACATCTGGCACTACCGGCGATGACGCTCGGAGTGTACAGCGCCGCGGTCGTGAGTCGGGTCGTGCGAGCGTCGATGCTCGAAACGTTGAGTCAGGATTATGTGCGTACTGCCCGAGCCAAGGGTGTCGCTCCCTGGCGAGTGGTCTTTGCCCACGGCCTCCGCAACGCGCTCCTGCCCGTGGTGAACATTATCGGACTGCGATTCGGCGAGCTGTTGGGTGGAGCAGTGCTCACCGAAAGTATTTTTGGTTGGCCGGGATTGGGTCAGCTGGCAGTGACGGCGATCTCACAGCGCGACATTCCGCTGGTGCAGGGAATCGTGCTGGTTTTCGCCACCATGTTTGCGGTTGTGAATCTGATCGTGGATCTGGTGAACGCCGCGCTCGACCCGCGAGTGCGACTGGAGTAGGCAACGGTGAATAAGCGGATCATCTGGGGCATACGCCACCCGTCGCTCGTGATCGGCTTGGCGATTGTGCTGACAATGTTGTTCATCGCTGCGTTCGCGCCGCTGATCACGGCGTACGACCCGGAGCGAATGGATATGGCCAACCGCCTCGCAGGGCCGGGACCAGGACACCTGTTGGGGACCGACAACTTTGGCCGCGATCTGTGGACACGTGTGGCGTACGGGGCGCGGATCTCCTTGCTGATTGGTCTGACGTCGGTCACGGTCGCGGCGGCGATCGGCACGCTTGTGGGCTTGGCGGCCGGTTACTACCGGGGTTGGTTGGATCTCGTGCTGATGCGGATCGTGGATTTGTTCTTGGGATTCCCTCCGATAATCTTGGCGCTCGCCTTGATCGCCGCGTTGGGACCTGGAGCCGGCAACGTGACCATTGCGCTGATAGCCGTGTTCTGGACACAGTATGCTCGTATCGTGCGAGCCGTGACGCTGGTTGAATCGGAGCGAGAGTATGTCGTGGCGGCGCGGGCCGTGGGCTTGGGAGATGTGAGGATCTTGCTGCGTCAGATTCTGCCCAACGCGCTCGGTCCTGTGATCGTGTTGGCCACGCTCGGCATCGGCACGGCGATCATCGCCGAGTCTGGCCTGAGTTTTCTCGGCTTCGGTGTACAGCCGCCGACGCCAACCTGGGGATGGACGCTGGCGTACGGGATGCGTTTCTTGCGCACCGACGTCTGGTTGTCAACGGTGCCGGGCCTCTGCATTATGATAACGGTGTTGGGGTTCAACCTGTTCGGCGACGGACTGCGTGACATGTTGGATCCAAAGGCGGTGAGCCGTCGGCTGTGATCGGTGGGCCTGACCCGCGTGTTGGGGTGCTGGGGGAGTGGCCCGGTTTCAGCGCTGGCGGAGCCGGGCCGATACTATGGAGAGCGTACGTGGCAGCCTAAACCGCGTCGCAATGAGATGTCTCACTTCCAAGCAGGCAGACGATGAGATGAACAGGAAAATTCGGGGAAGCGGATTCAAGCACACCCTACCAGCGGTCTTGCCGTTTTCTGCCATCTGGTTCTTCGTGGTGGTGCTGGCGGCACCTGTCATCACAGTCGCCATGATGCTGGGCAGCGTTGTGCCGCCATCGTTGCACGGCGACGTCTGGTTCTTCCTTTTCACCCGAGTACCTGTAATCGTGTTGGCGGTCACGGCTCTCGCGATCTTCACGACCACACGAGTGGCGGGGCCGTTCGTACCGCTGAAACGGGCCTTCGAGGATGTCAAGCGCGGTGACATGGATCGCCGCCTGCGATTCCGACACGCCGATAAGCATTTGCGGGAACTCGAGGCGGCGTTTAACGAGATGATGGTCGTGGTGCGCGAACGAATCGATTCTCGCGGGGGCCCGGAAGCTGAAGAGTGACCATCGGCGAACAGCGCCGAGTCGCGGTCACGACGTTGGCGAGCGGAGCGGAAGTTGCTCTCTGCCTTCACGAACTACAGGGCAAGCATGGCCCGGGGCCGACCGTGGGTATCTGCGCCGCGATCCACGGCAACGAACCAACAGGCACGCAAATCGTGCTCGAAGTGGCGCGCCGTTTTGCGGACGGAAACTTTCGTGGGCGGTTGCTGCTCCTGCCGGTTGCCAATCCGCTGGCGTTTGAGGCGAACAGCCGCCACACTCCCCTCGACGATCAAAACCTGAACCGCCTGTTCCCGGGAAATCGGGACGGGTGGGTTTCCGAACAACTCGCCGCCGTAATCACCGAAGAGTTCCTCACGAAGATCGATGTGTTGATCGACCTCCATTCTGGTGGCGACCGCCCGACCGTCGACTACGTCTATATAAGGAATAGAGAGGATCTGTCTCGCGCCATTGGATCGCGGGTGCTGTATCGTCCCGATCCGGCCAAGAGCGGCACGATGTTTCACGGTACTTCCGTGACGGTGACGGAAAATCGCGATGTGCCATCGGTGGTGGTGGAATTGGGTGGTGGGCTCATCGACCAGACGCCGTACATCGAACGTGGCGTTGAGGGCGTTACCAACGTGCTGCGGGTCTTGGCCGTTCTCGAAGAGCCACCGAAGCCACCCCCAGACCAAATCGTCGTCAACGAGATCGTCACCGTTCGTCCGCACGTTGGGGGAATCCTCGAAACACAGGCCCCCCCGCTTGGAGAGCGCATCGAAGAAGGGGCACTGCTCGGACGCGTCGTGAGCCCGTACACGTTCGCTGTGTTGGAGGAGATACGAAACCCAGTGCCGAACGGGGTCATGATTCTCTCGCATCTTACCAACAACGTCGTCCAGCCGGGGGATTACGGGTATATGGTGGGGAGTCGGGAGTAATGAGTCGTGAGTAGTGAGCGTCCCGCGCGGTGCCTTCCTTGACGCGTCGACCGCCTGACCGTAGTTTCAAAATGGTTCCATATTGGAAGTATTCATGGTGAATTTCACCATCAAGGGCATTCCGGACGACTTGTACGCCGGCCTCAAGGAACGCGCTGCCGAAAACCGACGCAGCATCAACAGCGAATTGCTCGTGTGCCTCGAGCAGACGTTGCGCGGCAGGCGTGTGGACCCGCCGAGCATACTTGCACGGGCCGACGCCGTGCGTGAGCGGTTACGCATGCCAGCATACACGCAGGCGGGGCTCAATGCTGCGAAGAACTACGGTCGGCGGTGATCGTCGTCGATACGAATGTCATAGCGTATCTCTTCCTACCTGGAACGCACACGGACGCGGCGAGGCGGGTCTATGAGCAAGACCCTGCCTGGGTCGCCCCGCTCCTTTGGCGAAGTGAATTCCGCAACATCTTAACGACGTCGCTCCGGCGGGGTCATCTGCAAGTGGGTGACGCGATTGAATTGATGGACCTCGCCTGTGACCTCATGGATGGTGGGGAATACGAGGCCGACTCCGCAAAGGTCTTACGCTTGGCTGCGGAGTCCGAGTGCTCGGCGTACGACTGCGAGTTCGTTGCCCTGGGGCAAGAACTCCAGGTGCCGTTGGTAACGGCCGACCGAAAGATCCGCGCATCGTTTGAAGCTACGACGATTGGGTTGACGGACTTCGCATCTGAGGGTAAGTAGGCCCTAAATCCATGATACTGGGAGGGTGATTCGGTCCTAGTCGATCCAGCGCCATAGCCGTATGTTAGGCGAGCAGGCGAGCAGGGGGGTAGGCGAGTAGACGGGCAAACCCCATGTGATTCATGGACGACATTGTAGATCGATTGCGGAGTGCGCTGTCCGATCGGTACACCATCGAGCGCGAATTGGGTGCCGGTGGGATGGCAACGGTGCACAAATTTTCCGAACTAAGGATCATGGATACTTCAATGCATCCTTTGTCCGACGTAGATTTACGGCACGCGTACAGGCGTCGAGTGGGCCGTCTCTCTGTTTATTTGCGGTCGTGGGCTGCGGAGCCAGCGCTCAGCTGCTCATTGCAAGACGCCCGTCCTGTAAGGACGGATTCTTGCCTAGCCGAGCGCGCCCTTCAGCGCGGCACCCACGATAACGCTGCCTGCTGATGTCTAATTATTTCGAGGGAGGTTGCTCATGTCCTTGAGATTTGAATGCCTCGTCGCAGCGCTAGCGATGACAGCCCAGGGCGCGGTCGCCGACCTGACAGCCCAAACGAATCAAACGACTACCTTCGACATCTTGATTCGCGGCGGCCGCATCGTCGACGGCACCGGCAACCCGTGGTTTTACGGCGACGTGGGCATTCGGGGAGATCAAATAGTGGCGGTGGGTCGGCTTGCCGACGCTGACGCCACGCGCGTGATCGACGCGACCGGCCTGGTCGTCGCCCCGGGATTCATCGATCTGCACACACACTCGGACAACGCGTTGCTCAACGACGGAGACGCTCAGAGCAAGGTGCGGCAAGGAGTGACGCTGGACATCACGGGCGAGTCCGGCTCGGCGGCGCCGCGGGATGGTCTCCCGGCAAACGAGGGCCGCCGCGGTGGCCTGCGAGACTGGACCACCTTCACCGGCTACTTCGAGAAGTTGGAGCAACAGACGATCTCGATGAATCTCATCTCACACGTTTCTTACCATCAGGTTCGACGCGTGGTGAAGGGGTTCGACGAGAGCGATGCAACGCCCGAACAGCTGGAGCGCATGAAGCAACTCACGGCTCGGTCGATGGAAGAGGGCGCGTGGGGCCTGGTGACGCGCTTCGGCAGCGGCGGTCCGTTGCATCCGGAAGAGGTGATGGCGCTGGCGAAGGTCGTGTCCTCCTACGGTGGCAACTACACGTCACACCACGGCAGCGAAGGGTACGAGCAGGAGAAGGAGATCGATTTCGCGATCCGCGTGGCCGAAGAGGCGAACATTGCCGTACACCTGTTTCATTTCAAGATGCGGGCGCGTGACAACTGGGGTACCATCGACGCGAGCATTCGCCAAATCGAAGAGGCCCGAGCGCGCGGCCTCGACATCACCGCCAATCAGTATCCGTACACGGCCATGTTTCACGGTTGGAGTGCGTTCTTTCCGCGTTGGGTGAGGGAGGGGGGACCCGACAGGTTCGCCGAGCGGCTGCGCGACCCCTCACTCCGCGAGCGCATCAAGAACGATCCCGACTTCATCGCGTGGGCCAAGGAGCATGGGTGGTGGGAGGGGATCGTACTCGCTCGGTCTGGAACCCCGGCGAACCAGAAGTACCAGGGCATGTCGGTGGCGGACATCGCACGCGAGCGCGGGGATGCCGATCCGGCCGACGCGGTGCTCGACTTGATGGCACAGGAGCGCGGCAGCATCAGCGGGGTATTTCACACGATGTCCGAAGAGGACGTACGCCTCATCATGCGGCAGCCATGGGTTACTCATGCCAGCGACGGGTCGGCCATCAACCTGGAAGCACCCGGACTGCCACATCCGCGCAACTACAGCACGTTTCCCCGCGTGCTCGGCCACTACGTGCGGGACGAAGGAGTCCTGACGTTAGAAGAAGCCATCCGCAAGATGACCTCGCTGCCGGCGCAGATACTCGGCCTGCGCAATCGCGGGCAGGTGCGCGAGGGCTTCGTTGCGGACATCACCGTGTTCGATCCGGCCACGGTGCGCGGTACCAATTCCTTCGAGAATCCGAAGTCGTACCCCGAGGGGATTCCCTATGTGTTCGTAAACGGCGTCGCTGTCATTGACGGCGGTGAGCACACGGGCGCCCGCCCCGGCAAGCCGATCCGGGGCCCGGGCTACAAGCCGACCGGGGTTTCGTGAGAAAGTGGTATCGAGGTGCCGTTTGTTCCGTCGAAGCGTGACGGCGGGATCGACGTTCTGGAGCGGTCACCCTGGTTGGCTCTCCGGAGGCGATCCCTCGGGCACGAGTGCAGGCTCCTCGGCGGGTCCGGCTGGGCCATCGATCTGCACGACCCACCGGAGCACCACCTCGAGGATGTAGATCGCGCGGTAGGACGGCTGTGTCGACAGGTCCTGAAAACTCGGGGTCGCGAAACGGTCGTAACTGAGCTGGACGATCAGGCGGCCGGTGTCCGCCGTTGGAAACAGCCCGGCGGGGAAGATGAGGGTGTCCGGGGGAAAACCGGCGGCCGAAAGCATTATCGAGGAGGTATCCCCGATTACCTCGAGCGTCCAACTCTCTAGATCCGCCGGTGTGTCGGTGCTCAACGCATCCGGGGTTCCGGTCCGAACGAGCAAATCTTCGCCCGCCGCGAGCGCGATGCTGTCGGGACCCACCCGGGTAATGCCGTGCCAGCGAACCTGCGGGAGGACCGGTTCGAGGCCTTCTACCGACGGCACGGTTCCAACAGTGAACAACAACGTGTCGAATGCCGAGGACGGATGCGCGGCCTCGAAAACGTACCGCAGCTGATCCGGAATGGCCACGTCCGGGCGCAGCTTGAAGCCCATCACCTCGAGTGTGTCCGGCGATACCTGGCGCGTGCGAAGGGTGCAGGTTCCTTCGACTCGGACGGCTCCCGGGCTGAGGAATCCGTCGATCCGCAGGGCGCGGCGTGATCGCTTGCAAGCGGAGGGTTTTTGTGTGTCCACCGCGGCTGATGGCCTGGAGGCCATTGCGCTTTTTGACGAACGCGGCGCGGACTTGATCATACTCGACGTCAACATGCCCGGGGTGGACGGGTTTGAAGTCTGCGAAATGATCAAACGGTCCAGCCAAGTACCCGTTATCTTCCTGACCGGCGCCAATCTGTCCTGTTGGGCCTGGAACACCAGGGCACGCGGTATGATCTATGCGTCGGGCTCTACCAGGATGGGCGTCCCGCCGAGGTATTTCTCTCTGGAGCAAAATCCGGCAGCGACGTTGACGGGCTACTTGCCGACCTCGGGGTGCTGCTCTCCCGCGCTTTACAACATGGCGACAGCATAGAAGAACTCGCCGCAGGAATGGGCAGGCTGGGGGACGGTTCTACGCCGGTCTCAATTATCGGGTCAGTGCTTGATCGCGTGGCATCCGAGTTGCGTGAGAACACCGAACACC
>JADFPO010000136.1 GCA_022562295.1 Gemmatimonadota bacterium
CTTGTCGTCGAGCGCGGCGCCATGGAGAGTGGCGATAGGACCCGATGGCTTTGGCTTGGCATACCGCCGCCTACCCATGCCGGGACCTCATTCGCGAACGATTCTTGTCTTCTACCATGCATCACCCGTCTTCGTGGCACGGATGAGGGACCTTGGCGGCGTCCAGGCTTAGGATCCGCTCGATCGATCTGGAATCAGGCGGAAATCGTACTCCAGCCGAATCGTATCCGCCACGCTCAACAGCATCGCCATACGTGGCTGGGTCAGTTCGAACATATCGAATGTGAAACTAGTCGTGGCCATTCCGTAAAACCCGCCGTCCTTTGCTTCAGCAGCTACGTGCCAACCAATCCGCCTCGTTACTCCGTGGAGTGTCATGTCCCCAACCAGCTCGAACGAAAAGGCCCCAGATTCGGGCAGTGGGAACAGCAGCCCAGGGAGTGCTGTGAGAACCAGCTCGATTGTGGGATACAGCTCCGTCTCGAGGGTGCGGCGCTGTAAGTAGCGGTCCCGCCGGTCCCGACCGCTCTTGAGCGTACGGAGATCCACCACGAATTTCGATTCGGCCGCGACAACCTTGCCGTATTCATCCAACACCAGGGCACCCGTGAGGTCGTTGGTGGCCCCTACCGCATCGCTGGGAAATTCGAGGCGGGCGATTCGCTCTCGGACGCGGTATCGCGCTTCGTTACCCTCTGAAGCCAACACCAATCTCGTTGAATCCGTACTGCCAGGCACCGCGGTTGAAATGATTTGTCCGTGGCGTGACGAAGTTCCGGCCGCCTCGGCACCGAAGGCTGCTACTGCGACAGCCGCTAGTGTCGCTGCTACTCTGATGTCGATCATCGGTTTCCACTTCTGGCAATGTTGGTACGGAAGCCGCCATGTCATGCGGCTAGGTTGCTTACGCGTAGACCAAGCACGGCGTTGACCCAACACTCCGCCTACTGCGGATGCATGTTCGAACTTGACGCACCCGTTTGGGCGTCGTGTGCACGGAAGACCTTGGAGTCTTCTTTGTATCTCGAATTGTGAGTCTTCCGTGCCTCGTTCTATAGCTACCGCGCTATTCCTGACCGCCAGGCTGACCCGTGCCGCGCTCCTCTGGTTTCGAAGTCAACCGCGCGGTGCTCCGGGACAGATCCCGTTTTAGACAAGCTAGAGCCCAGCGTCGGTTTTCGACGCTGGGCTCTCTTGTGTCGCGGCGTGAGTAAGGAAAGGCGCTGGCCTACCGCCGGTCTAGGAATTCACCTGCCTCCCACACACGGTGCCACTCACCGTCGAGGTGCCGTTCCCTGCGGTTACCACGGTGAACGTGAGGCTGATGGCGCAGAACGGTATTACGCTCGTGCTCAGCGCACCGCTCAGACTAAGTGTCTGCTGCGTTGCGGGCTGCCCACCCAGGAAAGTGAAGGTGCCATTCAGCGTAAGAGACGGATTCCCATTGATGGTCACGCTTCGCGTGCCGACAGAGAACGCACAGTCCGTATAGGTGAAGACGATCTGCAGCCAGAGCACGCCGTCACCGGTCTGGTTGTCGATGCTTCCCGTGAGACTCCCGTTCGCGCCAGCGCGTCCTCCCACGGGGCATGAGTGCGTGGAGCTGTATTGGAAGTTTATTGGGACCGACGCGAGGCCGTTGGCAGCCTCGACGGAACTGGCGAGACTCGAAGCCAACACGGGGCTGCCATTCGTGGTTGGGGAGTTGAGCGCGGCCATGGTCACAGCAAACACTTGTGCGCTAACCTGTGAGACCTCGCCATCCGAGAGCGTATCGTTGTCGGGACCGGCACTATCGCTGCACCCGAGGGCGAGTCCGGTGGCCAGCAGAGCGGCCGCGAATTGTCGAGCGGGTTTCTCCAACATGGGGCATTCCTCGCGTTGGCGGGATCTGCGACGACCCTCGCCGTTCTAGAAACGTGAAAACAACGGTGCTAGAACGTGTCCCTTGATTCTGAAATGCGCCGTGTCGCCAATCACATTACGTCGCCGCTGATGAACGCGGACTGGGTGCGGAATCCCGCGGACTGTCGATCTTGGAGCACGAGATGATCTCGCGCTCGTCAGCGGCGACGATCCGCGGGCTTCCGCACTCAATCCGCGGGCCTCCGCGGCCCTACTGCTTCGTGTAGGTGAGCGTGCCGGAGATCGCCGGGCAGACACTCATCGCGCTCGCCGAGAAGCTGATGGACATCGTGCTCCCGCTCGTCGTGCTGGTCACGGTGGCGGTGTTCGTGAACATGCGGCCGCCGCACTGCTGGTCGAAGTCGGCGAAAGTGATGCTGAGGATGTTGCCGACGAGCGTCCCCGAGACTGCGTTCGAACCCGATCGATCCAAGGTGTCCGTGAAGGCTCCGGTGCCGGTCACCTCAGTGCCCGACTGTGCGAGCGTGAGGGTGATGACCGTCGTCTGGCCGGTTCCGTCCTCGCCGTTGATGACAGTGCCGTCCATCGTGGCGGTCCAAACACCCAGGAGGTGGAGCCGTCGGTCCCGCTGGCGAATGTGCGGGAGATGGAGAGCATCATCGACGACTCGATGAGCCGACTCAAATTCACCGGCGTGCTCCTCGAGGTGGCGGCCGCCGTTGCACTGCTCCTAGCCGCCGTTGGACTCTACGGCCCCTACCTGGGGGGAGTGGGGAGTGGGGAGTGAGGGGTCAGCGCCAACAACAACCTAGCCTCCTGCCTGCCCTGCATTCTTTCGCGCCATGGCGCGCGAGTTCGGTTATGCCGACTGCGGGTCCGGCCGGTTACTTTGCTCACATGACGCCAGGCCCAGCCACGCCGGAAATCAGCACCCCCACCGACGTTTTGAACAACGTCTTCGGGTACGACACATTCCGGCCGGGACAACAGGAGGTCATCGAGACCGTCCTCGAAGGAAGAGACTGCCTAGCCGTCATGCCGACCGGTGCGGGCAAATCGCTCACCTTCCAGATTCCTGCACGCATCCTCCCGGGAACGGTCCTGGTACTGTCTCCACTGATCAGCCTGATGAAGGATCAGGTCGATGCGCTCACGTCGCTCGGCTTTACCGCCGCCGCCATCAACTCCTCGCTAGGGCAACAGGAGTGGTTGGAAAAGCTGCACTCACTCCAACGGGGCGAGTACGAAGTGGTGTACATCGCGCCCGAGGCACTCGACGGACGGTTGAGAGAAGTGCTGTCGGATTGTCCCATTTCCGTGCTGGTGGTGGATGAGGCGCACTGCATCTCTCAATGGGGCCACGATTTCAGGCCGGCCTACCGCAGACTCCGCGGTCTCAAGCAGCACCTGAACGACATCCCCATCCTCGCCTTAACGGCCACGGCCACGAAGCGCGTCGCGCGTGACATCATTCGGCAACTCGGCATGCGCCGCCCCGGGGGATACAAGGGATCGTTCTTCCGGCCGAATCTCTTCATTCGTTGTCGCAAGAAAGGCGAGGGAAACACCCGGAGAGAGATCCTCACACTCATCCGCCGTCATTCGGGTGAGAGCGGCATCGTATACTGTCTGTCGCGAAAGACGGTCGAGCAAACGGTAGACTATCTCCGCCGGCAGGGAGTGCGTGCGGTCCCGTACCATGCCGGCATGGAGAAAGTCGAGCGAACTCGGCAGCAAGACGCGTTCGCCCGGGATGATGCCGACGTGATCGTGGCTACGGTCGCGTTCGGCATGGGCATCGACAAGTCCAACGTGCGGTTCGTAATCCATCGGGACATGCCCCCGAATATCGAGTCGTGGTACCAGGAGATCGGCCGCGCCGGGCGCGACGGTCTGCCGAGTGAATGTTTCTTGTTCTACTCGTGGGCCGACGTCATCGCGAGGGAGCGGTTCCTCGCCGAGATCGAGGACGAACAGCTGCGACGAGAGAAGAAGCAGGCCATGGTGCGCATGTTCGAGCTGGCCGATTCGTCCGCATGCCGGCACAAACGGATCCTGGCCTACTTCGACGAGACGATCGAGTCGTGCGGCGAATCGTGCGACATATGTTCCGGCGTTCCCACCTCGGATCTCTTAACCCAGGTAGCGTTGGAGACCAAGAGATCCGGGAGACGTCGGCGGACCTCTGCGATGACGGGTAACGTCGATGCGTCGGAGCGTTCGCCTTCCGACCCCGCCTTTCAGCGCCTCCGAGCGTTGCGAAAGATGCTGGCGGATCAACAGAGGGTTCCCGCCTACATCGTCTTTGGTGATCAGGTGTTGTGGAACATGATCGACCGGATGCCGAGTACGAAGGCGGAGTTGCTCGAGGTATCGGGGGTTGGACCGGCCAAGTTGGATAGGTACGGGGAGGCGTTCCTGGCAGCGCTGAACGCATCACAGCAATAGGAGATGTCTTGAGCTATCGCGGCGTTTGCAGCGGAGAAAAGGAAATGCTGCCGCGGATTGATTTTTGGACGCGGATTGACCATCCAACCTATCCGGTAGCCGGATCGCGCTATGAAGGTGCAAGCCTACTCTGCTCGGAGCGCAATCACCGGGGCCACAGAGGCGGCCCGTTTCGCGGGCACCAACAGCGCAACGGCGCTGACCCCGAGGAGCAAGAGAGGGATCATCGTGAAGGTCAGCAGATCGAAGGCCCCCACACGGAACAGCACAGTGGCCAAGGCCTTTCCCAGGAACCACGCCAGCACGAGCCCGATGGCGATGCCAATTCCCAGCGGCCGGGCGCCCTGCCGCACGAGGAGGCCGATGATCCGGCCGCCAGTGGCCCCCAAGGCCATACGAATGCCGACTTCGGCGGTCCGTCGGCTGACCGAAAAGGCCATCACAGCGTAGAGGCCGATGGACGCCAAGATCAAGGCCACGACGCCGAAGATCGAGAACATGCCGCTCAAGATGAGTTCGTCCAGGTTTGATTCCTCCACC
Source organism: Gemmatimonadota bacterium (assembly GCA_022562295.1). Taxonomy (GTDB): domain Bacteria; phylum Gemmatimonadota; class Gemmatimonadetes; order Gemmatimonadales; family GWC2-71-9; genus B3T1B10. Next base: position 4,855 of record JADFPO010000136.1, read on the forward strand.
CGACCGGTCAGCGTGTTCACCTGGGACATGGGAATGTCCGGATCGATGCGCGTCACCAGCTCGCGCACGCGTGCCGTCACGTCGAGCGGGGCTCCGGCGGTCCGCAGCATGATGGAGAACCCGCCGCTTGGTTGCTGGGCTATGGGCACGAACATGCCCTCCGGGGGCGCGGCGGCGAAGTCCAGCGCCGGCGACATCTGGAAATCGCGAACCACGCCCACGACCGTGAGCCAGGGATTCTCGGACGTGGACCGGCCGAAGCGCAGCTGCTTGCCGATCGGTTCCTCTCCCGGCCAGTTCTTGGCCGCGAATCGCTCGTCGACGATCACCACCAGCCCGGCGCCCAAGGCATCCGTGTCGCGGAAACCGCGGCCGGCTACTATGGGAACGCCGATGAGGTCGAAAAACGACGATGAGACGCGGGTGTATCCACCGAACGGGTACTCGGAGTCGTCGGCGTAGTCCCCGTCCCCCACGCCGTAGAAGTAGAGCCCCGTGCCCAGGATCGGCAGGTTGGACGTGATCGCGACCTCGCGCACCCCGGGAATGGCTTCCAACTCCCGCTGGAACCGATCGGTCACCACCTGCCGGCTCGTCGAGTCGGGATACGTTTCCTCGGGCAGCCCGAGTCGCGCCGTCATGATGTTCTCCCTGTCCAGCCCGTAGTCGGCGCTGCCGAGCTCGAGGGTGCTGCGGATCGTGAGTCCGGCGCCCACGAGCAACGCGCACGAGAGCGCGACCTCCAACACCACCAAGCTCGCCGACCATCGACTCACGCCGCCGCCCGAGCCGCGGATCTGATCCTTGAGAATGCTGTTGACGTCGACGCGCGTGGCGTGGAGGGCCGGGAGCATGCCCGACGCCAAGGCGACGAAGAACGTGATGCCCAAGACGAAAACGAACACGTCGGGACTCAAATCGAACGTCATCCAGGGTGGAATGCCGAGAGGCGCCACCACCCGCGCGAACAGGTCGAGGGAGAACTTGGTGAGCACCAGCCCCACCACCGCTCCACCGAACGCCAGCACCAGGGTCTCACTCAAGAGCTGGCGCAGCACGCGATTGCGCGACGCCCCCAAGGCGGTCCGTACCGCGAGTTCCTTGCCGCGAGCTATGGTGAGGGAGAACTGCAGATTCGCCACATTGGCACAGGCGATGAGCAGCACCCCGAACACGGCGGTGAACATCGTGTACAACAGGCCCCTCGTTTCGTCGTCGATGAAGGGCTCGTCCATCCACACCTCGGTGATCGGATGGATCTCACGGTTGGCCACGGGATACTGTTCCTCGAGCCTTTGGGCGATCGTCACGAGCTGGGCCTGAGCCGCGGTTTGCGCGGTGCCCTCCTTCAACAACCCCAGCACGACCAGACGCGGACCCTCGCGCCGTTCCAGCGTGCCGGGGTCCAATTCCAAGGGCATCCACACGTCATGGAGCTCGGGAAACCGGAAATCCGGCGGCATGACACCCACCACGGTCGTCGGGCGTGCGTTCACCCGAATCGTCTTACCGACAATCTGGGGATCCCTATCGTAGCGATTCTCCCAGACGTGATGGCCCAGCACAATGATGGGTCCTGCAGTAGCGAAATCTTCTTCCGGCAGGAACGTGCGACCCATCATGGCCTGTTGCCCCAGCATGGCAAACGTGCTGGCGGACAGGTGAACGCCCGAATAGCTGTGGGCGGGCTCTCCCGGGAGGGAGAGGTTGGCCGGCGACGTATAATACGCCCCCATCTCGTCGAAGACGGTCTGCTGCTCGCGCCAATCCAGGTAATCGTGCAACCGCACGGCCTGGTCGAATTGCCTTTGGGGAATGGTGGTCCGGAGGGAAAGAATCCTTTCCAGATTCGGGTAATCCGGGCCGCTTAACACGATGCCCTCGATGATGGCATACATCGTGGCTGTCAGGCTGATGCCGAGGGCCAGCACCAGGATCGCCACGCTGGAAACCCCCCAACGCACGCGAAGCAGTCGGAGAGCAAACGCGAAATCTCGGCGTAACCAGTCCATCCATGACTCCGTGACGATGAGGAGAGTGGGCCCCGCGGGTCCGATATAATCTACGGGCGGACAGGGCCGAGAGATCAGGACTTGCCGAGGGGCGAGAAAGGTCCTTGGCGTTTCTTAGGCAACCCTTTTTCCTTATATAATGCGCCTTTATCAGTTTTTGTCGGTCCGCGGTGCTTTGGTGACGGCGGGCCTTCTCGCTTCCGGGAGCTGCGGCGATTCGCTGGGCCCCGAGGACCTCGGCCGCATTGAAGTTGCTGCGGGCAACAACCAGGAAGTGTCGGCCGGAACCGCGGTTCCCACACCACCCGCCGTGCGGGCTCTCTCGGACGACGGGAGACCGATCCCCGGGGTAGTCGTCACCTTCGTCGTGACTGACGGCGGCGGCACTCTTACCGGCGCTGAGGCGACCAGCAACGCCGAGGGAATTGCGGCGGTCACGAGCTGGACGCTCGGGACGGAAGTGGGGCAGAACGTGCTAAATGCCACTGCACCGGGGGCGACGGCGCGGGCGGTGTTCATTGCGCGGGGTTTCGTGGGACCTGCCGGCATCGTGGAAAAGCTCTTGGGCGACGGGCAAACGGTCACGGCGGGCCTCCCGGTTCCAGTGGTGCCTGCGGTTCGCGTCACCGACCAGTTCGGCAATGTGGTGACGGATCTCCAGATCACCTTCACCGCGGCGACCGGTGGCGGGTCGGTTGGCGCTGCGACTGCCACTACTGATGGCAATGGCGAAGCCGATGTCGGAAGCTGGACGCTGGGAGGCGCGCCCGGACCCAACACCCTCTTGGTTACTGCCGGCGAAGCGACCGCGACCTTCGAGGGCACCGGCGTGCCGGGGCCGGTTGCGGTGGCCCTCGCGGCGGGCGACGGCCAGACCACGACCGTAGGCCGGCTACTGCCGAGTCAACCGCAGGTCCTGGTTACCGACGGTCTCGGGCTGCCGGTGGCGGACGTTCCGGTCGCCTTCACCGTTATCTCAGGCGGTGGCACGATCGGGGCCAACTCGGTGAACACGGACGCTGCTGGCCTTGCCGGCGTGGAGTGGACCGTAGGAACCGGCACCGGCGCCAACACGCTCGAGGCGTCGTTGGCGGCACTGGGAACCGTCGCGTTCACGGCCGAGGGGACCCCGGATGTTCCGGCCTCGCTTCAGGCCGTTGCCGGCGACGGTCAATTTGGCGCGGTCGGCAAGCCGGTCCCGGCTCCGCCGGCCGTTCTCGTCCAGGATCAGTTCGACAATCCTGTTCCGGGCGTGTCAGTGGTGTTCAGCGTAACCAGCGGCGGCGGGACGATTACCGGATCGCCGGCGATCTCCGATGGCGCGGGGATCGCGGCGGCCGAGACCTGGACCATGGGGCCAGCGGAGGGAACCAACAGCGTCGATGCGCTCGTGTCCGGTATCGCTACGCTGACGTTCAACGCGACCGGGCTCGCCTCGGTGTACGACATCGAGATCGTACGACTCGGTGGCGGCGGGGGAGCCGGCATCACGCACGCCCTCGCCGACGCCACCATCCGATGGGAACAGCTCATCATCGGGGATTTAGCCGACGTCTCGTTCGCCGCAAATCCCGTGGACTCGGCAGCGTTGGCAATGGCCTGTGGCATTCGGCACCCGGGGCTCGACGACGTCATCGACGATGTCCGTATCTTCGTGCAACTCGAAGAGATCGATGGACCGGGGAACATCTTGGGATCTGCCGGTCCCTGCTTTCTTCGCGACGGGAACATGCTAACCGTCGTAGGGACCATACGATTCGATATTGACGATCTCCCGCGACTCGAGACCGATGGCAGACTCTTGGACGTTGTCATTCACGAAATGGGTCACGTGCTCGGCGTCGGGACCCTGTGGGATGACTTTGGCTTGCTGGTCAACCCCTCCTTGCCGACCAGTCAGGGCGCCGACACCCACTTTACCGGGCCCCTCAGCATCACCGCGTTTAACGCGGCAGGCGGGGACAGCTTTTCGTCCGGAGCGAAGGTGCCCGTCGAAAATACTCAGGGCGGAGCCGGAACACGAGATTCGCACTGGCGGGAGTCGGTGTTCGAGACTGAGGTGATGACGGGTTTCATCGACACCGTCAACCCGTTGAGCGCGGTGACCGTCGAGTCCCTCGGCGACCTGGGATACATCGTCAACACAACCCTGGCGGACCTCTATTCGCTGCCGGGCACCGCCGCAGCAGCCGCGAGGTGCGGTGAACCGCGCGAACTCGGCATTCCGCTCCTG
>JADFPO010000137.1 GCA_022562295.1 Gemmatimonadota bacterium
TTGTCGTCGGCTCCAGCGACCCCGGATCGCCTGCGATTGCCGGGATCCTTCTGATAGGCGACCTCCACCGGATCCAGCATGAAACGGGTGTACGGGGTAAGGTCCATGTCGGGTTTGCGGTAGGCAACGGGCACTACCGCGTTATCGACCCGCACCAGCCCGTCGACGGTGACCTCCGCGTCGGGCCCGGTCTGCAGGGTGGGCGGGGGTGTCGCAGCGCAGCCGGTTGCCGCAACGAGGATTCCAGCCGAAAAGACTTTACACATGTGTGAGTTCATTTGTCGCTCCAGTTTTTTTCGTCGAGCTTGGCTTCGAGACCCGTTGGGGGAATCACGCGCAGCCGATTTGGATCCGTGCCACGGGTACAGGATGGCACCGTCATAAAACTGAAAGACGGAGCCCACGACCGATATTGGACTTTGGTTCGTAGACGCAGGCTTCACGACTGTCAGTCTACCGCCGGAAAAACCACCGGGCATGGGACCTTGGTCCAATAGGCTCGTACGAACGCATGCGGTTAAATACCCACACGAGGTTCGGCTTCAGCCGTCGTCATGCCACCAACAAGGGAGAAAAATCGATCATGTACCCACGCGCGTTCCGCCTGGCAGCGCTGGTCTCAACGACGCTGACAATCCCGAGTGCGGACGCTCAGGTGGTCGGCGCCGAGCTCTCGGTGTTCGGCGGCCGCGGCGTGGCCCGCCCGTTCCGCTGGGGTGTGGGCGGCGAGGCGACCCTGCTGATCGGTTCCCACCTCACGCTCTCGCCGCGGTACTTCAACACTTGGGGAGACTTCACCCGCAGTCTGGGGGGAAACAACTTCCGCGTGGAGGACAACAATGCCACGATGTGGGGTGGCGACGTTGGCGTGCGTTTTCTTCCCGCGGATGTCGAGATCCGTCCGGTTGTGTACGTCGGCTGGGCAAGTTTCAAGCAAGTCATTACCGTGGGGCCGTTGAGCGGCCCGGGTGTTGCAACGGAGACCACGGCAACGGAACCTCTCATAGCCCCGGGAGTCATCATCACGCTGCCGCTGCGCTACTTCCGCATTGGCGGAGAGCTGCGCTACGTGGCGGGTACCACCCCCGACGGGTTCTCAACGGACTTCGATCCGCAATCTTTCGTCTTCTACTTTCGACTTTCGTACGCCATTCGCCGATAGCGTTGCTGGCCTCCAAGCACCGAGCCGCAAGACCAAAGCCCCGGTAGGTTACCGGGCGGCCTAGCTACGCAACCGGCAAGCTCGGGACCGCGGCACGACGCGCACCCGCAACTACCAGCGGAGCGGCGCCGGGCGCCGCCGGCCGACGCCGCTGAATTCAATTCCTTAAATACACCACACGAGGCACCTCCTTCGGCCCCAACCGGCTGCCCCCTGAACCTCCTTGATGTTTCGAATTGCAACGCCGCAAGTTAGACACTCCTTGAACCGCCGTTCCCACCCTCGTACATTGGCCGGACTCATTTTTCTTGATGCAACGCTGACGAGGCCGATTCACTTCCAAGCTATGAGCGGCAAAACCAGTATCGACACTACCGAGGATCGCTATCGGATCCTCTTGGAATCGACCCCATTGGTGCCGTGGGAGGCCGACGCCCGCACCTGGCTGTTCAACTACGTCGGACCTCAGGCGGCCGACCTCCTCGGTTATCCCGTAGAAGATTGGTACGGGGACACCTTCTGGGTCGACCGCGTTTACCCCGACGACTGGGATGCCGCCGTGTCCACCTGCGAGCGGCTCTCCCGCGAAGGCAACGACTACGAGTTCGAGTATCGCATGATCCGGGCCGACGGAACGACCGTTTGGATCAGCGATATCGTGAGCGTGGAGATGGAGAACGGCGAGCCCGCCGTGCTCCGTGGATTCCTCATCGACGTGACCCACCGGAAGGAGGCCGAGGCTGCACTGGCCCGCAGTGAATCCCGCTTTGCAGAATTGGCCGACTCGCTTCCGGCGTTGATCGCCTACGTGGACGTCGAACAGCGGTACGGTTCGGTAACCGAGTATACCAGGAATGGTTCGGGATCCCACCGAGCGAAATCGTTGGACGCACGATCAGAGAGGTCGTAGGTGATGAGGCATATCAAACAATTGGACCCAAAGGCCGAAACCGCGTTGAGTGGTCAAACGGTCACGTTTGAAGCATACGTGCCGTTTCCCAACGGCAAACAGCGACAAGTACACGCGACCTACGTGCCGCACATCAACGAGGACGCCGAAGTACTTGGTTTCTTCGCCTTGGTCCGCGACATCACGGAGCAGGTCCGAACCGAGGAGGAGGTACGTCGGAACAGAGACGAGCTGGCTCATGTGTTGCGCGTCGCAACGATGGGAGAGCTGGCCACGTCGGTGGCCCACGAGTTGAACCAGCCGCTCTCCGCCATCGCGGCCAACTCGCAAGCCGCCCGCCGGTTCCTTGCGGCGGATCGGCCGAACACCGAAGAGGCGATCGATGCGTTGACGGATATTACCAGTGACGCGAAACGGGCCGGCAACGTGATTCGCCGCATGCGCGACCTCCTGATCAAACGGCAGCTCCAGCGCGAACCCGTCGACGTGAACGAGGCCGTCAGTAACGTGGCTGGGTTGTTGCACAGCGACGCCGTGAGCCGTCAGGTAACTGTGACACTGGATCTCGCCGACGAACTTCCAACCACCTCCGGCGACCGCACACAGCTGGAGCAAGTCATTCTCAACCTCATGGTCAACGCGTTCGAGGCCATGACCTCGAGTGAGATCGACCGCCGCGAATTGGTCGTTCGCACATTCATCGGAGACGCGGGCTCCGCCGAAATCACCGTGTCCGACACCGGTCCCGGATTCCACCCGGGACGCCCCGACAACGTATTCGAGCCGTTCGTGACCACCAAGGCCAACGGTTTGGGAATGGGCCTCCCGATCAGCCGGTCGATCATCGATGCCCACGGCGGCCGACTGGAAGCGGTTCACAACCCCGACGGCGGAGCGACACTTCACATCACGTTGCCGGCGGGCGGCGAGGACTCGTGACGTCGGAGGGCGCCACCGTGTTTATTGTGGACGACGACCAGTCGGTTCGTACCGCCTTGTCACGACTGATGCGCTCAGCCGGCCTCCACGCAGAGACTTTCGCTTCAGCCAAGGAATTCTTGGAACGGGAGCACCCGGATGGACCCGGCTGCATGGTGTTGGACCTCAGCATGCCCGGGTCGACGGGTCTCGAATTGCAGCAGGACATGGCCGCGGCGGATATCGACCTGCCAATCGTCTTTCTTACTGGGCACGGTAACGTTCCGTCCAGCGTCAAGGCACTAAAGAGTGGCGCTGTGGATTTTCTCGAAAAACCGGTCGACGAAGACCGGCTTCTGTCGGCAATCAAGGACGCCGTGGAGCAAGATATTCGGACGCGGCGAGACCGCGACAAGTTATCCGAGATCCAGGGGCGGGTCGCACGCCTGACCCGGCGCGAGCTACAGGTCTTTCGCCTGGTAGTGCAGGGAAAATTGAACAAACAAGTTGCCGGCGAACTCGGAATGAGTGAGAAAACAGTCAAGGTCCACCGCGCACGGGTCATGCAGAAGATGGAGGCCGATTCGCTGGCCGAACTCGTTCGCCTCGCGCAGCGGGCCGGTGAGCTAAGCTCCGAGAGCTGACGGTGGACCAGATCCTGGACACGAACGTTGTCCGGACTCGCGCATGACTCCTGCCCTTCGTGAGACCAAAGTCCCATATCGACGCCAGGTACAACCGGATAGTGTGTTATAGCATGGGGATTCTGCGCGAACCGAAGGTCTTTGTGGTCGACGACGATGTTTCCGTGCGTGTCGCGGTAGGGCGTCTGATCAGATCGGCGGGATTGGAAGTGGAAACGTTCGCATCTGCTGAGGACTTGCTGGAAGCGTGGCCATCCGACGCCTCGGGATGTTTGATTGTCGACGTGCAGATGCCGGGGTTGAGCGGACTCGAGCTACAGACCGAACTCGCGGCCTTGGGTTCCACCGTGCCTATCATCTTCATTACGGCTCACGACGACCCCAATGCCCGGAGCCGGGCCCTGAACGGTGGCGCAGCGGATTTCTTGGAGAAGCCGTTCGACGATGAGGAGCTGATCGCCGCCATCCACGCCGCCTTCGAGGCGGATACCTAGTACTGCGTGTCACAGGTACGGTGACATGTTGACCATCGTTCACCGCGGAGCACGCGGAGCGCGCAGAGATCATTCTGAAAGCTCATTGATGGAGATAAGAGCCAACTCGGCGTTACCGATATTGGGCATCCTGCTGCTTCCGGCGTGTCGGGGAGGCGCTGGGGTACCGGCGTATGTCGGAGGCACCGTGTGTTCGGAGTGTCACGCAACCGAGGCGGCAGCTTGGACTGGATCGCACCACGATCTCACCCAATCCCGCCGCTAACCCCCGTCACGGTGCCCACTGGCCACTGGCCACTGGTCACTAGCCACTGCATCCCTGCCCACCCACTGCCTTGTTTATGGGACCAAAGTCCAATTTCGGGACGGCACTCGAGCGACTAGTATCTCCTCCAATTAGGGCTTGGGACCTGCCGTCGGTGTGAAAAGGCGGAGGCCTTGGCATACCAAGAGAGGAGAACATCCCATGGAGAAGAGGTGGTCTATCCTGCCGGCGTTGGCCGGCGCCCTGTTGACTGTCTCGTCGTGTTATCCGGGCGACGTGACGAACATCCAACAACTGGACGTCGTGGTCACGGCCCACGATGAAACGGTGGATTTCACCAGTCTCAGCACCTACGTGTTGCTGGACTCGGTGGTCCACGTCGACATCGAGGACAACAACAACGACGATCTGCTGGATCGTGCTAACGACGCCCTGATTCTCTCACAAATCCGCAGCAACATCGAAGCGATGGGATACGTCGAGGAGGCCGATCCGGCCAACAACACCCCCGACGTCATGTTTCTGGTTGGAGCATGGGCGGTCACCAACACCAACGCGTACATAGGTTACCCGTGGTGGGATTGGTGGGGTTGGTATCCCGGCTGGGGGTGCTGCGGGCCCGGGTACGGGTGGGGGTATCCTTCGGCTCCTGTCGTGGTGCGATACGACACCGCCACGCTCGTGATCACCATGGTAGACCCGAACCGGGCCGCGGTCGATGAGATCCCCGTCGTCTGGGTGGCAGGCATGAACGGGGTACTGGGCTCGGGTGGCACTACGATTCGGATTACCGACGGCATCGACCAAGCCTTTGATCAATCGCCCTACCTGAGGACCAACTAATGAAAACGAGAGCACTTCTGGCCATACCATTGGCGCTCCTCCTCAGTAGCGGGGCGCAGGCACAGCAATGGTACGGGGCAATAAGTTACGGCATGTCCACCCCTGTTTCAGATACGAAGGACTTCACCCGCGGGACGAGCTGGCGCAACTTCGGAGTAGACCTGGTGGCCATTGTGAACCCCAACACCACCGTGGGCGTGTCGTTCGCCTGGAACGTCTTCAACGAGGTGACCGAAACCGTATCCTCGATCGACGGGATCGAAATCGCCGGCACGCAGTTCCGCTACATCAACTCGCTACCGATGCTGGTGACTGTTCGCGAGTACTTTGGAACGCCGGGCGGTGCCCGACCGTTCATCGGTGTCGGTGTGGGACCCCATCTGGTGAAGCAGCGTGTCGACGTGGGCCTCTGGACCGTCTCAGAGAACACCTGGCACTTTGGTGTGGCTCCGGAGGTGGGTGTCGTGATGCCGGTGGGACCCACGGTAAGCTGGTTCGCCGACGTCAAGTACAACTACGCCGCATCGGCAGGAGACCCTGGCCGAACACACTCGTACTTCACATTCAACATAGGATTTGCATGGGAGGTTGGGGGCAACAGCTTCTAGGCGTTTGCCTCTGCTACGGAGATTGATGACCGGCCTACCGCGGCGTTCCACGGTAGGCCGCCGGTGCTTCATGACGGCATGTCCCCACTTCGGAGAAGAACATGCACATCCGTAGCTCGTCGGTGCTTGCCGCTGCCCTATTGATCGGAACCGCGTCGCCCACTTTCGGTCAATCGGTGAGCGACGTGTTCAAGCGGGTGAACCGGTCTGTAGTTGTCATATACACCAGCGAGCGCACGCTTGCAAGTGGAGCGCCGGGCCAGTTCGTCGATGTCGGCGGCCTCGGATCCGGCGTGTTGGTGTCGAACAATGGAGAGGTGCTTACGGCGGCGCACGTTGTCCAGAGTGCGGAACGCGTCATGGTGCAGTTCACAACTGGTGAGCGGATCGCAGCACGCGTACTCGGCTCCGTTCCGTCAGCCGATCTCGCGCTGCTTCGCCTGGAGCATCGGCCGAGCGGCGTGGTGCCCGCCACTCTGGGCAACTCTGACTCCGTGGAGGTCGGCGATCAAGTACTCGTCATTGGCTCCCCTCTGGGCGTAAGTCACACCCTGACCGTAGGTCACGTCAGCGGACGCCGGCAACTCAACCGCACTATGGGAGCGGTGTTCCAGGCGGAGCTTCTGCAGACAGACGCCGCAATCAATCAAGGGAATTCCGGTGGACCCATGTTCAACATGGCCGGCGAGGTTATCGGGATCGTGAGCCATATCATATCACAGAGCGGCGGTTCCGAGGGATTGGGGTTTGTCGTCACGTCGAACATGGCTCGAGACCTCCTACTGGAAGGCACGTCGCTGTGGTCGGGCATTGACGGATTTCAACTCAGCGAAGGTCTTGCACTGATCCTCAACGTGCCACCACCGTCGACGGGGCTGTTGGTACAGCGCGTAGCCCGGGGATCCCTCGGAGAACGATTGGGCCTCGAGGGGGGGACGGTGAGCGCGACGATCAGCGGTGAGGACCTCATCCTGGGCGGCGATATCATTCTCACCTTTCAAGGCATCGCGATCGCCGCCGCGACGAGTGAGGAGCAACTGCGAGCCGCGGTAAGGAATCTCAAACCGGGGGATCGGATTGTGGTGACGGTGTTGCGGGCGGGGGCGGTGACTACGCTGACTACGACGTTCGCTCTTCAGTGATCAGTGACCAGTGATCAGTGACCAGTGTGCACTGTGACGACTGGCAACTGGCAACTGGTAACTGGCCACTGCTTAAAGACAACTGGCCACTGGTTACTGGTCACTGGTCACTGTTTACTCCTCGCCGGGGAGGTCCACGGGCAAGACGGCTCCACCCGGGCAGCCGCCGGCGGCGCGGCATTAGGACTCTACTCCGGCGCCATGCTCGGCGTGCTTGGATCGCTCACGCCATGCACCCAGACGTATGCGGGCGCCCGGTGTGTCCGTATTGCGACCGTATCCGCGGGTGCCGTGGGGCTGGCGAGTGGAGCCCTGCTTGGTGCAGCCGACGGAGATCGGTTGGGCGACCACGCTAAGACAGCCGGCTACGGGGTGTTGATCGGGACCGCAGCCGGGCTTGCAATGAAACCCTTGATCCAACGCTTCGGCTGGCAGGACGTCGCCACCGTAGCGGCATTGGGTGGCGCCATCGGGACTTCGGCAAAAGGGGCCGGCATCGGTCTCGCCGCGGGTTCCCTGGTCGGGCTGATATTGTGGCAATTGATTCCGGGCTTTGAGCTGCCCGACGCCTTTGCCACCGCCTTCGCGGGACTCGCGGTCGGAGGGATCGGCGCTTTGGCCATCGAAGCATACGATCGACAAACCAGCGATGCTCCCACGTTTCAGTTCGTCGCGCCAGTTGCCGTACAGTTCTGACGACGATGCTGGTACCGCGGCTATTGGCAACGTCACTGACGGCGATGAGCATCGTGACAGGTTGTACCATATCGCACGCGATGAGATTCGAAACGCGCGAAGAAACATGCCGCACAATTGCCCAACCCCGGCTCACATGGTTGGGTCCCACCGAAACCGGCGACGTCGCGAAGTTGGACGAGTGGTGCAAAACCGTTGGACCACCCGTCATCGATTCGACACCCCACCCGTCGTTTGGCGCCTGGCAGGCCCGAGATTCGGTGGCGGTAATGGCCTGGAACGTCAACGCGGGGTCGGGCGAGCTGTTGGCATTCTTCGAAACGGAACTTCATCTCGAGTGCGCGACACCCACTCCCGCAACCCGTGCGGCGTTTTCGCACTTCGTACTGCTGGCACAAGAGGCGTTTCGCCGGTCCGCCGCCGTCCCGTCAATGTCGCCGCGTTCGACCATTCCACCTCGAACCAGTGAGCGTCCGCGATCGGGACCTCGTATCGACATTGTCGAGACTGCCCGCCAATGTGGCCTCGCATTGGTGTACGTACCCTCCATGCGCAACGGTCACGACGAGTACAACGGTGAGCGGGAAGATTGGGGAAACGCGATCCTTTCGACGCTTCCCCTTTCCGACTTCATCGCCATAGAGCTTCCCTTCGAAGCGTCGCGTCGCGTCGCAGTGGGCGCCACGATACACGCTCCTGACCGGGACAGCCTCCGCGCGGTCAGCGTGCACCTCAGTACGTTCCCCGGCGCGTGGCGCGTGCTACGAACCGGAAACTCCGCACGCGTCCGGCAGGCCAAGGGCCTGGTGGATGCACTACGTTCCGTTGAACGGCTTCGCTCGGGTACCACCGGCACGGCGTGTGATCCACCCTGTTCGTCGAATCGATCGGCCGAGTCTCCGATCTCGACGATTGCAGGCGGAGACCTCAACACGTGGTCGTCCCGAGAGACAACACTCAGGCATCTCTGGGAACACTTCCCCGACTCCCCAAGAAACGATCAACCGACACGCGGGCCTTTTCCCACCGATCACCTCGTCTTCCGGATACGGGCCGGCAACACGACTGGCCTTCACGTAGTGACCGAATCGTATCGTCGTATCGACGCGTCGTACAACTCGGACCACCACCCGCGCATCCTGTGGGTTCGCGCTCATCAATAACGAGGGACATACGACCAAGGTCCAATAGTCATCTCCGCCGTAGGAGATCTACAATGCATTGGACTTCCTCCAGCCATGTCTCGAAGGAACCCAAGAACGAGGAGAACGCATGATCCGCCGGACGGTCTGGGCGTACCACACGGTCCTCCTGGTGGGGCTCTGCACCCCGCTCCAGGCCGCTGGACAGCAATCCGAACGATCCGTACCGACCATCGACACAATCGTCATCCGGATCGA
>JADFPO010000138.1 GCA_022562295.1 Gemmatimonadota bacterium
GGCGCCAACTTGCCGCCGGGCAGCAGCCGCTGCATTAGTTGCGCTTCGGTCGATGGAGGTTGAAACACGAACGCCACGAGAACCGTGGCGTGAATAGAAGTGAATCTCAGCAGTCGATGCATTCGGCGATGTCTTCCTCATGATTGTCGTTTTGGGTTGGGAAGATGTATTTGGAAGGGCCGGATAACAAGGCGGCCGGGCTTGCCCGACCAAGGGGCCTTGGTCGGTGGCCGGCTGCTTGAGGGTGGGGTGGGATCGATATTGCTGTCGTCCTCTTTTATTTGATTAGGAAGGCAACCGGCGGGTTCATGACGGAGCCAGTGCACGACCTCTCTGGCCTCAAAATCGACCGCTGTCCCGTGCCGTGCCGGTCACGGACCGGAACCCGGATGCGCCATCACCTGCACCACGACCGGTGAGTTGGCGTTCTCCATCTCCACCTGCTGCTGAAGTCCGAGCCGTACTTGGCTAGGAGATCATTGGCACCAAGACGGTCGATCGCGCTCGCTTTGGCGTCATCCGTGCGTAGCTCGGCCCTCGGAGGAGCCAAGCAGATCAATAGCCGACTCAGGAACTGCCCAAGGGATGGACGTTCACTAGGAGGAGGAGCCAGCCGGGATCGCCACGGACCCAAACCTCGGCGAGGGCTGCAGTGGAGACTGAACGTTCGCTCTCTGGACCAAGGTATGTCTCCTCGACAATTCGGCGGGTGAAGGCGTAGTTGCCCTTCATCAGGATCTCCAGATTGCGGGTTTGCCGGTCCGAGACGCGCCAGCCGTCATCGAACCACTCCCTCAGGCTCTCGACCCAGGTTTGTTTGTCATCGATGACGGTGCTACCAACGGTCCAGCGACTGAACTCCTCCGCCAGGACAGCGCCGTATTCGTCGGCTCCAGCCCCGCCCGGCGCTGTCGCGGCCGAAAGCCGCTCCATCGCCGCGAGCACCTGCCGCTGTTCCCCGGTCCACGATTCCTGGGCCGTCGCCCGCCGCTCCGACCACATGACATGTGCATTGCACGATCCGGCGTGGTGCAGCCATGGTGCGCCGGCGCCTGGGTCGTCATCACGCAGGCCCAATGACGCTGACGTTTGGTTGGGCGTGTAGAGGAGATGATAGACGGTCATCGAGTCGGCGAGTTGGCCCTCGGACGGAATCGCAACCGAGGCCGAGATTTCGAGCGAGCCGGTCGGCGGACCTGCGGCCTCGGCCTGTACCCTCGTGCACAGCTCTTCTCGGAATGCGGCCCCCCGGAGTCCCGCAGCCCCAACCTCGCGTTCCAGGCGGAGTAACGGAATGAGCTTTCGGTCATGGCAGTTGAGGGACAATCGCTCGGCGTTGTTCGCGTCGATGACACACAGGAAAGAGCCGCTTCCCGATCGGACCATAGCTTCGCCTTCACCGTTTCGGATCACCACCGAGGCACCGCTCCGCGCCTCGCGCGGCAGGAGCGACAACGCAAGTTCGGTGGTTCTGTCTTGTGCGTACGCGACGGCGGGGAGGGCTACCAAAGCGGCGGCAAACAGACAAATCCTTTTGAAGGGCAGTTCATGCATGTGGTGACCTCGCTGGGTTGATGGTGGTACCTCGCTTCAGGGGTACGTCTCGTAGTTGTAATTGGAATCGCTTTATCTGTTCCACTCTCAAGATCGTGTCGGCACCGGGCCACCGTGATCACCACCGGCGGGGTCGGCACACCCTTCGATGACCAGCACTTGCTTAGAGCCATCCGACGACATCAGGTAGAGTCCAGGCCGCCCGCCCCGGTTAGAGAGAAAGGCGATGTCCCTCCCGTCGGGGGACCATCGCGGGGCGCGATCGACCGCGGGATCGGTGGTGAGACGGGCGACCGACGTGTCGCCAAGCGTCATCACGTAAATATCCTCGTTTCCACCGCGATCGGACATGAAGGCGATGCGACGCCCGTCGGGCGACCACGATGGCGACGCGCTGTTCGACGCGCCGTGGGTGAGCTGCTCGACGGTTGCACCGTCGGACGCCATCAAGTGGATCTGATACGTGCCCGAGCGTTTCGAGTTGAACGCTATCCACTCGCCGTTCGGCGAAGGTGCGGGACGGAAATCGTTTGCTGCATGCGTCGTAAGGCGCTCCACGTTCCTGCCGTTCGCGTCGACCCGGAACAGATCTCTGTTCTCACCGTACCGGCCTTCGAACAGCATGGTGCGTCCGTCGGGCGACCAGGCCGGAGAGCTTGCGCGACCGATGTCCGCCGAAAGCAGCCGCACGTCGTTGCCTCTACTGTTCATCAGGTAGAGCGTCGAAGCGCCCTCGCGATTCGAAACGAACACGATCAGGCGCCCGTCTGGAGACCACGCCGCCACGGATTCGGACGCCGGATGGTTGGTGAGTCGTTGCAGGTCGCGACCGCTGCGGCGAACGGAGTAGATCTCGAAGTCTCCGTCGCGCATTGAGGAGAATAGGAGCCTACTCCCATCCGGCGACCAGGCCGGCTCTTCATACGCACACGCGCCGGCGCCCTGGGCCGAAATCGTGGAGGCAGGTAGCGGCAGCAGGACCGCTGCGCCAAACAATGATACCAATCGGCCGAGCTTGAGCATGCTTTCCGTCCTGTCGGGAACCTTTCGGGAGAAACAAAGGTATGGGCTCATTTAGTGTCCGTCTTGAATTCTCGCGGATTTTTTGAACGTTTCGTAGCCACGAGCCATCATCCCGAGGAGGGAGATGTGGTCTGGAACCAGGCAGCGGTACCCGTCAGTATGGGCAGTATTGGCTTCCAACGTCTGGAGACCTACGGAGTGCGCGTGACGCACGCCCGGTTTCCGGCCGCGGCGAGCATCGAACTCCACGCACACGACCGGCCCACCCTTGGGGTCGTACTGGAGGGAGGTTTCGACCTCTTCTTCAGCTCGGGAAGGCACAGGAGGCAGTTCGAGTGCGTGGATGGGTGCGTATACGGTGAGCCAGCCGGTTTACAGCATGCTGACAACATCTATCAAGTCGGCGCGCGTGTCCTAACGGTGCAGCCCGACGTGAGCGCTCTGGACCTGCCACCTGCCATAGAGCGGATGCTGGATGACGTGAACTACTTCCGTCACGCGCGGCTCACCACGATTGCGCGTCGTATCGTCCGCGAGCTGAACGAGGGGGACGACCTCGCCCAGCTTGCGATCGAAGCCCTCGCTACTGAGATGCTCGTCGAGGGTACCCGGTTGGCACAGGCCAGACGGTACGGCGCAACCCCCCGCTGGCTCTGCCTCGCAGAGGAGTTCATCGAAGCAAACTTCACGCGCAGCCTCAAACTCCGTGACATCGCGGACGCTGCGGGGGTCACGACCACCGAGTTGGCTACGGTCTTCAAGCGACGACATCGAGTCCCAGTGGGCACCTACGTTCGCCGCCACCGCCTCGAATGGGTGGCCGATCAGTTGCTGAGTTCGGATGAATCGCTTTCACGGCTGGCGGCACGTGCTGGGTTTGCAGATCAAGCCCATCTCACGCGAGCGTTCAAAGCGACATTCGGCCTGCCTCCCGCGAGGTATCGACGAGCCCTGGGCAATGGGACCTGGCATTGAGGATCGGTCCACTGTCAATCATCCGCGTCCTAACCTTCCCACGTGGGTGCGGTATCGAATCCGGCCCACGGTCCATTTTGCATAGGGCGTCTCGAACATCATCTCCGTCATCGAGGCGGTAGCCCGCGAGATCGGCGCGGGGCTGGAAGTACACAGGGTGTTTGGCGACATTGGCTAGGGTCCATAACCCGGAAGTCGTCCTCAGACACCATCTCGTGATCAGAACCATTGCCTGAACAAGAACAAACGTCCCATTCACCGGTTGGCCCCATCCGCATCGCCGCCGGGGCGATCGCCTTGGCCGGCACGCTCTATTTGGGTGGTGTTGGTGTTGGGCCGCTCCCGCCCCTGGGGCCGTTCCTGGACCCGGTGGCGGGCGTGTGGTCCGTTGCCAGATCCGCAACGTTGCCGCAGGAACTGTCGGGTTCCATTCCGGGCCTGACCGGCGAGGTGGAGGTCGTGTACGACCGCCGGGGTGTGCCCCACATCTGGGCGTCGACGACCGAAGATGCCGTTCGGGCGCTGGGGTTCGTTGTGGCCCGTGACCGTCTCTTTCAGTTGGAGCTACAGAGTAGGGCGCCGGAGGGCACGCTTACCGAGCTGGTGGGCTCGGCGGCGTTGAGGCTCGACCGCCGGCAACGGCGGCTGGGTTTTTTGTGGAGCGCCGAGCGCGAGCTGGGGCAACTCGACCCGGAGTCGCACACGGCGAGGCTCCTCAGTGCATACTCGGAAGGCGTCAACGCGTGGATCGATGCGATGGGCGCGTCAGACCTGCCGTTCGAATACCACCTCCTGCACGCCACGCCGCGACGGTGGGAGCTGCTCCACAGCATGTTGCTCAACAAACGCATGGGGTACACCCTGGCCTACGATCCGCAGGAGCTGTGGCGCCCCACGGTTGAAGCCTTGGTGGGCAAGCCTGCTGCCGACGCCCTGTTTCCCCTGAACAACCCCATCGTCCAGCCTATCCAACCCAACGCGTCGCCCGAGCCCCGCTTCGACTTCGCCGAGCTGCCGCCGCCTGCCGAGGCGAGTCCCGACGCTGCGCGCATTGCGATGCTCGCTGAACAGATGTTGCCTCCCGATGCCGCCGGGAGGAGCGGTGCGGCGAGGGCAAGCAACAACTGGGCGGTGTCGCCGGCGCGCACGGCGAGCGGAAACGCGTTGCTGAGCAGCGATCCACATTTGGAGCTCACGCTGCCGTCGATTTGGTACGAAGTTCACCTGTCGGTCCCCGGACAGATGGACGTTTATGGGGTTACGATTCCCGGACTTCCCGGTGTGATCATCGGGTTCACCCGAAACGTTGCGTGGGGCTTCACCAACGCCGGTGCGGACGTGCTCGACTTCTACCGGGAAACGTTGGACGACGACGAGGCCCCCACTCGGTATCTGCTCGATGGTGATTGGCGAGAGTTGGAGAGACGAGTCGAACTGTATCGCGACCCCGACGGCCACGTTATCGCAACGGATACGGTGAACTACACGCATCGTGGACCGGTGCGCCCTACAGACGACGGTCCCGTCTCCATGCGATGGACGGTCCTCGACCAACCGATGTCCTCGTCCGCTTTTGCCGATGCGTTCGATGCGAGCAACGTCGAAGAGTGGCTCGCGGCCATGGCTTCCTATCCGGGGCCGGCGCAAAACATGATCGTGGCTGACCGGAGCGGAAGCATAGCCATTCGGTCGACGGGCTTGTATCCCGTCCGTCCCGACAACGGTGACGGCCGCGTGGTGCGCGACGGCAGTTCGAGCGCCAACGATTGGCAAGGGTATTGGGCGGCGGAAGACTATCCCGGCGCGATCAACCCCGCTCAGGGTTTTCTCGCGTCCGCCAACCAACAACCGTTCGATCCGGCATTGGGGAAGCCCTACCTCGGCGCCAACTGGCCCTCCCCGTGGCGAGCGATGCGCATCAACCAGCTCCTGGCCGCAGATTCGCGGGTAACACCGGAGGCCATGCGGCTCTATCACACGGACCCCGGAAACGTCAAGGCCGACCTCTTCGTGCCGGTATTTCTCGATGCAGCCAGGGGGAGGGATGATCTCGCTGAGGCTCGACGCTTACTGGAGGAGTGGGACAGACGCTACACCAAAGACAACGAGCGAGCGATTCTCTTTGAACTCGCCATGAACGAACTCAACTTCCGAACCTTCGACGAGCTGTTCCTTCCCGATGGCCGGCGCTTGGCTGCCCGGCCCGGCCAGTCGGTGATGGCCGGCCTGTTGCGTTTCCCGGAAAGCCCGTGGTGGGACGATCGGCGTACCACGGATCGGATTGAAAGCCGTGATGATGTTCTTGCCGCAAGCTTGAAGGCGGCGCTGGAATTGGCCAAGCGGCGATACGGAGATCCGACCGCCGGAGGCTGGCGTTGGTCGGAGGTGCGCCACAGCAACGTGAACCACATCCTCGGTCTTCGGTCGTTGTCGCGGCGCGGCCTTTCGGTGCAGGGTGGATCCGGCAACCTGAATCCATCGTCCGGCAGCGGTAACTTCGGGGCGAGTTGGCGAATGGTGGTGGAGCTGGCACCGGAACTGCGTGCCTGGGCCACCTATCCGGGCGGCCAGTCCGGAAACCCGGCGAGTCCATGGTACGCGAACCGCATCGAACAGTGGGTTGCTGGTGAGTTGGACGACGTACTCTTTCCTCAGGACCGCGGCGACCTGGACGATGATGATGTGGCGGGCGTCCTTACGCTGCGGGCCGGCGCCCGATGAGGCGGCCGGCGTTGCAGGTCTTGCTCTTGAGCGCGGCGTTTGCGGTCATGACGGTCGCGCTCGGTTGGGTTGCGGTTCCGGCGGTGGCGTTGTTGTGGGGGCTCGTCGCCCGGAGGGAAGAGCGCCCCGGGCTGGTGGCGCTGTTGGGTGCCGGGCTGGGTTGGGGGTGGTTGCTTGGCTGGAATGCGGTGGTGGGTGAGGCGGGGGAGTTGGTCCGGGTGGCGGGTGGTGTCATGGGGCTGCCGGGGGTGGGCTTCGTTGTGTTGACGCTGGCGTTCCCGATGGTGATCGCCTGGGGAGCGGCGGTTGTGGGAGGAGCGGTGAAACCGAAGGAGAAGCGTGGATTCGGACAGAGTGTTCTGGTGGTCGCCGTTGGGCTGATCGCTGCGGGTTGTGCCTCGTCAGGGGCTCCGGGGCCTGTGTCGTCGGCGCCCGCCGGCCCGCCGATTGCTCAGCCCGGTGATGGTTACCTCATGTATTACGCCGACGCCACCGGCGTTCGAATTCGCAGCACCGGTAGCGTGATCGACAGCGTACTCATTGCCGGGGCCACGGACATCGAGGCCAAGCCCTCCCCCGACCGGAGTGCGGTAGCCGTGTCGTACCGGCAAGGCAACTCCACCAGCTTGGTGGTGATCGATGCTGTGAGCGGTGCCGTATCCACGGTGCACTCAGCCCCAGGCCGAGGTTCGTACACTTTCGTGTGGGCTCGCGGCAGCGATGCCCTGGGTGCCGCGTATCGCCCCACGGTTGGATCGGGGAGCGGCGCCGTGTTGATCGCCGATCGTGCGGGGGAAGTCAGGAACGTAGGCTGCACCGCGTCGAACAGGTTCATTGCCTGGAGGTGCGGGGGACAGATCGTCGTGGGGGACGGGACCAACATCTATGCCGTGGATGCCAGGGATTGCCGAACGCTCGCGACGCTTCCGATGCGTGGCAAGTCACACATCACCTACTCGCCCGACGGTGACCGGATCTTCTTCAAACGGGCTGGCTCCTTGTTCATCGCCGAGTACAATGGAGCGAACGCGCAGCAGATTGCCACGCCGCGCTCCAGGGCCGAGAACATGAGATGGTCGCCTGACAGCAGGAAGATCGCGTTTGAAATCCAATCTCCACGCTACTCCAACGTTACTCACGTCGCGGTTTACGACTACGCCACCGGTCAAACCGCATTCAACTCCGAAGAGCGGCCGCTAGGCGTACCACAGGACAACAACCCGTGCTGGTCTCCGGACGGAACTCGAATCTCGATCGACAGGACGTATTCTCGCACGGGTGAGGCGGGAGATTATGTGCAGAAGCAAAAGGTGATCGTGCGGGTGCCGGGCAATGATGAAGACGTGGTGGTGGAGGAGCTGGTCCGCGGCACTGTGCCCGATGAACGCGACTCGTGTTCCTGGGTGGACGATCGGCACATCGCGCTCGTCTTGGCCGACGGCCCGAGGATACTCAATGTGAACACCAAAGTCGCCTACAGAATGCCGAGTGATGCTAGATTACTGTACGTGAGGGTGGAGAACTAGTGAGAGGTGAGAAGTAATATGACGAAACTCCATATCTCGTATTTGGAGGAATCTCTCACCGCCTGGCGCGACGTCCGTCTGGGCATCGTCGACGAGGTCAGGAACATTCCGGCGAACAAGTTCAGCTTTCGCCCCGTGTCGGAGACCCGCAGCGTCCGGGAGCTGGTGCAGCACATTCTGGAAGTGTCCATGTTCATGACGGCGGAGTTGTCCCGGTCGGACACGAATCTCAGGCGCCACCCGTGGCCCAAGATGCTGCGCAAGTACGGAGCGACAGCTTACAAAGCGAACACGAAGAGGGAACTCTTGAGCCTGCTCCGTTCGCAGATGAAGGACGCGCAGGCCAAGTTCCGAAAGGCTGGGGACTTGGAGCTGTGGCAGCAGATCGAGCAGTTCGACGGCACATGGGCCACCAAGTTTCAGTGGCTGCATCATGGGATTGCCCAAGAGATGTATCATCGGGGCCAGTTGGCGACCTACGCGCGGTTGATGGGACTTGAACCAGCACTCACCAAGCGCATCAAAGGTGGCGGCTAGGGAACGTGACGTGTTGCCGAACGTTTCTGAGGATTGTAAGCGTGGAAGTGATTCCGTCGAACCAGGGAAACATGGGAACCGAAGACAACGACGTCGAACCTGGAGTCGCCGGACCGGATTTCAGCCTGGAATCCAACGAGGGCAGACAGGTCCGCTTGTCGGAGTTTCGCGGCCGGCGCAACGTTCTGCTTTACTTCATGCGGGAGTTCACTTGAAGCGAGTGCTTCTCGCATGCCGTCCAGTTGGGACGCCTCAACGATCAGATAGCGGCTAGTGGGACAAGCACTCTCGTCATTGGCCCCCGGGGCCAGACCGCGGCGGCTCTCGTGGCGCGGAAGCTCGAGGCCCCGTTTCCCGTGCTGGCAGATCCTGGCCGGCTGGCTTACCGGGCGTACGGTTTTACCAAGTCGCTGTGGGTAATTCAGCAGAGTGGATGGGTGCTCATCGATCGCGATGGGATCGTGCAGCACGTCTCCCGGAACACCAACCCCAAGAACTCGTTCGATGAGGACGAGGTGCTTCAGGGGGTAAAAAGGCTGGGCTCATAATTCCAGTCTCCGGCCTATGCTTCCGGCATCCAATCGTAACCACGGGTAAACCCGCGGCTTGAGCCGTCGTAAGAAAAACCACGCGCCGTCAGTTCTCGTACTTCGCCAGCAGCGCCTGGAATCGCGGATGCTCACGGATCGGATCCCAACGCGGGTCGAGCCGC
>JADFPO010000139.1 GCA_022562295.1 Gemmatimonadota bacterium
GGTCACCGGCCAAACGATCGGCGTGGGTGTGCAGCAGATGTTGCTTCATCACGGCGACGCCTCGGTTGTCTTGCCAGGCCTCGAGCTGGAGTTCAACCGCGACACCGATACACTCGAAGCCGAGATCGAGCCGCTCTTCGGGCGCGCGGTTCAGATCGATGTGCGCCGTCGCCCGCTGCTGGGTTCCTCCCGCCGGCTCCGAGTCGTTTCACTGTTCGTCGATTCCACGGCGGTCACGATTCCCGGCGACCTCGTGGATCTCTTTCGGCCCGGCACCGGCGACGACGTGTTTCGGGCTGGTCGCTTCTACGACCTGTCGGTAGCATTTACGGACCAGAACTATTTCGACTTCGTTCGGTCTTCCAACAGTGCTTTGAGCGGCCGGGGCTTCGTCAACCATCTGGACGGAGGGCTCGGCGTGTTCGGAAGCCTCGTGGCAGAGACCAATCCTCTCCGCGTGATCGCAGAACTGGATGATCCTCGGGAGGGGACGTATCGGATGCAAGGGACGGTTGATGGCCTTCCGGTGGATGTAGAGTGGGACTTGTACCTCGCGCGCTCCATTCCTGACTCCACGGACTTCTCCGCCTTCGTGACTGGAACGTGGGGAAACCCCATCGATGTGAGCGTGGACGGATATTTGACCGGGAATAGGTTGCGGGCGGTGATCCAATATGTGACCGGCCCGGGCGTCGGAGAACCAGTTCAGCGACGGGTGGAGGGCTTTCTCTCCCAGCAATCTCCGTTTGAGGTTTTCCTTAAGGACGCGTTGGGACAAGTCGTCGGAACCCTCACGGCGTCGCGCTAGTACTTGGTTTACATATTTTAGCGTCATGATGTAGTTTGCACCCCCAAAGGCTGCCCCGCACCGTTTGTTTGGGAGGTCTGCCATGGGAGTGGCGAGGACATAACGTCTTGTTTCATATGCGTTTACGGCCAACGAAGTGGCCGCAGCGCTGGGAGTGCGTTCGAGTTTGCGGCGAGAACCGTTATTCGAGACAGTAGGAGGCTACCGGACTTGCGCCACACGCGGTAGGTTTTTCCGGGTGACTCACAAATCGCCCCTCCTGATTGCCGTCGCGGCGCTCGCCGCGTGCTCGCTCGATCCGTCGAATGGAAACACGGAGGTCGGCCGCCCTGAAGGAGAAGGGGCGTTTGGTAGCTTCGTGTGGTCGGGCGGGCTACAACGGACCTACGAGATCTTCGTTCCGCCGACGTTCGACGAAGGCGGCACGCTTCCGCTTTTGATCTTCTACCATGGGCGAGGGAGCACGGGCGCCGCGTCTCGGAACATCACCCGGCTCGACAATATTGCCCTCCGCGAACGGCTCGTGGTGGTGTACCCCAATGGTTTCGGGACGGAGCCAAGTTGGGCGACCGGGAGCGGCTTAACCCTGGCCGACCGACTCCTCGTCAACGACGTCTTGTTTACCAACACCTTGATCGATCACATCAGCGAGACGTTGCCAATCGACCAGAACCGAGTATACGTCGCCGGGTTCTCGGAGGGTGGAATGATGACGCAAACACTCGCCTGTTTACTGGCCAACCGCATCGCCGCCGTGTTGACCGTGGGCGCAACTCCCTACCCAACATTTGCCCAGCAGTGTTTCCCACAGCGCGTCCTCCCGATGATGCTCATCCTCGGAACAGAAGATCCGAGCTATCCGCGGAACGGCTCGTCGTTCACACTGTCCATACGGGAAACTGTAGAGTTTTGGGCTCTGAAATTGAATTGCGATTTGAACCCGGTCGTCGAGAACCTACCAGACACGGAGGATGACGGAACGACCGTGGTGCGCGACACCTACAATGGGTGTGACCTCATCCTCTACACGATTGAGGGGGGTGGTCATACGTGGCCCGGTTCGAGCGTAGCCTTCGACCCGGATCTTGGCCTGACGAGTCGCGAGATCAATGCCTCGGAGGTCATCGTCGAATTCATGCTGCGTCACACCCTACGGTAGACGTAACTCCACTTGCGGATCACGGCCGCTCAACCGGCTGCCGCGGAGGCAAGACCGACACAATCTGCGCTCGTGACCGCCCATCCGCCGAAGGGCTAATTCTGCCTCGCACACGCGCCGATAACGCGTCGGCCGCTCCCTTTTGTCCACACGAGTATAGCCGCGTCGTACACCTCGCCGTCCACGCGCGTGAACTGAAGCGCCGATTGGGCTCCCCTACGCACCTCGATACATTCGACGTCCGACGCATTCACGCTCATCTCGAGGGTTCCTCGCACGGGAACACCATCGATAATCCACAGCACGCGGCGGCCGGTTACGCCGGTGACCGCCCCTCCGACGTGGAAGCGGAATCCCGGGAGACGTCCCTGCAGCACCGAAATGAGATCGCCGTCGGGCGGAATGTCGGCCCCGCGAATCACCGCCGTGTTTCCCGTGGCGCGTCCATCGACGTTGTCCCGCGCCGTGATCTCGACCGGGTCCAGTCGCGTGATTGCGCGATTGATTTCGACGGTGATCTCTGTGATCGCGCCGGCGCGCACTTGTAGCGCCGGAACGATCTTGGGCTGGAGACCGGGTGCTCGAATCACGAGTGTATAGACGCCTTCGGGAACGCGCGCCATAGTGAAGTAGCCCCGTTCGTCGGTGATGACCAAGATATCGAGGTTCACCACCTGCACGCGAGCGTTCAGGACCGGAGCGCCGGAGCCGGTAACCTTCACGTAGCCATTGAGAGCGCCGGTCTGTTGCGCCTCGGCATGTGTCGTCAAAACGAACCCGGCGGTGACGGCGATCGCGAGCCCGCAGAAGCAACGTCTTATCATAATTACCTCGAGCAGGCTCCCGTCATTTGGCGACCGGAGTCCTTGGTCCAAATGAGAATGACACCGTTGTACACATCGGTCTGCGAGCTGGGGCGAAACTCCATTGCGGCTTGTTGTCCACGCCGAACTTCGACGCACTCCACTTCTGACGCCCCGATGTAGAACCGGAGCGGCGGCCTAGCCACGACCCCGTTGATGACGAACATTGGCTCCGCCATCCCGCCCCGCAGTCGCACTCGCGTGTCATCGTGGCGGCCACTGATTCTCAGCCCAGGAATCCGGCCTTGGAGCGCGCTGAGAATATCTCCCTGGTCGGGGAGGTCCTCAGAGCGGAGTACCGACGCCGACCGCGTGGCGTCGGGCGTGGTGCGCCCGGCCGCCCTGATCTGGATTTCCTCTAGGCTGATCGCCGCCCGTTCGAGGGCAAAATCCATCCGACGCCGCATCGCCGCCTCTATGGTGACTCGTTCCGCGACGACTTCCTCGTAGCCGATCCGGCGAACCGAGATCTCGTATTCGCCGGGCGGGACGCTGTCGAGGACGTATTCACCACCGGCGTTCGTGAGCGTTTGGTACAACCCACCATTCAACACCACGAGCGCCTGCGCGATCGGTACCAGTCCTTGCATGTCGAGGACCAGGCCCTCGATGGCCCCCAGTTCGGATTGGCCGGCGACCTCATTTCGCGCCCCACCGGCACCAATCCCAAGCGCAACGCACGCGCCGATAAGACACACGAATCGCCACCGTCGGGCGACAGGTAATCGATGGCGGTGAGCGAGGATACGTGTGGCCAGCGCCAATCCTCCATCAGGGGGGGCGGAAAGCCCTACCGTACCAAAATATAGGTCGCCGCGGGACTCTCCAACAGGCCGCTCAGCTGCCCGGGTTGGTGCATGTTGCAGCGCCGAGCGATCAGCGACGTATCCCGGCGCGGAACTCCGTCTCGAACTGGAGCGCGATGCGCGACACGTGATCGCGGAATCCCTCGGTCGCGACGCGCTCCCAGTCGCCGCCTGCCGAGCGCCTTACCTGGTTCTCGGCATTGAACGTCACGCGGTGGACGGCCAAGATCGGGGTGGTCGCCCTCGACCGTAGGCGGGTCCGGATGAGGATGCGAGTTCGCGCCGCGACGAAACCACTCGCGCGCTCGTCTTCCGTCACGAGGCGATCCCTCCAACGGGTATCGATGAACGTGTAGGCACCTTTATCGAAGCGCTCGATTTCGTACTGATAGCGCTCGAGGATGCGGTTCGTCAGCCGCTCGAGGTCTGCCATCGTTGCCAAGCCGACATCCCTACTGAAGCTGCCACCACTCGCCTCCGGCTCCGGCCCCGGCTCGTCGGCGCCAGCCGAGGCGCCGCCCGAAGCACACCCGACCGTGAGCATCGCCACGGTCAGCACTGTGCCATGAAACAGTCGCATGGTTCCCTCCAAATAGTCTTGCGTCCACGCCGCACGGGTCACAACCGCGTTCGGTGCGAGGCTGAAAACGGCCGCAACCCGGCTCATCCAAAAGCAGAAGGGCCACCCCATCAAAGCGCGTGGTGGCCCTTCCCATGGCGGCAGGCGACGTGGATTCCTACCGCAACGTCCTGACTCTACCGCCGGTAGCGCGTCAGCAATTTGAGTCCGCCGCCGCGGAAGTGCTCCTCGACGAAAGCGAGCTTCTCCCTCAACGTCATCTCCGCCTCGAAGGCGTAGATGTCTTCGTACCGAGCGGTGATTCTCGACATGCTCCCGCTCCCGATGTTCGGCGACCCCTCATTACCGACACCACCGAAAGTATACGTGGGTAACTCCAGCACTTCGAGTTCTTGCCCCGGCACCGGGAATTGGAGCGCTGTTCCCTCCACCAGCCCCCGGTGGTGCGTACTCGTGGGTGCTGGATTTCCCCAACGGCGGCGGTCGAAGAACGCCCCACCGCTGTTGGTGTTCCACGTCTCCATGCGCTTCTCGTAAATCAGCTGGTCCATCAGATCGCACGCCGGGACGGCGGGCGGGCACGGCGCACCGTTGACGGCAACCGCCGCCAATCCCGCGGGAACGCGCGTCGCGTTGATGATGTCCATTGCGAGCGCGGGTTGGCCCGTTTGAATGTACGCCTCCGCCCTCAGCAGATCCATCTCCTCCATCGAGACGTGCTTCATGGGGCCTGAGACGTTCTGGAAGACGTCCTCATACCGCCAGTGGTGGTACATCGACCACACCATCGTGCCCCGGTTGGCGGGGAACGGAGAACTCCCAAAGAAACGGAAGTAGAGTCCCGGTTCTTGGTCGAGCGCCTGACCGGTGGTACCGCCAATGCGCGCGCCACGAGACGTGTTGGTTCCTTCGACGGCCCGGCATTGGCCGCCGAGGTCGCCGTCGATCCCACACCCCCAGATTCTGAGGTCCGGGGTATCCATCTCGAACTCGTCGCGATCAGCCACCGGTGTGGCGAGCCAGTTGACGTAACCGCCGCCCTCGTCCGTATAGCCGATGGTCTTGTAGTCCGCCCGCATCCAGGTCCCACCTTCCGTGGACCACCAGGTCCACGCCGCCCACCAAGTTTCTTGAGGGTCCCCCGTAAACACGAGGTCCTCGGTGATGCCCGCGTTGATCTCGCTGATCACGGCGGCCCAATTGATGGTGGCCGCCTCGGCCGGCGACCGAGCCACGTGGGTCATCAGTCGGGCTTTGAAGCTGTGGATGACCTTGACGAACTCGGAGCTGCTCAGGGCCAGGCCGGCCATCCAATCCGGATCGAGCGTGAACGTGTTGTCAGCCGCCAGCTTTATCGCTTCATCCATCTTCGTGAGGGCCGCCGTCAACACCTCGCCGTACGGTACGAACTCGAAATCTCCTGCGGCGGCCGCCGCGAGATCGACGTTCTCGTCGAAAATGATGGCCTTGTCGAACTGGAGGGCAAGCCAACCCAGCGACATGCCCTGCACGAACTTGGCGAAGGCTATCGCGCGGGTGTTGTCTTGCCCGTCGCGTCCGATCTTCACCCCGCCCTCGATGGCAATGATGCCATCGGCGGCGGACGACAACGCCCCGTACATATTATCCCACGGGGTTTGGTTCACGTCGCGATTTGAGTAGGTCGAGCTGTTGTTCCACACGGGCCGAGGTTCGAACCCGTTGTCCCGCATCCCCCAGTTACCCCAGGATGCGGTGCCTTCATCCGCCGCCACGGTCAGCGTGCCAAACGGATAAATGTGTTGCGTGCCGTTCCAGTACGTCAGGAACGTGCCCCCGATGAGGTTTTCGAGGTCCGCGGCCGTAGCCAGCGTCCGCTCCGTTTCCGGATTGTTCTGGTTGATCACTTCGAGATCCGTGAGGCTGTCGCATCCGAACAAAGCGAGCGCGAGCCCCATCGCCCAAAAGCTTCTATATTGTCCGCCCATAAGGCTTCTCTCCCTTAAGTAGTCAGTCATTTTGACGGCGTTCAATTCGAGACGCCCGATCAAAACTCAATCTCGATCGAGCCGGTGAACGTCCGGTAGTTCGGATAGCTGAATTCGTCCACGCGTTCGATCGCCGCGTTGCTACCATTGCGTCCAACTTCAGGATCGAAGCCCGTGTAGCTGGTCCAGGTCATCAGGTTCCGGCCCACGACGGCCAGTGTGATCCGGCTCATGAAGCCCCCGAACAGGTTCCGCAGCGAGCGCTGGTTGAACGAATACCGGACACTCAGCTCCCGGAACTTCACGAACGTCGCGTCCTCCACGAAGTGACTGGACGTTTGGTTCGTGTTGTACAGCACCCGCTGGTAGTCCGTGGGCTTCTTGTCCGCCTCACTCTTGCCGAACTGGTCGTTATCGCCGTGACGCTGATCGCGATAGCTCCACTGCTTGGTGGCGTTGTACACATCGCCGCCAAACTGGGCGTCGAACAGGGTATACAGCGAGAAGTTCTTCCAACGCACGGTCTGGGTAAAGCCAATGTTGAAGTCAGGCGTGGTGTTGCCAATGCGCAGGAAGTCGGAACTGGTGGTGCCGTCGGCCAGCGTGCTGTCCTGGCCCACCGGCATACCCCAGTTGTACGTTGTGCCGTCTGCGTCGGTGACGGTGGTGCCCCACAGGGAATTCGTGATCCCGCCGCCGACACTCCCAGACCCGACGGGCACCAGATAGCCGTCGCTGTTCACCGCCCAGTTGGCGCAGCTCGCGCCGCTGGGGAGCTGTGAGCAGTCGGTCATGAACCGGCGGCCGTACAGCGTGCCGAAGTCTTCGCCTTCCCGGTTGAAGAACCGGCTAAACCGGTAGGCCGGGATGTTGAACTCCGTGATCGTTTGCCGCGTGCGATCGAACACCACCGACATGTCCCATCCGAAGTCGCGCGTGGCCACGATCTGCGCCTGGAGTGAGGCTTCCCAGGTCTTCGACTCGAGCGTGCCCGCGTTTTGCCACTGGGTGGAGAACCCGAAGAATGCCGGGAGCGGCGCCTCAAGGATTTGATTCTCAACCCTCGACTGCGCATACGTGATCGTCGTTTGTACACGACCGCCCAGAATTATGTCGACACCGGCTTCGTTCTCGGTGGCGAATTCCGGTTTGAGATCGGTGTTCCCGAGCACGCCCTTGTTCACCTGACCGCTGCTGACGGTGAACGTCTCATACTGGGCGGAGAAACGCGGGCGACCGCCGGCGGTACCACGCGAGAAGCGCAGCTTGAACTCGTCGATGAAGTCGAACGGCCACCACGATTCCTGAGCGACCCGATAGGCTCCGCCGAGCCGATAATACGTGTGCCAGCGTTCATCGGCGCCGAACAGCGAGCTGCCATCCCGCCGCACCAGGGCAGAGATGATGTAGCGGTCTTTGTAGTCGAAGTCTTGGCTGACGAAGTAGCCGAGAGACCGCACGTCCTCGCTGCTCGAGGTGACCACGTTTTGGGTTACATCCCCAACGTCGAGGTCGTTGACGTTGTTGACGAGCAGGTCCTGCGCACGGGCGAAGATCCGCTCGAACTCGGTGCGCTCGAGAAGGACACGTGCCGACGTCGTGGACCCGAGGTCATCACCGAACCGGGTGATGTACCGCGCCGTCAGGCTGGCGTTCAACGCCTGGTCGAAGGAGTTGTTCCGATCGACCCGCCCGTCGTTGAGCGGGCTCGGATCGGGGGCGGTTTTGTAACCCACTTTGTAGAACTCGAAACGGTTGCGGTCCGAGCGATCGAAGCTGAAGTCTGCTTCCAGATCGAAGTCGCTCATCGGGAACCAACGCACGCGGAAGTTGCCCAGCGTGCGGCTGCGGCGCAGCTCGAATACGGTGTTGTGCGTGGCGTACAGCGGGTTTTCTTCGAGCGAGTTGGCATCGGGCTGAATGATGAACGGTTCGCCGTCCGCATTCGGCTGGAGAAGGTCGTTGTCTCGCTCGAGGAACATCAGACCGAAGAACGGATTCGGCCCATCGAAATCTTGCGGGTTACCGTCCGACGTGGAGTTCGAGTAGTACCCGCTAACCGACAGCTCGAAAGCCTTGCCGATGAAGTGATCGAGATTCACCCGCACGCTCTTCTGCTCGTACCCCTCCAGGCCGTCGACGATACCGCCTTCCTCGGTACGCGAGAACGTGGACGAGAAGTTCGTCGGGCCGGTACGGTGTCTAATCGAGGCGGTCTGCGTCGTGAAGGTACCCGGATCGAAGAACAGACCCAGGTGGTCAAACAGCTCGCCGGCGTACGACTTGTCTTGGAAGCCACCCACGCCGAGATTATCGTCTAGCACGCGGTCGTCGCGCGCGACGAGGGCGCCGGCGGCGTCGACCCAGCACGTGCCGACTTTCGTGCCCGTCTCGCCCGGGATCGGCGAGATCGGGACCAGGCACGTCTGCGATGGATCGACTCGAAACTCGTGGTGGTCGGTCAGGGCAACCCTCTTGCCCAAATAGTTCCTCCCCACCTCGGAGCGGAATGTGATCCGGGTGTCCCCGTCGCTGACGTTGCGACCGCGGTTGGTGCGGATGTTAATGACGCCGTTGGCGGCCCGAGCGCCGTACAACGAAGACGCCGCGGCGCCTTTCAGCACTTCGATGCTAATGATGTCGTTCGCATCGATGTCCGTCATCGAGGCACCGAGAATCACACCGTCAACCACGTACAGCGGCTCGTTGGATCGACCGCCCGAGTTGATGCTCGTGGCACCGCGCAACAACACCGAAACGCCGCCGCCCGGCTCACCGTTGGTCCGGACGATCTTGGCCCCCGCCACCTTCCCCCGAATCGCTTCCT
>JADFPO010000140.1 GCA_022562295.1 Gemmatimonadota bacterium
GCCCTGGCGAAGAACATCGGCGTCAGCGTCGTTGCGGAAGGTGTGGAAACCGCGGAGCAACTCGCCATGCTCAAGGACATGGAATGTGAGTACGCCCAGGGATACTACTTTTCCGAGCCCGTGGAACACGAAAGGGCAACGGAGCTGATCGGCAAATCGTACAACGACGGCTAGCACCGCACCGCCGCCCCACCCGGCGGGCCCCTACCGCCCCGCTACCCAGCCCGGCGGGCCAACCTCTCCCCTCAACCCCTCCCGGCGGGCGGCCGGTACTGACCGCCTGCCCGTCTGCCCGCCTGCCCCACTGCCCGCCTGCCCCACTGCCCGCCTGCCCGTCCTAGTGACGCCGGACAGAATTCGTAGTATTCGGGACCGGTTGATAGGAGGGCTGCGAAACAGTGGGTGGACCAGATCTGAGATCGCTGATCGGCCTGTCGATGTTGATCCTGGCCGGCGGGGTCATTGGCTCGTTTGGATTGAACACGCTCGCCCGAGGAAAGTTGGGACGGGCCTTTATCGGAAGATGGAGGTGGTGGGGGCTAGCGCTGTATTACGTCATGGTGGCCGGCGTGCTGGTAGCCGGCGTAGGATGGACCTTCCGTTCGCTCGTGCCCGGGCCGGACGTGGGGGGCTTGCTAGAGTCTCCCTGGTTTTTCCTCACGTTCGGATTTGTTGTCGGACTGCCTTTCACGCTGCCGGCGACCACCATCCTGTGGCGTCAACTGCATCCATCGAAGAAAGTGATTGAGGCGAGACAGAAGCCTGCCTCGCGGCAAGACAGGCTCAACTTCGCCAAGGACCTGCAGCGTCAGCTGCGCGAGTATGGAGGCGAGTCTCGGACGATCGACGTCGAACTCCAAGGAGACAAGGGGAAAATACTGTTTCTGCGGGGAGACATTACCCGTGAAGAAGGAGAGCGCCTGGTGACGGCGCTCCGAAGCGACATACAGGCAATGGCCTTTCAGCGCGTGGAAGGGAAGGGTGAGCACGGGAAGTGGTGGGTGCGGGTGTGAGATGGGCAGGCGGGCAGGCGCGGGCAGGCGGGCAGGCGGGCAGTTCCTGCGCGCCCGCCGGGAGGGGTTGAGGGGAGAGGCTGGCCCGCCTGGCTGGGTAGCGGGGTGGTAGGGGCCCGCCGGGATGGACAGGGTGGCGGTGGGGGCCCGCCCGGGGTGGTGGTGGTGCGGGGTGGTACCGCATACACTCCCTCCCATGAAAGTCCATCTGATCGATGGCACGTATGAGTTGTTTCGGCACCACTATGCGCTGCCCCAGGAGGTCAACCAAGACGGCCAGCAGGTAGGTGCCGCGGCGGGTGTCGTGGGATCCATTCTCGGCATGCTCGAGCGGGGAGCGACGCACGTCGCCGTCGCGACCGACCACGTCATCAAGTCGTTTCGCAACGACCTCTGGCCGGGATATAAGGACGGCTCCGGGCTCGACCCGGACATTCTGTCGCAGTTCGGGTTGTTGGAGGACGCGCTGCGTGGCCTAGGAGTGGTGGTGTGGGCGATGGTGGAACACGAAGCGGATGACGGTCTTGGCGCGGGCGCCGCCCTCGCTGCGGCCGACGAGCGGGTATCACAGGTGTTGATTTGTACTCCCGACAAGGACCTCGCGCAGTGCGTGGTGGGAGACCGCGTGGTGCAATTCGACAGACGGAAGCGCGAACTCAGGAACGCCGACGCCGTGGTCGAGAAATTTGGCGTGCGTCCCACCTCCATCCCGGATTACCTCGCGTTGATGGGTGACAGTTCGGACGGCTACCCCGGCCTGGCGGGATGGGGAGCGAAGTCGGCAAGCGTCGTGTTGGCCCGGTACCTGCACATCGACGAGATTCCTGACGCGGTTGGCGAATGGGATGTCTCCGTGCGGGGCGCCGCCAAGCTCGCCGCCACACTCGCGGAGAATCGGGAGCTTGCCCGGCTATTTCGCCGCATCGCCACCGTAGACGTCAACGCTCCCGTAAGTGACAGTGTGGACGATCTCCGGTGGTCGGGCCCCGGCGCCGAGTTCCCCAGCGTATGTGAACAGATCATGTCGCCGGGCCTTGCCCGCCGCGCCGAGCGCCTCGCGGCGGATCGGGCGTAGCGTGGCCCGGAGCGCTGGGCGAAACACGATTCGATCATCATGAGCGGCGGGGCGCCAACAACCGTCTTTGTGGTATCCCACACACACTGGGATCGAGAGTGGTATCGCACGTTCCACCAGTTTCGTGTCGATCTGGTCGATGTCGTGCGCAAGGTTCTCGACGCGCTGGAAGAGGGCGGCGAGTTCCGGCACTTTCTGCTGGACGGGCAAGCGATCATCCTCGAAGATTACCTCGCGGTGTGCCCGGAAGACGCACACCGCATCGAGAAACTGGTCGCCGACGGTGTGCTATCCATTGGTCCGTGGTATGTCCTGCCGGACGAATTCCTGATCAGTGCGGAAGCCCACATGCGCAACCTTGCCATCGGACACAAGGTGGCCGGTACGATGGGCAAGGTGCAGAAGGTTGGGTACATGCCCGACTCGTTCGGGCACATCGCGCAGATGCCTCAGATCCTCCGCCTGGCTGGAATCGACTCCTTCGTTTACACACGCGGCAACGGCGCGGAGATCGATGAGCTGGGGCTCGAGTATCTCTGGTCGTCTCCCGATGGGAGCACGGTGCTGGCGATCAACCAGTGTGGCGGGTATTGCAACGGGGGGGCGCTCGGCCTGTCGAACAGCAATGACGCCGCCGCCGGTCGGGAAGTCGATCCCGCACGGGCCGTAGAGCAGATTCGCGATCTCTTCGCAAAGATCGCCGAGCGGTCGCGCGGTGACATTTACCTAGTCAGCAATGGGTGCGATCACGAGCCACCCCAACGGGAGCTTGCGTCAATCCTCGGAGCGCTCCGCGAGGCGTTTCCGGCGACGGAGTTCAAGCACGCCGCGCTCCAGGATTACATCCGCGCGGTACGAGATGCTGGGTTTGCCACAGGCGAGTACACCGGTGAACTGGTCAGCGGTCGGCTGCATCACGTCCTCTCCGGTGTGTGGTCTTCGCGGATGTATCTCAAACAGCGCAACGACAGGGCACTGAGCGCGCTCGCCGAATATCTGGAACCCATCGCAGCGTATTGTCACTTTCTGTTTGGGCGGACTTATCCGGCTGGCCAGATCGAGTATGCGTGGAAACTGGTGCTGCAGAATCACCCGCATGACTCGATTTGCGGCTGCAGCATCGATGAAGTGCATCGCGATATGATGCCGCGTTTCGACGGCGTCCAGCAAACGGCCGAGCAGATCGTCAGAAACCACTTCCAGTTTCTCGTTCCGCGTAGAGCGCGGAAGCGGGAGGGCGACCGGAATGTGGTCATCGGTGTGCTGAACCCGCTTCCAGAAACCCGGTCCGAGGTGGTGGAGCGGCTCGTCGTCTTGCCGTCCACATCCAACGTGCATGCCTTGCAGCTGATGGATGAGGAGGGCTGCTCGGTACCGTTTACGGTGCTGGAGCGATGGGATCTGCGGCAGGTATGGGAGGGGAGAGTCGATGGTCACGCAGATCTGTTCGGCGATCGCCAGCTCGAGGCGTGGTGCGACCAACTCGCCGAGTCGGGAGACGGCGAGGTCGCAAGGGCGAGTGGCCGGGGGGGGGAGGGCGGGGGGGAAGGAGTCGACTGCGTCGCCAGGATCCAGTTCGTTGCCGAGGAGCTACCAGCTCTCGGGCACGCCAACTTCCGCCTGCAAGAACGGTCTGATCGTGCAACATCGGATTCTGCTGCGGCCGCGCTGCCAGGCGCGGTTACGGTGACGGGCAACTGCATGGAGAATGATTTCTGCCGCATCACGTTGCACCCCAACGGCGCGTTCGATCTGTTGGACAAGAAAACGGGCACGCATTACGAGGGGCTCAATCGCCTCGAGGATACGGCAGACATCGGTGACGAATATGACTACGCCCCATGTGCGGGAACCGAAACGCTGACGTCAGATGGTGTTGCGGGACAGTTGAGGGTCGTCGACGCGACGGGATTTCGTGGACGATTAGAGGCCCGGTTCGTCCTGTCGCTTCCGGCCTCGATCGACCGCGCGCGCAACAAGAGAACTCGAGAGATGGTCGGTTGCCCCGTTACATGCCGGTTGGTGATGAACCGGAACAGCCCGGTCGTCGAGGTCGAGCTACGGATCGACAATCGAGCCAAGGACCATAGGCTCCGGGTAGCCTTTCCGACCCCCATCGAGACCGACACAATCGTTTCGGACGGGCATTTTTTTGTCAATCACCGAAGCGCCGATCAGCCGGGGGGGCCGCATTGGAAGCAACAGCCGGTCGGCACGTTTCCCCAACGGGACTTTTCGTTATTGCAGGACGGCGCCCGCGGGTTGGCCGTCGTCAATCGCGGTCTCCCCGAAGTGGCCACGTTTCTCACCGAGTCTGGGGGCGCGGGCAAGGGTAGGGGCAGGGGCAGGGGGTTGGCGGTCACGTTGCTTCGAGCTGTCGGCTGGCTCTCTCGCGGAGATTTCTCGACGCGCGATTTTACGAGTGTTGGGCCGCTGATTCCGACTCCCGACGCCCAGTGTATCGGTGAGCATCGGTTCGAGTACGCGGTTGTCCCTTTCGGAGGAGACTATTTGGCGGCTGATATCAAGGGTTTGAGCCGGCGTTACCGAGTCCCGGTCCTGTCGGTGCAAGGCGTGGAGGATCAGCTGGTACCGGGCGGACGCAGCTTTCTTCGCAAGGAAACGAACCGCACGTGCATCAGCGCCATCAAGAAGCACGACACGCGCGACACGCTGATAGTCAGACTCTTCAACCTTACCGCTTCCGCCGTGGACGAAGTTCTCTACCTGGCGCGCGACGTGCGCAACTCGTGGCGGGTCAATGGGTTGGAGCAACGTGAGCGGACACTCGCGTGTGGCGGTTCTCGCGTCTCCTTGACTTTGAACCCTTACGAGATCGTCACAGTCGAGGTGGAATGTGATGAATGATGCAAGAAGCCTTTCAAATGCTGGTTTCTTCTTGACGGGTGCCGTACTCACACCAATATTGGCGGTGTACGCGGGGCGAAGGGGCGGTGGGTCGAACCACTGCTCTGGAAAAACGTGTCGCCGTCGTCACCGATGACAAGCCCTAACCCGGGTTGAGGGACGGCAGAGGTGATGGCGAACACGTCAACCGTATCATGCGGACTACGACAGAGCCCTTTCGCTCCGCTTTCGAAAACTGAGGCGCGCCGTTGGGCGCGCCTTTTTCGTGGACGACGCGGAGGTGCAGTCGGGGTGATGGTTGTGATGAACGGTCTCGTGCGGCGAACCAGGGACGACATGAGGCGCGCCGCATGTATCGTGACGTACGGTGTCGTTTTGGCGATCCCGTTCTCCCCCACGATGGGGCAATCGGTGCCCAGCATGCAGAAGGGACAGTTGGTACGGATCTCGACCAAGTTCGAAGGGGCGGATCCGGACTGGCTGTTCGCCCGGGTTGCCGACTTGACGCCCGCGTATCTGCTGGTCGATCCATTGGCGTCCGACCGCCTCGCCATCATGAGAGAGAATCTTACGCAGCTGCAGGTGTTTCGGGGGTGGGTTTCGAAGCGGAAACAGGGAACATTGATTGGCGCGGCAGCCGGGATGGTGGCGGCGATCGCGTTGAGTTTGACCACCGACTGTTCGGTCTATTGCCTCGTCGGGATTCCGGTTGGCGCGGGAGTCGGGCGTGCGGTGGGGGGCACCGTGGCGCAAATGGCATGGTTGCCGCTGCCGCTCGACAAGCTCGACGCGGCATTCGCCCCACGCCGGCTTGCGTGGGTCCGGGTGGGCACCACACTCGCTTTTTAGGTTCATCCGGGGATTCTTGATCGACGGATGATGCGGGCCTTGCCTCTCCACCCCGGATCGCCACGGAACCCACGGAAGACCCGGCCACCACACACGCTTTTTTTGGTTTCCCCACCCGCTACCAGTACCTCTGTAAACCACCAAAGGAAAAAACGGCCCGCTCACCGCACGATCGAACCTTCACGCGGATTCGTGACGCAATGACAATGGAATGGAGTCCGTGAGCGAGTCGGGTCCGTGGACGGTCTATATCGTACGATCCGAGTCGGGAACGCTGTACACTGGAATAACCCTCGACCTCGAGCGGCGGCTGGCCGAGCATGGGACGGCGCGCGGTGCCAAATTCTTTCGCACGGCCCGCCCGGAGAAAGTTGTGTACCGAGAGATCCAGCCCGACCGGTCGGCCGCGACGAGCCGCGAGGCCGAGATCAAGCGGATGACCCGCGCGCAAAAACTGCAGCTCATCGGACAGCGAGGGGAAACGTCAACCGTTTCACCGAGTCCCGGCGGTTCCTAAGAGTACGGCTGCCACGGCTCGCTGAACTTCCCTTGCGGGCCAAGAGGCTTAAGTTGCTGGCCAGACAGGAAGTGCGCACCGTATCCACTCTCATATAATATTGCATGTTCAAGACACCAGTTTTCCGCATAGTGATGTTGGTCGTGGCCGCTCTGGTTGCTGGGGTGGTGTGGAGATCCATGGCTGGAGTGGTCGGGTGGGTGGAACTCGTGCTCCTTTTCGTCAGCGGGGTTGTGGTGGGGTTGTCGGTGAGTGGATTACGGCGGCGGAGACCGAGTGTCAGCCCCGCGAGTCCGCGCCACGCCGCCGACCGCGGGCGCGACCGGTCACGGACCGTGGACCGGGACAAGGGCCGCAGGCGCCGCGGGCAGGGAAAGCGGCAGGTCAAGACAACCGGCAAGGTCAAGTGGTTCGATGAGACCAAGGGGTTCGGTTTCATCACGCTGGACGATGGTGAGAAGGACTGCTTCGTACACCGTTCGGCCATTCAGGCAGGCAATTCTCTTGCCGAGGGCAAACGGGTGGAGTTCAACGTCATCACAGACGATAGAGGGCGGCAAGCTGCGGCGAATGTCGTGACGATCTGACATCCGCCGCATCGAGCGCGCCTACCTGCCCGGGCGCCTGGGCACGGGAATCGGGTCCCCCGGATCGGGCCGAATACCGTGTTCGTTCAGCCGGTCGTAGAGCGCGGGCATCTCGCGATCGATAATCTGATTGAGCTGGTCGAGCAGTGCCGGCAGCAGTTCCCAGGCTTGTTCCAGCTGCCAGATCTGATCGGCTGTCGGTCGGGAGGTGGACCCCTCGATTGAGTTCCCGACTCGGCCGCCACCGGCCCGTCCGATATCCTGGTTCAACTCCTCCAGCTGCGCCTGGAGAGAGTCAACTTCCTCTGCGAGTTCGGCCGGTGCCCCCGCCCCCGCCCCCGCCCCCGCCTCCAGCCCTGCCCCCTCCGTGTCTTGCAACAGTCGCTCGATCGAGCGAAGCTGGTCGGTGAGGCGACGGACGGCGCGCCCGGCCTCGTAGGCGGGTTTCGCCAGAGCGTACGCGCTCATCAACGCCCGCTGCCGCGCCTCCCGATCTGCATCCGAGATCGTGATGCGGGGATCTCCGCGCACCACGACCTCCGTTGTCAGGGAACGCCCGGCGGCCTCGAGACGCGCCGTATACGTGCCGGGCATGACCATGGGCCCACGGGGCGGACCCCGGAATCCGCCGCCACCTCCTCCGCCCTGGCCTTGCTCGGGCTCGTAAGGTGGCTCGTAGCGCAGATCCCAAACCACCTGCTGGACGCCGGCCGTGCCGG
The DNA here is from genome assembly GCA_022562295.1 of Gemmatimonadota bacterium. Taxonomy (GTDB): domain Bacteria; phylum Gemmatimonadota; class Gemmatimonadetes; order Gemmatimonadales; family GWC2-71-9; genus B3T1B10. Next base: position 7,629 of record JADFPO010000140.1, read on the forward strand.
CGCCTTCGAGTTCGCGGATGGTCTCCCCACGCGCGTCGAGAATCGTCACCTTCGCCGCGGCCGTTGCGCCCCCGCCCCCGCCCCCGCCCCCGCCGCCCTCGCCGTCCCCGACGGACTGCGCGCTCGATCCGCCGTTGCCCATCGTTTCGGTCGATATCATTTCCTGTTCGGCGAGATCCTCGCGGAGATAGTATCGGATGAGCGCGCCCGATTCCGGTTCGTCTGCGGCGTAGGCGCCCGGCGTCCACCCTTGCGGTCGATGCTCGTTGAATGCCGTGGCCCTGCGCACAGAGAACAGGTGCGCGGCAGACGCGAGCACCTGCGGGGATAGTTGTTCGAGCGGTGTGATGTCAGCCATGATCCAAATGCCACGCCCATGGGTCCCGAGCACCAAGTCGTTCTCACGAGGGTGCACCACGATGTCGTCCACCGGTACGGTCGGAAGGTTGTTCTTCAACCGCACCCACTGCTCGCCCCGATCGACGGAGAAATACACGCCGACTTCGTTTCCGACGAACAGGAGATTCGGCGTGCGAGGGTGCTCGGCAAACGCGTTGACCGACGACTGCGGCAACCCCTCAGTGAGGGATTTCCAGCGTTGGCCGTAATCTTCGCTGACGTACACGTAGGCCGCGAAGTCGTCGTTGCGGTGGCCGTCGAACGTCGCAAACACGGTTGCCTCGTCGAAGCGGGAAGCCACCAGCCTGGTGACGTAGGTTCGCTCCGGGAGGTCGCGCACGCGCGATGTGATGTCGTCCCAGGTAGTGCCGCCGTCGCGCGTGACGTGGAGATTGCCGTCGTCTGTTCCCACATACAGCACGTCGGCATTGATGGCCGATTCGCTCAACGCCGTGATGTTGCCGTATGAAGAAATCCCATCGTGACGCGACAACATTCCGTCTTCGCCGGCGCCCATGATCTGCAGCTCGGATCGATCGATCTGTTTGGTGAGATCGGGGCTGATTTCTTGCCAGGTCACTCCGCGGTCGGTCGACTTCAGCAAGTGGTTGGCACCGAAGTAGATGGTAGCGGGGTCGTGCGCCGACATGACGAGGGGCGCGTCCCAATTGAAGCGATAGCTTCGATCCTCCTCATCATCGGTGGGTCGTGGCACGGGGCGTAAGTTTGCCCGCTCCATGGTCACCAGGTCGACCCGCCTCAGGTTGCCGCCTTGCGACTCCGAGAACATCAAACGGTTCTCGGGGTCGAGTAGCGTGTAAAAACCGTCTCCACTGTTGACGTTGTACCAGTCGCGCGTCCGGATGCCTTGATTCGAGAGGGTGGCACTCGGGGCACACCACGATCCATT
>JADFPO010000141.1 GCA_022562295.1 Gemmatimonadota bacterium
GACCGGCCAGAGAACCGGCTGTTTTCTCCCCTCTGACCAGTTAGTGCGCCAGACGCTCGATTTCTTACACTCTGGATTGCGGGGAAGTGCCTCCTTACTGCACCGCAACGACAGCAACACTTGACAGTTGCCGCTTTACATCGTCCTACCGTGCACAACACACGTCGATGTGTCACTCCATACAGGAACCCATCGCTCGTCGGTGGCGTTCCATGTAGTTGAACGCGCCGCTCGCGGCACATGCGTGTCGTGCGAACAGCGCGAGAAGGGAAATGAAAATGTACGCAACGAAATTTCGGGCCGCGTGGAGTTCCGCTGCGGTCCTTGTACTAGCCGGATGTGCCTCTCTCCAAGTCCGGACCGACTACGATCAAGGCGCGTTTTTCGCACCGTTGAGCACGTATGACTGGAACGGCGGAGAGGTGGACGCGGGCAGCAATCCGGCGTTGAACAACCCGCTCTTGGGAAAGCACATCCGCGGTGCTGTGGAGGGCGAACTTGACCGAATGGGTTATCGCAAGGTGACGTCGGGCACTCCCGACTTCCGCATCGCCTACCGGCTGGTTGCGCAAGAAAGGGCAAGGGCCATCGGGTCCTACGGTTATGGAGGGTTCTACGGTTATGGTCGATCCCATTTCGGTGGGCATCATGGCTTTCGGGGGTACGGTGGCCGATTCTTTAGCCCGTACGGTTACGGCTATTCCGGAGCTGGATACGGATACGGAGGCTCAGGACGCGTGCGCGAATACCTGCGGGGTACCTTGGTGCTGGACATAACCGATGCCCGAACGCAGGAAGTCATCTGGCGCGGGTGGGCCAGTAAATCGCTGCATCCGGACCCGCGTCCAGAAAAGGTCCGGATGTATGTGGACGAAGCGGTGGCGGAGATGTTAGCGGACTTTCCTCGGAGGCAACTGTTAGCGGACTTTCCCCCTGAGCCCTAACGATGGTCTGGTATCGAGCCTGCCTTTGGCAGCGGCTGAAGGCGGGCGCGTGCCGACGCTTGACCACGGGGAACTCGTGAGCCCCTTAGCCACTGGGGCGGGCCGCAGGCTCAGCTCATCACGCTGACGCGGCATGGTCGCGCTGATAGCGGGGAACAAATGCGCCTGCCCCACCGTTCACGCACTGAGCCGTAGTGCTTCCGCTATCAGAATCACGACGGTCCTACCGCATCGACAGGAGGTGCAGATACCATGTCCTACGTTCGCAACATCGCAGGGGGTGCGTTGCTCGTACTGCTTGCCACAACTCCACTGGCGGCACAATACCGTGGAATCGTCATCTCAGGACGCGGGGGCGGTTACTCGTCGACCTCGAACCTCAACGACGCCGGGACGGCGGACTTCGATCTCGGATTCACTCTTGGTGGCGGCGTCGCATGGCGACTCGGTAGGAACATCGCCCTCCGCAGCGATTTCACGTGGGCGCGGAGCCTCGATGGTCCGGGGATCTCGGGGCTGGGTGGCACGGAGATCAATCGCTATTACTACAGCGGAGACGTCCAGCTGCTCCTGCCGATTGCGAGCTTCACCCCATATGTCTTCGGCGGCGCCGGCGGCGTGACCCTGGATCAATCGGGTACTGGCAGCCTTACCCGCGTCGCCGGCCGCTTCGGAGTGGGCTTCAGCTACGAGATTCCGAGAACTCGCTTTAGCTTATTCTCGCAAGGCACCGCATGGGTCTACAACTTCGAAAATCGGCCGGGGCTCTACCAAGAAAGAGAGTCGCGCATTGGCGTCGACGGTAGACAGTTCGACATCGCGTGGACCGGTGGAATCTCGTATCGGCTCCCGTTCTAAGAAGTCGAACACGAAAGCTGATTTCTTTCTTCAGATTCCGGCTCTACCTCACATCAAATAAGCGAGTCGAGTCCAATGATTCAGCAGGTAGAAGAGATGTCGGACCTACGCGTCGCACCTGGTTTCCGAAGAATCTATGCCAGAGTGTTCGGCATCCTTGCTAGCCAGGCCATCGACGCGGCCAGACGGCACGACAAGGTCGAAACTATCCAAATGGATGACCTGGAAGTGCGGGTCTACGCCAAATTTGTTCGCCCCGCTCCCCACGTGAACCGGTCCGCTACCTCGCTGCGATGGCGCAAGACGTTGGATGCCTCGCTCAATGCGGAGATCCCTACGTTCCTGATCGTCGTTGAAGTGGGAGGCGTTATCTGCTCGGCACTGAGGGTGTACGAGGATCTACACCCACAGCTCGCGGCCAAAAGCCCGCTGGAGATACTGGCACTGATCGTCGAAGGCATCGGCCTCGAGTTACGAGTCGGTGAAACCCGATCCAAGTTGATCCTCAACCAGCACATCCTGGTTTCCAAAGGACGTCCCGAGCGACTCGTTCGTGTTCTGAGTTCGCGGAGGTCAGAAGACCAGTGGATCTGGAAGCTGGATGCGGGGCCACCAATGGTTGCGAACTGCGCCCTCTGTTTCTCCATCGATATCGACGCCTACCGGCGGTACCTCCGGAGAGACTCCTGAACCGATGAGATGCTGGCAGGCGAGGCGCCATATAAGGGTCCCACGGCGCAGGCGGTCATCGCCAAGCGGTTCTCGGATCCGGTCCCTTCCATTCGACAGTTGCGTGGTCGGAGCGAGCAAAAGGGAGGCGACCCAAAAGGCCGCCTCCCTTGTAACAGCTAGCTACTCCCTCTGCGTTAGGCGCCGCGATCGAGGCAACCCGTGAAGTTCCCGTTGTTCTCCTCTTCCTGAGGGATGGGCAGATTCACGTCCGTGCCGTACAAGCCACCCTTGAAGTATGCCCCGGTCGGGAAAACGGTTTCTGCACCCCGGCCGTACTGCCGGATGAGCCGGCGCAAATCGCCCAACCGGTGGCCGGTGGAGTAGAGCCAGAATGCCCGCTCCCGGAACTGCAGATCCTCGCGGCCGGCAGCCGAGCCCGGCATGGCGAGCGGGGACAGCGTCCCGGTGGCGTCTCCCCGAACGATTCCGGCGAGCGTCGCCCAGTTTGCCCGAAGCGAGTTCAATGCCGCGAGCCACCCGGCGTCGTTGCCGGCCTGAAGCATCGCTTCCGCCTCGATGAGGCGCGCTTCGATACCCGTCACGAATGCGATCGGGTCACTCCGCGTGGTGTAGTTGTTGAAGCGGTAAAAATCCGGGAACGACTGATCGAACGCGTCCCCGACGCTCAAGGACCACTGGATCCGCGGGTCGTTGGCGGACCGGAAGTCCAGTCCGTTGATGCCCTCGTTGTCGCCCACGGACCAACGCCGCTCGAATTGGTTGAACTGCACGATCGAGTTCCGCTCGGCCGCGGTGTTCTCCGAGTGCTCGACGAGCTTGGCGAAGTCGTCCGCAACACCGGCCACCGCGGCCGCGGCCGCGGCGTATTGGCCGAGGTTCAGCAGCGCCCGGCCCTTACCGACTCGCGCCATGTCCGCAATGTCGGGTGTGATCGCGCCATGGGCCAACGCCGCATCGAACCGCGCGACGGCGCCATTGAACACCTGCTCGGTCGTCTCCGAACTACCAAGCTCCAACTGCCCATCACTGGTGAGCTTGCTAAAGGGGACGCCGGAACAGTAGTTCTCGCCGAAGGCGAGGTAGGTGAATCCGGCGTACGCCAGCATCTCGGAAATCCGCTCGTCGCCGGTCGGATCCGCGCTGTGCTCCTCGAGCAGCTCGGCGGTGTTCTCCAGAGCCACACGCGCCTGGTGCAGCTGCAGGTAAACATCGTCCAGGGTGCCGTTGTCGTTCGGGACGGTCCTGAGCTCCACCTCGGCGCGCGTCGTGAATGTGCCGGAGTGCATCCATTCGTCCGACATGAGGCCGGAGGTCAGGATCTGGGCGTCGTTGTTGTCGCCACCCGCGTAGGCAAATACGAAGTCGCCCAAGGCGCCGTTCCTGCGAGCCTGAAGTCCGGCTGCGTCGGTCAGGCTGCTCGGATCGATGTTGTCCGCATCGCTCACCGTGAGGAAGCTCTCCTTGCACCCCGTGAGCAGCAGGGCGAGGGTGGCCACGCTCAAGGCAACCTTGAAGCGACCCCGGTGATATAAAGTCATGTGCATAGTCATCTTTTCGTGGTCCTCAGCTTAAAATGTGACGTTGAGACGGGCGGAGAAAGACCGCACCGGCGGCTGGGTCAGGAAGTCGCGGCCGAGAAAGCCGCCGTTGGCCCCCCCGACATCGTCTTGGCCCTGTACCTCCGGATCGAGGCCGGTATAGTCGGTAATGGTGAACAGGTTGCGCCCGGTGATCGTGAGATTCACCCGGTCGGAACGCAAAGCCCGTGCCCAGCTCTCCGGTGCGAAGAAGGTGAGCGAGAGTTCGCGCAGCTTGATGAACCACGCGTCCTCGATGAAGCCGGCCGCCGTCCGGTTGGCGACTCTCTGTGTTTGCGCCCGCGCCTGCTCCTCGAGAGAGGCGGCGGGGTCGTTCAGTCCCTGGCAGATGTTGAACCGGCAGCGGAACGACCCGGTGAGGTTCTGCTGCTTGTGGCCGCCGCGGTAATCGAACAATCCGCTGAGGCGCACGCGCTTGGAGATGGTGAAGCTATTGAAGAACGACACCTCGTGTCGCGGGCGTGAGTGGCCCAGGAACTCGGTCGTGTCGGCGATGGTCAGCTCGTCGGGTGTGATGATGCCGTCGCCGTTGGCGTCGTCGAACGTGAACGGTTCCTGCCACCACCCGCCGAGCGGGAACCCTTCGTCGTGCCGCTGCGTGCCAAAAATTATCGGCTCGATGCCCTCACCCAGCTCGCGGAGCACGTTGGAGTTGGTCGAGCCGCTGACCTTCATGTCCCAATCCAGCGTGTTGCCCTGGAGGATGGCAGCGCTCAAGACGCCCTCGAAGCCGCGGTTCCGCGTCTCGCCGATGTTCTCGAACCGGGTCTCGGTCTCGCCGAGGGACGGCGCCAGCTCCCGCCGGATCAGCGCGTCCGTCGTAACACGCTGGTAAAAGTTGAACTCGACACCGACTCGCTTACCGAGCAACCCCGCCTCGAATCCGAGCTCGATCTCCTGCGATCGCTCTGGCTTGAGGTTCACGTTGCCGGCGCCGGCATTGTCCCCGCCAACTCTCGTGACGTTGGACACGCCCGACTTTTCCTCCCCGCCGTCGATCACCGCAGCCGAGAGGAAGAACTTGTTGGCGGAGTTCTGGCCGGGCTGCTGGCCGGAGGCGCCCCACGCGCCACGGAGCCGCAGGTTGTCCAGCAGGCCGCCGCGGGATTCTCTGACCACCACGGACGCGCCGAACTTCGGATAAAAGACCGTGCCGGAGAACTCCCCGAAGGCGCTGTTGTCGTCGCCCCGCAACGCCGCGTTGAGGAACACCCGATCCTTGATGCCGATCGTCTGCTCGGCGAACGCCCCCAGCGTGATGAGCTCGATGAAGTCCTCGTTGATGAACTGGGTCGCGGACGTTTTCTGCGAGCCAGAGCCCGGAGCGAGAATCTCGCCGGTCGTCTCGATCTGCTCGAAGTCGTTACGGAAATACTGGAGCCCGATCGCGGTCTTGGAGCTGATGGCGTCGCTCAGCTTGTACCGCGCGTTGGCTTGCAGGTCCAAAGTGTACTGGTAAATGTTGGTTTTGTCCGAAGTCCGGAAGCCCTGAAGTCGGGTGCCCGAATCCGGGCCCGTCCCCGCCCGCTGGAATTCGAAGTCGGAGCGCTGGGTGAAGTCGATGCCCGCCGTGGCCTTGGTCGACAGCCAGGTGGTGGGGCGCCACGCCAGGTTGGCAGATCCGGTGTACCGCTCGATGGCCTGCCTGCCTTCGACGAAGAAGACTTCTTCCGGCAGGAAGAAACCGTAACCGCCGTTGTCCGTGCTGTCGGACGTACCCAGCAGACCGCTCGGGAGAATCCCCAGCGAGTTGTTGTCGTTCTGCGGCAGCCAGATGTCTGCGGTGACGAATCCCGTCGAGACGGTGAGGTCCGTGTTGTCGTTCAGGCGCGTCTTGATGTTCGCCCGGAAGCTTCCGCGCTCCAAGTTATTGGGGTTACGAGCGAACTTCGGAAGCTCCAGCCCGGTGGCTGTGATCGAATCGCGCGTCTGGCGCGGGATGGCGAACACACCGGATTCGTTTTCCCACTCACCGGACAAGTAGTATTGCACGTTCTCGGTTCCACCGCTCACGTTCAGGCCGAACTGCTCGCGGCGTCCGGTCCGGAAGGGGTTGCGGCTCCCCTCCAGCGGGTTGGCCATCTCGACTCCGGTCTGGGTGCAGCTGCCGGCCGAGGAGGCGGCCAGGCGGCAGGTGTCACCGCTGGCGTCGATGCCCCGGTAATTATTCGGGTATGTCTCGACGTCGTTGCTGATGCCCTGCTCGATGTAGGCGTTCCACACCGTCTTGCCCACGTGCCCGCGCTTGGTGGTGATGATGATGACCCCGTTCGCCGCGGCCGTGCCGTACAGCGCCGCCGCCGACGGGCCCTTCACAATCTCGATGCTCTCGATATCCTCGGGGTTGAAGTCGTTCAAGCGGGAAATCGTCTGCCCGCCAGCGTCGAAGCCGGCTTCGTTCACGGTGGAGACGCGAATGCCGTCCACCACGAGCAAGGGCTCGTTCGACAGCGAAATGCTGCTGGAGCCGCGAATGCGGATCTTCGTGCCGGTACCAATCGCGCCGCTGGAATTGATGATCTGGACGCCCGCCGCACGGCCCTGAATCAGGCTCGCGACGCTGGCCGGCTGGCCCGTCTCAATCGCGTCGGCCACGTCGATCCTCGCGATGCTGTTCACGACCTCGCGCTTGCGCGCCTCGCCGGTGGCGGTCACCACCAGGTTGTCCAGGCTTATGACGGCCGCGCTCAACGCGAAGTCTGCCGTCCCGCTGCCGCTCGCCACGGTGAACACGCTCGCGAGCGACTCGTAACCGATGGCGATGACGCGAACGGTCACTCGACCGTCCGCCACATTGCGGAACTGGTAGCGTCCCTCGTCGTCGGTTGTCGCCTGGCGGTTGGTGCCCTCGAGGAACAGGCGCGCGCCCTGGAGCGGCTGCCCGGTGCCCTGATCGGTGACCCGGCCACTGACGGTGGCGCTCTGCTGAGCTAGTATGCCCGACGGCGCCGCCAGCAATGCAGCGGCGAACGCCAGGGCTCCTACCAGCAAGCCAAATTTTCTCTTACTCATCTTGCGTTACCCTCGTGAAAAAGTGTGCAACTGCTCGCCTGGGTTTACCACACTCCGACCTGCGTCGTTAACGGACAAACTCAGGACACGAACGTTCTTGGCGGATGTACAGCACATGTCGCCGGAAAAAAAGCTGTCTATGTCAGACAGTCATACTCGGATCTCAGAAATCGTTTGGTATCGGAGACGTCTGGTCCGCTGAACCGGGCATGTGCAGGGTCCCGCCTCGTCCCCTTTAGACGAGGACCACGCCGGGCGGCGTGACGTTCAACGTCCCAGAGTCTCATTCAACAAGCCTCGGCAAGTGCAGCCTGTCTGATGTATCCCATCGCCACTGCGTAACCCGACAGTTTGCGTCGCAGTGCGTGCCGCGCTCGGAACAAGCGTGACTTCACCGTCCCCAGCGGCACCCTTGTGACCTTGGCGATTTCGGCGTAGGAGAGGGCTTCCATGTCGCTCAGTACCAGCGTCTCTCGAAACTCGTCCGGCAGTTCGTCGATGGCTCGGAGAATCTCGTCGTCCACGATCTGGTCGAAAAACTGGCTCTCCGGATCGGATTGTTCGTCGTCGTCAAGCACCGCAATCCGCTCGATCGCATCGACATCGATGTGCACGCCCGCGCGGCGCGCCTTGCGGTACTCGTTGATGAACAGGTTGCGGAGGATGGTCAGGAGCCACGCACGGATGTTGGTACCGGTCTGGTACTGATGCCAGGATCGGCAAGCGTTCAGCATCGTATTCTGCACGAGATCCTCCGCTTGGACCGGATCGGTCGTGAGCCGGACGGCAAAGCGATAGAGCGAATCGAGATGTGGAATCGCTTCGCGCTCGAAGGCTTTGCGCTTGCTATCAACGCCGGCGCTCGCGGAGCGTTCGGCCCCTGTAGAGGATCTGGCGTTCCAGATGGATTCACTCATGACGTTCGCCTCCGGAATCGGCAGCATCGCCAGCGTTTCGCTCAGCAACACTCACCACCACGTCGAAGCCGGCCTGTTGAAGCACGCGTGCCACGTGGCAAGCGATGGCCGGATCATGAAAACGTCGCGGTCTGATGACGCTCGCGATGGCCGAACGTCCACCTACCACGAAACGTGGAAGACCGCCCACCCGCGGTCTCGGTGGTTCGAACTCCTGCGGATGCCTCGATCGGGCAGATGTGGCTATGGGTGCTGTGAGCATGTCACTCCCCGACGCTGGGTCGATTGGTCGGGGACCCATGAAGCAGGTATGATGCCACGCCGAGGGTGTCTGCGGGGATTGGGCGTAAGTTGTGACGGGGAATGTACTTATCCTGCAGCGTCAAGTCTCTGGCTTACGGCTGGACGCCGGGCCACTCCCGAGACTCCGGGAGTGTTACGAGATATCGGGAATTGCTAGGGCTTGCGCGCGATGCCGAGTTTCTTCATCCGTGACTCGAGCGTGGTGGACTTGAGTCCGAGAATCTCGGCCGCCCCACCTTCCCCGCTCACCTTCCCTCCGGTGAGCTGCAGGCGCCCCAAAGGAAGGGGAACTCAGTGTGTCGGGCACGCGTTTTGCAAACTGAGATGACCAAGCCTTTTGAGGAAAGCGATTTCGATGCAGATCGAGTTTCATATAAATACAGCGCGCTCAATCGGTAGTATGCCGACTGACGGACGACGTAGCTCTCCCTCGCCATCATGCTGACGCCTCTCCGTGCCGCTTGGCCGATCGCACTTGTGGCGACCTTGGCGCTGTGCTGTGGTAACGTAGCCGGACCAGAAACGCCCTCTGACCTGATGACCGG
>JADFPO010000142.1 GCA_022562295.1 Gemmatimonadota bacterium
ATTTCACAAATCCATGCCAAGATGTTCGACCTAAACGAGTCGGATCTATCACGCGGGTATTTTCAATATCTCGCGCAATACAAAATTGCCATCCTGGTCTTGAATCTCGTTCCTTACGTCGCGTTGAAAATAATTGCTTGATTCACCTATGATCTTGTGGCATGCGCGAGATGGCATGGGTCTTTGTGAGCTTTCCGTTTCGGATGCGTGCGCCCCGTCATGACCTCTAGTTACCGAGGGCGGGGCGCATCGAGTCGGCCGGGGCCGAAAGCGAGTCCGCTTGACCGAGACGGCGCTCTAGCGTGTGTCGCTCGGCGCGGGGGTGGGGATCCGGGAGGCGGTCGCGGACATATTAAAGGATAGTTGCCCGATTTCGGGCGCCGCGTGCGTAGCCCAGACCGAACCCACCTCACCCCGCGTCAAGCTCTGCCATCTCCTTTGGAGAAGGTAGGTTCAACATGAGGATCCAACTCCCCCAACGCCATCGGACCAAAGTCCAATAGCTCACCTCTCGGCGCCGAGCCAAGGATGCCGAGACTGGCCACTGGCTACTGGCCACTGGCCACTGGCCGCTACCAAGATCCGGCGCCGATCTCGAACACGTACGTGAACCGCTCGATGTCGAAGAAGCCCTTGTTCTTGATACCGATACGAAGGCCCCAGAAGTCCGTGAAGAAGGTCAGGAACCTGAGCGGTGATGTGGAGATGTTCGCGCGAAACTTGATTCCCGTCTCGAATACAAAATCAGCCTCTTTACTGCGTGTACCATCGATAACCTCTATGTCCCATTCGACGCCGGCCGCGACGTAGGTGTCGATCCAACGAGAGGCCGAAGGCGTGTACAGCAGCATCCACCCAAAATCTTTAAGGCGGTCCTTCAGATACATCCGCCAGACGATGAATCCACCGGTCAACGGATCCTCGAAGTTCTTCACGATGAAAAAGGGAAACACCCAGGAGACACCGGCTCTTTGGCCGTCCGTATAGAGTGCTATCGACAGCGACTTCTCCACCGCCCCCTCCCCTATCCAATCGACGAAATGCTGCAATTCACTCGCCTCGTGGATGTCGGGCCAGCCCTCGACCTCCTTACTCGCCATGAAGCGGTACAGCCCACGGTCATCGCCCGCCATGTCAGCAGGGGGAAAGGGACGCAGCTGGTACTCGACGTATGGCTCATCGTAGTCTCCACGTCGTTCAAGCTCTGCCCGCAACGGGCTGTCCTCCGGAAGTGGCGGGAACACCCGGTGCTCCGGTCTGCGGACCTTCGTCATCCAGTTCTGGTAGCCGCCGGTAAACAGGGCCCCGGTGCGGATAATATCCCGCACGCCCCATGCGTCGTTGATGTGCCTGCTTACGTCGTAGCCGGGGGTGTAGTAGCCGTCGCTGTTCTTGTCGGTCGCCAGACCGTGCTTCCCTTCCTCGACGAGGAGAAACATCGGGAACTTCGTCTCTTCATCGACGTCTATGACGTTCCAGAACCACCGAATGCCATGCGCCTTGGCGCTGACCCGCGTAACGACGATTACGTAGTAGAGCTCATCACACGGTAGCTCGCGCAAATAGTCCCCGGTGCTTCGCAGCGCGACGATCTTGAACTCAGTCTCCTCAACATCGTGCTGATGGGCCCCGACACCTACCTCATCGGTGAAATATGCAAAATAAGAGAGCCTCATGGCGCCGACTCGTTCGAGGTCGATCACGGAGGCGCCCTTGTCGACGGTGTCCTCGATGTAGGCAGATACCTGTGTGCCTTCCTCGATGACGATCTCATCGAATTGATAGTAAACTACCGGCGCGTCAGGAGCGGTCTCGAACGGCAGGGCTTCCGGCAATCTGATCTCTGCGCCCTCCGCCCTGTTCAACAGCGGCTCATCGGGTGAGAACCAGTAGACGGGTGCGATGTAGGCGGCTAGCTGTTCGAGGCTCATGCGCCCTTCGGTTCCCCACCAGACAGCTCCCGGGACGCAGCTGAAGTCGCAGGTTGCCGAGGGCTGCTGCAGCTCGGCGGGCGTTGGACCGGTGTTGTCCTGAGCGTGAAGCGCCGGTACCAAGTAGAGCCCGAGGGCCGACGCGACGGACGCCGCGGGAATCAGAACATGTCGAGGGGCTGTAAACATGGTTTTTCGCTCCTGAAAAGGGCTGGCCCGGCTCCAGCTCCGCAGCAACCGATTGTTGGCTGGCTTCATCCGATAATGCAGCTGCGTGTTGATTCTGCTTGTTACACACAACAGCCCAGGCGCTCGCGCAAAATGTAGGAATATCTCCTAACCGGACTAATTGGACCAAAGTCCTATGGAGAGTCGGTGGCGCCGCAACTAAACTGCCTCTGGAGGAGAAACCAACTGGCTGCCAGCGCCCGAGGGAGGCATCGAATAGCTGACTTGACCACCGCACGACCGAGCAATGAACTAGCGGTACCATGAATGAGGACAGCGGAAGCGCCCGCCGCCGTCTCGCAAAGCTCAATGCCGAATTGAGCGCCGGCGATGGAGTCGTCGTGAGAAAGCAGCGCCTCGTTGGATTCCTCGTGCCTCTCGCTCTTGGCGCCGCGCTGACGGTCGGGATCTACCTCATCATCGCAAAGCGACAACAAACCGACAAGGCTGCACGGTTCGAGGAAGTCGTGTCCGAAATGGCATCGGCTCTTCAAACCAACTTCGATCTCCAGTTTGAGACGCTTCACGCCATCCCGCCGTTCTTCGCGGCTTCCGATCACGTCTCGCGCGGCGACTTCAGCGCCTTCGTGCGCCCGGCGATGCGACGGTACCCGAGCATCTACGTGTTCCAGTGGTTGCCCAGAGTCACGGCCGCCGATCGCGGGGGGTTCGAGGCGCTGCTTCGCGATGAGGGTTATCAGGGCTCCGGCCTGCGTGAGATCGTCGATGCGGAGAATGCACGGCCGGCGGCAAACCGACCCGAATATTTCCCCGTACTCTACGGCGAGCCGGCGATTCAGATCGTCTTCGGTCTGGACCTCGCCAGCCACCCGGAGCAGGGGCCGTATTACCTGCGGGCGTGTACGAGTGAAAGCACGGTGGCCACGCCCCCTTTGTCGCTGATCGAGGACCCGCCCGACGTGCTATCGGTCATCGCGCTCAAGGCGGCGCGATTGCGGGGAACGAACTCGGATGAACCGTGCGACGGACTGGCCATGATGATCCTGCGCGTAAACCCGGTCGTGACCCGGGCCATTGGCCAGGAACGTCTCCGGGAAGTCAGCGTTTCGCTGACCGCGGAAAACTCCGCCGGAGTTCTGCAGCCCGTCTTCCAGAATCTCCCGGGCGGCATCGCTCCCGGTGCACGCCCGCGTTGGCCGGAGGCCGCTCGCGAGATCAGCGTGTCCGATCAGGTGTGGACGCTGCGGGCGTCTCCCGCCCCCGGCACGCCACTCGCTCCCGGCGGCTCGCCGTGGTTCGTCCTCGTGGTCGGGTTACTGCTCAGCGCTCTGGCTGGGTACGGCGTCGCAGCGGCGGTGGCCATCACCGGTCTGCGCAAGCGCGTCGACGCCGCGCGCCGCATGGGAAGCTACCAACTCGTATCCAAACTCGGTGAGGGGGGAATGGGTGTGGTGTGGCGCGCAAAACACAAACTCCTCGCGCGGCCAGCCGCCATCAAGGTGATCCGGAAGGAATTCACGGCCGGTCCGGACGGCGCGGTGATCCTCGCGCGGTTTGAACGGGAGGTCCAGGCCACCGCGCGGCTCTCATCGCCACACACGATCGAGGTCTACGATTTCGGTGTCACGGCCGATCGCACGTTCTACTACGTGATGGAGCTGCTTGACGGACTCGATCTCGATGCATGGATCGAACGGTACGCCACGATGGAGCCGGGCAGGGTGATTCGTCTCATGCGTCAGGTCTGCCATTCGCTTGCCGAGGCGCACAACGCCGGACTCGTGCACCGTGACATCAAGCCGGCCAACATCTTCCTCTGCCGTCAGGGACTCGACTACGACGTGGCGAAGGTGCTCGACTTCGGCCTCGTCACCGAGGGGGTCGATGCGGGGGGTGACGAACGTCTCACCGTGGTGGGCTGGTTTTACGGAACAGCTGGGTACGCGCCACCCGAGACGGCGCGGGGCGAGACCGACGCCATCGACGGGCGGAGCGACATCTACGCGCTGGGTTGTGTCGCCTACCTGCTGCTCACGGGCCGACCGGTGTTCGAGGCGTCCGAGCCGCTGGGTCTCTTGATAAAGCACAGAACGGAGATCCCCGACGCACCGTCGGCTGTGGCGCCGCAGCTGGTCCCCGCCGAACTGGACGAGGTCGTGCTCAGGTGCCTCGAGAAGGAGCCGACCGACAGGTACGAGTCCGCGCTCCAACTGGCCGACGCGCTCTTGCGCCTCGAAGTCAAATTCCCGTGGACACAGCGGCAAGCTCGCGAGTGGTGGCACCAGAATTTGCCCGAGCCCGTGCACCACGACGACGAGGTAACGGAGGATGTCCCGCAGACGGCGTTCGTAGAGCCGCGAGTGAGCGCGGGGTGAAGCGTTGGCCATTGGCTACTGGACTACTGGCAAACTGGCCACTTGCCGCTGGTTAGCAGTGGCCAGTGACTACTTGCGGCTAGCTAGAAGTGGCCACTGGCTACTGGCCACTGGCTATTGGGAAGGGTGAGACCAAGGTCCAATACCCAGCCGCGCATTCGGCGGCGATCATATGCACGAGATCGAAGCCCCCCCGCCACGACACCTCACATCGGTGTTTCCGATGAAAGAGAGAACCTGAGAATGACCACATTCGCCTCGAACCGTACCTTGGTCTTGTCAGCGGCCCTGGTCGCCCTCGCATCAGTCACCGTTGAAACGTGGGCGCAGGTGCCGCCACCCCCACCGGAGGTGCTCTCGGACGCGTATCGGGGAAAGGCGTACTCGCCCTACGCCGGCCGCGGCTTCCCGAGCCGCGTCTACTGGGGCGACACCCACCTTCACACCGCCATATCGATGGACGCCGGCTTGTTCGGGAACCGACTTGATTGGGACGAAGCCTATCGTTTCGCCCGCGGCGACGAGATCACGACGTCCGGTGGTCTCCAGGCAAGACTCTCGCGAGCCCTGGACTGGTTACTGGTTACTGGTTACCGGAGAGCAGAATAGGTGAAGAAACTTCTCAAAGAACCCCTGGTCCACTTCCTCGCGCTGGGGGCCGTCCTCTTCGGAATCGGCATCCTGCGCGGCGAGGGAGCCGGCCCCGCCACGAACCGGATTGCCATTACACCCGGGACGGTCGAGCGCCTGCTCCAGGGCTTCCGCCTCACGTGGCAACGCCCACCCACCGAGGACGAGTTCAGGGGCTTGGTGGAGGACTATCTAAAGGAAGAGGTACTCTACCGCGAGGCCCTGGCGATGGGGCTCGACCGGGACGATCAAATCATCCGCCGTCGCATGCGCCAGAAACTCGAGTTCCTGACCGCCGATCTGGTGGAGTCGATCGAACCGAGTGACGAGGAGCTTCAGGCTCGTCTGGACGCGAACGTGGATCTGTATCGGCAGGAGGTTACGGTCAGTTTTGTACAGGTCTATATCGGTGAGCGAGACGGTGCCGAACAGGACCGAACCCGCGCGATGGCCCTCCTCGAAGAGCTCAGGACGAATCCGAACGCCGATCCCGAGCAGATGGGTGATCCGTTCATGTATCCCGCGACGCATCGTGACATGCGTGAGCGGGACCTGCTCGGCGTGTTCGGCGAGGAGTTCACGACCCAGGTGGTGGAGCTGCCCCTGGGTGAGTGGAGTGGACCGATCACCTCGGCGTTCGGTCTCCACGTCGCCCGCCTCGATATGCTCGATCTGGGGCGGCCCTCGGAACTGGCGGAGGTGCGGGATGCCGTATATCGCGACCTGGTGAGCAAGCGGACGCGCGAGGCGGAGCAGCGCTACTTCGACGGTCTGCTCTCGCAGTACACGGTGACGGTGGAGTGGCCCGAGGGCATGGAGCCCGTCTCGATACCCGGGATCGTCCAGTGAACGCGGCGCCCACCGGAGTCGGGTGCTGAGGCGTCTCGTGCGCGTCCCGTTTCTCGTTGCCATGTTCACCGTGCTCGGAGCGGCGCCCCACTGTCTCCCCGGGGGTCCGGCGCCCGCGGCGGCCCACGAAGTCCGGCCCGGCTACCTGGAACTGCGTGAGACCGCGCCCGGTGTTTTCCGCGTCCTGTGGAAGAAGCCCGCCCGGGGAGACATGATTCTGAAGATCGACCCCGTCTTTCCCGACGGGTGCGCGGTGGTGGGGATCGGTTCCGAGACCATACGCGGAGGGGCGTACGTGGCCCGCGCCACGCTCGAGTGCGAGGGCGGTCTCACCGGCAAGACAATCGAAATAGCCGGCCTCGAGACCACGCTCACCGACGTGCTCGTGAAGGTCTACTACGCCAACGGTCTCGAGGAAACCCACCTCGTCCACCCCAACTCGACCTCCGCCGTTATCGGGGGACCCGGCAGTGTCGTCCAACGCATCGGGGCATATGCCCGGCTGGGCATCCAACACATCGCCCTCGGTGTCGATCACCTGCTCTTCGTACTCGGCCTGCTGCTGATCGTCTCGAGCCCGATGGTGCTGCTCAAGACGATCACGTCGTTCACGCTCGCCCACAGCATCACGCTCGGCATCGCCACGCTTGGGTTTGCCAACGCGCCCGCGTTGCCGCTCAACGCGGTCATCGCACTCTCGATTCTGTTTCTCGGTCCCGAGATCGTGCGCGTGTGGCGCGGTGAAACGAGCTTCACCATCCGCCATCCGTGGGTGGTGGCGTTCGCGTTCGGTCTGCTGCACGGCTTCGGGTTCGCGAGCGGGCTCACCGCGATGGGTCTGCCCCAGACCGAGATCCCGCTGGCGCTGCTCTTCTTCAACGTCGGCGTCGAACTCGGGCAACTGGCCTTCGTGCTTTTCGTGCTGGCCCTGATCAGGTCGTTCCGCACCCTCGAGATCCGCTGGCCGCGCTGGGCCCAACTGTTTCCCGGCTATGCCGTCGGTACGCTGGGAGCATTCTGGTTCATCCAGCGCACGGTGGCTCTCTTGGGCGGGATGTGATGCAGTCGATAAAGCCCATCGTCGCAACCGTGGCGCTTCTGGCGTTTCCGTCACCGCTTGCGGCGCACGAGGGTGGTGCGGCGGCTGGACTCCTGAGCGGTCTCCTGCACCCCGTTTCCGGTCTCGACCACGTGCTGGCCATGTTGGCGGTTGGTATCTGGGGAGCGCAGATGGGCCCTCCCGCGATCTGGGTGCTTCCAGTGACCTTCCCGATGGTCATGGCCTTCGGCGGAATGCTGTCGCTGCTCGGCGTGCCGGTGCCAGGCGTGGAGATCGGTATCGGCCTTTCAGCACTCCTCCTCGGCTTCATGGTAGCCATTGAGCGCCGCCCCGCCATTGAAGTCGCTGCCGTGCTTGTGGGATTCTTCGCAATCTTCCATGGGTACGCGCACGGTGCGGAGCTCCCCGAGGGCCAGAGCGGTATTCTCTACTCGATCGGATTTGTCGTCTCCACCGGAACGCTTCACGCGAGCGGCATCGGTGTCGGGCTGATCCATCGGTGGGATAGGGGAAAGCGGGCGCTGCGGATCGCCGGAGCGGGGATCGCCGCAGGTGGCGCGTGGTTCACCTGGTTGGCGGTGTCGGGCTGATGAAACGGTCTGCACCATGATCTCGCTCGTCTTCTCCGCCCACCTCGTGACGACCGGCCTCGGGCCCCTGTTCGACGGGATAGGACACGCCGTGGTTACGCCGCAAGATCTTCTCCCCGTCATCGCCATCGCACTCCTTGCAGGACTTGGTGGAAAGGCCTACGCACGCAAGGTGCTGTTCATCCTGCCGGCGGCATGGCTGGTGGGTGGACTACTCGGCATGACGCTCATGTGGAGCGCTCCGCTCGGCACGACGGCGCTGTCCTTCCTCATTCTCGGCGGCCTCGTCGTTGCGGACCGTCCCGTGTCCGAGAAGACGGGCATGGCGTTGGCCGTCGCCCTCGGCCTCCTTCACGGACAGATGAGCGGCGTGGAGATGCAGGCGGCCGGGATCGGACTCGTCGGAATCCTGGGCACGGTGGGGACACTCTTCGCACTGGTCTCGCTGGTGACGGGGTTGGTCGTGAGTCTCGAGCGGCCCTGGACCCGAATCGCGGTGCGGGTGGCGGGGTCCTGGATCGTCGCGGTCGGGCTTCTCTACCTGGGTTGGACGTTCGGCACGCGCGGGTAGAACGGGCGGAGTGTGCGACCTACTTGGCTACTGGCTACTGATCACTAACTACCTGGCTAGAAGTTGCCAGTGGCCAGTGGCCCGTAACCAGTCGCAGGAGAGTAAGAAACTTCTCAAAAAGCCCCACGCCCACCAGCGGTCTTACCGAACAGCAGTCGAAACTGCCATGAGCGGTTGTACGCGCGTGAGGTTGTAAACGCGTCGGAGAGGCTATAAGCATAGCGCACATCCAGGGCAACGAACCTCCCCGGTCGGGTCCATTGCCCAATCATGATGCCGAAAGGCACTGTCCATTGGGTGCTGTTGGCGTTATCGCAACTCGCGAACCCGGTGGTCGCGCTGCAGCCGACCTTGAACCCGAGGCTGATGCCGGCATATGCCCGAGCCCGCAGCGCCCCGCCGGACGCCGAGCCGACGCCACCCACTGTGAGCGGTATATCGATGTAGTCGAGCCGAGTGTCGCCGCCACCCATCTGGACCCAGTTTACCTCGAGATTGACGACCGTGTAATGAGAAGTCCGGAATCCGGAGCTCACTCCGGCCGTGCCACCCCACCGGGAGCTCGAATTCACTGCCCCAAAGTCGCTGAGTGTTGCACCACCTGTGATCCCCACAAAGTTGCGTGCCCACTGCGCCGTGGCTGGCTGGGCCACGGCGAGCCCGATCCAGAG
>JADFPO010000035.1 GCA_022562295.1 Gemmatimonadota bacterium
CGCCGCCCTTTTTTCCGGCCTGAAATACCGCAATATCGGCCCCTCCCGCGGCGGCCGGGTCACCACAGTCACCGGCGTGGCCAGCCAGCCGAGCACGTTCTACATGGGGAGCGTCGGCGGCGGTGTGTGGAAGACCACGGATTACGGCCATAACTGGGTGAATATCTCCGGCCAATACTTCGAGACCGGATCCATGGGCGCCATCAACGTCGCCGATTCCGATCCCAACATCATCTATGCGGGCACGGGCTCCGACGGCATGCGGGCCCAAGTGGTCACCGGCCGCGGGATGTACAAATCGACGGATGCCGGAAAAACCTGGAGCTTCATCGGCCTCCGCAACGCGGGGCAGATCGGAGCCGTCGAGATACATCCGACCAACCCGGACGTGGTGTTCGTCGCGGCGATCGGCAACGCCTTCGCCCCGAACCCGGATCGCGGCGTCTATCGCTCGACCGACGGAGGCGCGAATTGGGAGCAGGTGCTGTTCGTATCGGACAGCACCGGTGCGGTCGATGTGGAGTTTGCCCCCGACAACCCCAACGAGATCTATGCCACCACGTGGCGTGCGGAGCGGAAGCCGTGGACCATCATCAGCGGCGGCATGGAGGGCGGCGTCTACAAGTCCACCGACGGCGGCGACACGTGGACGCACCTCACCAACGGCCTTCCGCAAGGGTTGAGAGGCAAGGCCGACCTCGCCGTATCAGCGGCGGATCCCGACCGGGTATATGTGCTCATCGAGGCGGTCGAACCGGAAGACGGTCTCTATCGTTCCGACGATCGGGGCCAAACCTGGCGGCAGGTGACGAGCGACAACGCGCTCAACAACCGACCGTTCTATTACACCAACGTAGACGCCGACCCGACGAACGCCGATGTCGTCTACGTGAACAACGGATCGGGGTTCCACAAGTCGACGGATGCCGGCGAGACGTGGGTCCGGATCTCCGTGCCGCACGGCGACAACCACGACATGTGGATCAATCCCAACGACCCGAACCTCTTCATCCAATCCAACGACGGCGGAGTGAACGTCACGCGGGATGGCGGGCAGACCTGGTCGACCCAATCAAACCAACCCACCGCCGAACTGTATCAGGTGAACATCGACGACCGGTTCCCCTACTGGATCTATGCGGGCCAGCAAGACAACAGCACGATCATGGTGCCGAGTCTTCCGCCGATCTCGCGGCCGGGGGGGCAGACGGCCTTTTGGATGGCAATCGGCGGGTGCGAGCCGGGCCCCGCGGTACCGAAGCCAGGCAATCCGGACATCGTGTACTCCAACTGCAAGGGACGGTTTGGCCGATACAACCAAACGACAGGTCAAGAGAAGCAATATTACGTCGGCATGGCCAACATGTACGGCCACAACACGGCCGATCTCCGCTATCGGTTCCAGCGCACTTCGCCGATCTACATATCGCCGCACGATCCCAACGTGGTGTACCATGCCTCGCAGTATCTGCATAGGACGACCGACGAGGGCGTGACGTGGGAGACGATCTCACCGGACCTGACGGCTAACACTCCCGAGACGCAAATGGTGTCCGGCGGCCCTATCACTCGCGACATAACCGGTGAGGAGTTCTACAGCACGCTTTACGCCGTGCAGGAATCGCCACTTGAGAGGGGCTTGATCTGGGTAGGGGCCAATGACGGACCCATCCACGTGACCCGCGACGACGGCGAAACCTGGACCAACGTCACGCCGGAGGATCTGCCGCCCGGTGGCCGCGTCCAGACGATCGAGCCCTCGCCGCACAGCGCCAGCAAAGCCTACGTCGCGGTCCTTCGGTTCCAACTCGGCGATTTCTCGCCGCACATTTACCGTACAAACGACTACGGCGAGACGTGGACGAAACTGACAACGGGTACCAACGGCATTCCGGCCGATTCGCCGACTCGGGTAATTCGCGAGGATCCCGACCGAGAAGGACTGCTGTATGCGGGCACCGAATTCGGGATGTTTGTCTCGTTCGACGACGGTGCGCACTGGCAGTCATTCCAGCAGAATCTTCCGGCCACGCCCGTTTCGGACATCAAGGTCCACCAGCAAGATCTCGTAATTTCTACGATGGGCCGCTCATTCTGGATTCTCGACGATCTCACGCCGCTGCATCAACTCACGGATCAGATTGCTTCGTCAGATGCCCATTTGTTTGCGCCGCGTGATGCCTACCGCCTACGCTACGGAAGGGGTGGTGGAAGGGGCGGACGGTCTCCTGGAGATCCAGAGTATCCGTCTCCCGGCGCCATGATCGATTACTACCTGAGTGAAGAGCCGGCTGGCGAAATCACGCTGGAGATTTTGGACGCAAGCGGCAACCTGGTTCGCGGGTACTCGAGTGACGCCCCCGGCGAAACGCTGGTTGTGCCTGACGACCCGGGCATGCGGGAGTTCATGCTCGAGCGGGTTGGCACGCCCCGGCTGCCGAACGGTGGGGGGATGCACCGCTTCATCTGGGATGGGCGTCATGCCGGTCCATGGTCTGAGAATGTGGAACAGTCCGGCAGGCAGGGTCCGCATGCCGTTCCCGGAACGTACCAGGCTCGGCTCACCGTCGCAGGCACCAGCCAGACCCAGCGCTTTACGCTGAAGGCCGATCCACGAGTGGTTGCCGACGGCATCACGCAGCAGGACTTCGCCGACCAACTCGCACTGAGCCTTCAGGTGCGCGATGCGCTCAGCGAAGCGCGGATGGCAGCATACCGCGTCGAGAAAGCCCGTGAAGACATCCAGCAGGGCGTCCCCGTCGACCGACAGCTGGCCGACCTGCTGGCAAAGCTCGAGACGGCGGAGGGGTATACCTATCCCACCCCGATGCTCATCGCGCAGCTCTCCTATCTGTATAGCAACCTGGACAGGGCGGATCAGGAGCCGGGGACGGACGCGTACGAACGCTACACGGAACTCGAGGGCCTGTTGAGGGGGTACATCGCCGAGCTGGAGATGATCCTGCGGGCCAACGCGGCCGAATAGATTAACTAACCCCGGGCGGCAGCCCGGGGGCATCGCGCAACGTGGTAGAGATAGCCAACCCCGGGCCGGAGCCCGGGGTTTTGGTATGCAGCCCGTAGCTCATGGCTCATAGCTCGCAGCCCATAGCCCACAGCCCATAGCCCAACAACGGAGAAACTCATGGCCCAACGGTTCGATGCTATCGTCGTCGGGACAGGACAATCCGGCCCTTCACTGGCCGGGAGGCTTGCTTCTGAAGGGCTAAAGACCGCCGTTCTCGAACGCCATCTGTTTGGCGGTACCTGCGTGAATGTCGGCTGCACTCCCACCAAGGCGTTGGTGGCGAGCGCGCGCGCAGCACATATGGCGCGCCGTGCAGCCGATTTCGGAGTGATCGTAGACGGCTCCGTCAGTGTGGACATGAAACGCGTCAAAGCGCGCAAGGACGATTTGGTGCGTCCCTCCACGGAGGGCATCGAGAAGTGGCTCAGCAACACGCCCAACATGACGGTGTTCAAGGGACACGGGCAGATGGAGAGCGCCACCACCGTTTCGGTGAATGGTGAGTTGCTCCAGGCAGACAAGATCTTCTTGAACGTGGGCACCCGTGCTTTTGCGCCGGCCCTCCCCGGACTGGACGAGATAGACTACCTCACCAACTCGAGCATGATGGAGTTGGACTTCCTTCCCGAACACCTGGTCGTCATCGGAGGGAGCTACGTCGGACTCGAGTTCGCACAGATGTATCGCCGATTTGGAAGTGAGGTAACGGTCATAGAAATGGCGGACCGTCTCATTACCCGAGAGGACGACGACATATCGGAAGCGGTCAAGGAGATTCTGGAGAATGAGGGCGTGAACGTGCGTCTCAACGCGGAGTGCATCGCTGTCGAGGGTCGTGACGGCGGCGTGCGGGTCAAGATCGATTGTGCACAAGACCCAAGAGAGGTGGTGGGCTCGCATCTGCTGCTCGCGGTCGGCCGTGTTCCCAACACCGACGACTTGGGACTCGATCGAGCGGGCATCGAGACGGACAAGCGCGGATACATCCCCGTCGACGATCAGCTCCGCACCAATGTGCCGGGTGTCTGGGCCCTTGGGGACGTGAACGCCCGCGGCGCGTTCACGCACACGTCATACAACGATTTCGAAATCGTTGCCGCCAACCTCTTCGACAACGATCCCCGACGGGTGACGGATCGCATCCCCACGTACGGTTTGTACATCGATCCGCCGCTCGGCCGCGCGGGGATGACCGAGCGCGAGGTGCGGGAGTCGGGTCGCAAGGCCCTCATCGGTAAGAGGGCGATGAAACGAATCGCGCGCGCCAAGGAAAGGGGTGAGACTCAAGGGTTCATGAAGATTCTCATCGATGCCGAAACGGAAAAGATTCTCGGTGCGGCGATCTTGGGCATTGGCGGCGACGAGATCGTTCAGTCGGTCCTGGACGTCATGTATGCCGACGCACCGTACACGGTGATCAAGCGGGCAGTTCATATCCATCCTACTGTCACGGAGCTGATTCCCACGATGCTGGGTGAGCTCGAGCCGTTGGAGTAACGCTTGGCATGGGTTTCCAACAGCACGGCCGGTTGAGGTAGGGGGGCCGGTGGACAATTGGGAGGCCAACCTTCTGGTCGACGATGAGCCCATTAGAGAGCTACTCGCCAACAGCCGGCGGATTGCAGTGCTCGGCATCAAGCCGGAATCGCG
Source organism: Gemmatimonadota bacterium (assembly GCA_022562295.1). Taxonomy (GTDB): domain Bacteria; phylum Gemmatimonadota; class Gemmatimonadetes; order Gemmatimonadales; family GWC2-71-9; genus B3T1B10. The sequence goes on from JADFPO010000035.1 coordinate 4,679, forward strand.
CAGCCACAAACCGGCGTTCCAGGTGCCGCGCTTTCTGCAAGAGAAAGGTTACGAAATCGTTCCGGTGCCGGTGTATTACCCCGACGTAACGGAGATCCTGGGCCAACCGATTTACCGAAAGCTGGTCGACATTCCGGGAGATGTAGATCTCGTCAATGTATTTCGGAAGACGCAAGACATCCCGCCGCACGTTCCCGATATTATCGCCAAGAAACCGAGAGCGGTGTGGTTTCAGTTGGGAATTCGCAACGACACCGCGGCAGCGCGGCTCGCGAAGGCCGGTATTCTCGTGGTGCAGGATCGATGTACTGCTATGGAGTACGGAGCGATCGACCAAACCAGAGGAAACCGTTGACCCAAGCGGCGCCTTTGCGCTGTATACGAGTTTGTTCGCGTTGGGAGTGCTGGCCGTCGGGACGGCCATCGCCATTGGGCTTCAGTGACAGCGAACGTACACCTATGTGCAGCCGAGCTCTCCGCTGCTACTCGCGCTGGCGCGTCATAATCGCCAATTTGCCTATCCTAAAGCCATGAATGAATCTTCTGCGACCAATGCGGAGTTCATCGCTCTCCAGCAACAGGTAGCGGGCCGCTACTCGCTCGACCGAGAGCTGGGCCGGGGTGGCATGGGGATCGTGCTGCTGGCCCGGGACGTCGCGCTCGATCGCCTCGTGGCCATCAAGCTGCTGCCGCCAAAGCTTGCCATCGACGCTGATCTGCGCGAGCGGTTCCTGCGCGAAGCGCGAACGGCCGCCGGGTTGTCTCACCCCAACATCGTGCCGATCCACGCGGTAGAAGAGCACGGAGACATCGTGTTCTTCGTGATGGGCTACGTGGACGGGGAGACGCTCAGACAGCGGGTGGAGCGGGCCGGACCCATTACCTCCGGAGAAGCTGTCCGTCTCATTCAGGAGGTGGCCTGGGCTCTCGCCCATGCACACGCCAAGAACATCGTGCACCGCGACATAAAGCCGGACAACATCCTGCTCGACAAGGCGACCGGTCGCGCGATGGTGACGGACTTTGGCATCGCACGCGTGATGGACGCGAAGGGCCTCACGACGGCAGGTGAGTTGTTGGGCACGGCGAGTTACATGAGCCCGGAACAAGCGGCGGGTGAGGCAGCGGATGCTCGCAGCGATTTGTACTCGCTGGGCGTCACCGCATTCTACGCTCTCACAGGCAAGCTTCCATTCGATGCGGAGACGGTACTTGCCGTCTTGGCCATGCACGTCAACGAACCGGCGCCACCGATTGCGTCGGTGAGGGCCGATATACCGGCGAAACTGGCTGAGGCCGTCGACCGGTGTTTGATGAAGGATCCTGCTGCGCGGTTCCAATCGGGGGAGGAGCTTGCCGAGGCGGCCGGCGAGCTTGGTCTCGCAGCAAAGGAGATCCCGCCGCAGATCAGATTGTTCATGCGCGATGCGGGGTCGCCGTTGGCCATGCTGGGTGGTGTATTGTTGGGGTGGTTCATATTCTATGACATAGATCCAAGTTTGATATTTGTCGCTGCGGCCGCCCTGACCGGATTCGGTGCGCTTTTCACGCTTGGTGTAACGCGGCGCGTGCTAAGAGACGGTATGAACTTTGACGATCTTCGGTCTGCGCTGGTGATCCACGCTCGGGCCCGCGCTGAGGAACTGGAGGTGCGCCGTCGACACCAACGCGAGACCGATCTGCGTAAAATCGGGCGGCCTGTCGGGGCGGCAGGGGCGATAGGTCTAGCAGGCTATGCGACCGCGGTGATCGTCTTTGGTGCATCAAACGTGCCCGACGCGGTCTGGGGTGTCAGCCTGCTCCTGCTCAGTATCGGCGGAGCGATTCTGCTCGTGAGAAAGCCGGTGAGTTTGCTGGAACGATGGGGCGCGAAGCTGGAGCGGAAGACCCATTTTCTCGGACATCGGTTGCTGGCGGGAACTGTCGGACGACTGTGTTCCAGATTGCGGGGATTGGGCTCAAGAAAAAACCGCAAGCCGTCTCCCCGGCAGGCGAACCGACAGAGGTGGTACTCGCCTCGGCGGCGGATTCTCTGTTCGACGCCTTACCCAGTGAACACCGCCGAAGACTCGCGGAGGTCCCGAGCGTCATTGGACGGCTTCAGGCGCACGCGCAGGCGCTCCGTGATAGGGAGGCGGAACTCGCCAAGGTCATGGGCGATGTGGGAGGAGGGGGGGAGGGGATCGAGCGAGACCGATCTCGTCTTCAGGTGCTGCGGGCAGATCCGGACCGACAGAGTGAAGCAGATCTGCTTGCGAAACGAATCTCCATTGTCGACGACATCGACGTCGAGCGCACACGTATACGCAACCGGTTGGCCACTGTCGTGGCGGCATTAGAAAACGTCCGGATCGATCTGTTGCGATTGCGTGCCGGATTGGGCTCCATCGAGGACATTACCTCGGACATCGAGGCGGCGCGTAAGATCAGTGAAGACATCGACCACGAGGTCGAGGCGCGGACCGAAGTTGAGCAACTCACAGAGACTGCGCATAGTTAATGTGTTTGCTCTTGGCGGTGCGCACCACTGCCCGGACGACCCGGTGTAGCGCTCGAGAGATCGGGCCTCACGTGGTGAGCGGCTGGCTGCTGGGTGGGGAGCACATGGCGGGAAGAGATGCCGTCGTCGAAGCCCAACTGGGACGAGGGCGCGTGATCATGTTCGGATTCTCGCCGTATTTTCGATCCTGGCCCCACGCGACATTCAAGCTGTTTTTTTAACGCGCTGTACCGTTGAGAGATTCAGAAGGTTTTCAGCTGGCAGATTTCAGGTCCCAGTGTGACATTCGGCAAACCCGACACCCGACACCCGACACCCGATACCTATCCCCTATCCCCCATCCCCTAACCTGATCACAATCATCTTCTCCTCCGTGAGGTCGGCCACGCCGTACTTCACCCCGCCTACCCCCAACCCCGACGGCCCGCGCCCTGCGAACGGCATCCAGTCCACTCGAAACGCCGAATGATCGTTGATCATGACCGCAGCGGCCTTGAGTTTCTTCGCGGCACCGAGTGCGCGATCCACGTCCTGCGAAAACACCGCGGCCTGGAACGACCAACGCACGCTGTTCGCCTGCGCGACGGCGTCTTCCAGTGAGTCGAACGCGTTCACGACTATTACCGGTCCGAAGATTTCCTCGGTCATGACCTTGGTGTCGGCCGGTGCGTCGGTCAACACGGTGGCGGCGTAACACTGATGGCCCAACGCATTGCCACCCGTCGCCATCTTGGCGCCGGCGTGCCGCGCTTGCTCCACCCACTCGTGCACCCGGTCCACTTCACGCTGGCGGATGAGCGGGCCGACTTCGGTCTCCGGATGTACGGCGTCGCCAATAGCTAGCCCCTCGGCTCCTTCGGTGAGCCGCTCGACGACTTTCTTTTTGATCGAGCTGTGGGCGAACACTCGTTGCACGCTCACGCACACCTGGCCGGCGTGGTAGTACCCGCCCTTCAACAGCGCCGGTAACGCCCGGTCCAGATCCGCGGTTTCGTCGAGGATGACCGGTGCGGCGCCGCCGTGCTCGAGTGTGCACCGAACGCCCGGCGCCAGTTTGGACCGGAGATGCCATCCCACTTTGGCGCTGCCGATGAAGCTGAAGAAGCCGATCCGGTCGCTGGTGACGAGTTGCTCGGCAACCTCGTTGGAGCACGGAACAGCCATGCCGAGTTCCGGTGGAAGCCCGGCTTCACGCAACAGCTCCATGAACACCATGCACGAGATCGCCGTATCGGGCGCGGGCTTGATGAGCACGGGGCAACCGGCGGCCACCGACGGCGCCACCTGGTGAGCGATGAGGTTGACGGGATGGTTGAAGGCGCTCACAGCCGCTACGACGCCGATGGGTTCCTTGATCGTGAACGCGAGGCGCCCCATCGCTGCGGGCGTGCCCTGCATCGGAATTTCCTCGCCATGTATCCGCGTTGCTTCTTCGGCCGAGACTTCCACGGTGTTGGCCGCGCGGGTCACCTCGACGCGGGCGTCGATCAACGGCTTACCGCCCTCGCGCGCGATGAGCAGCGAGAGTTCCTCGTGATTCTCGCGGACGAGGGCAGCCAAACGTTTGAGAATCGTGCTCCGCTCGTGCGCCGGGAGGCCGTGGGGGTGTTCCGCGAATGCCGCGGTGGCCACATCCAGCGCCCGCGTCATCCCCGCGGCGTCCACCAGCTCAACCTCGGCGACGGTCCCTCCGCTGTAGGGGGAAGTCACCTCGAGAATCTCGGGGGCCGAAGGCGTGTGGCCCGGAACAGCCGTCGGATAACGCGATTTTAACATCGAACAGTTCCCTATCTGGTCAGGCGAGCCGCGGTGTCTCGTCCCTCTGCCCGCTCACAGCTCGCGGCTCGTAGCTCGTAGCTCGTAGCTCAAATTGAATACGCTATGTTACCCAGCCGCTCGGTCAGCAGCGCGTTCTCCCGATAATCGATCGGGATGACGACCAGGCTGGGGCCGCTCTCCTCGAACGCCCGCTCGAGCTCCGCCTCGAGGTCCCGGCTCTTGGTTACGTGGTGGCCGTGCCATCCGAAGGCCTCGGCCAACTGCATCCAGTCGGGATTGGTAAACGACAAATCGGTGTGCCGGCCGAACTCGTTGTCCTGCTTCCACGCGATGAGTCCGTATGCGTTGTCCTCCCACACCATGACCACGATGTTCGAGTCGAGCCGATGTGCGGTCTCCATCTCCTGGACGTTCATGAGAAACCCTGCGTCGCCGCAGATCGCCAGCGTGCGGCGGTCCGGGCACACGAGGTCGGCGGCGATCACTCCCGGCAACGCAAAACCCATCGAGCAGAAGCCGTTCGGTATGAGGCAGGTGTTGGGCTCGTGGCATTGATAGTACCGGGCGATCCACATCTTGTGCGCGCCCACATCCGACAGAAGCACGTCGTTGGGACCCATCACCTTCCTGACGTCCCACAACGCTTTCTGCGGCCGAATCGAGCCTTGCGTTTCGTCGTCAGCGTACTGGGCAAAGTCGGCCATCATGTCGCGCCGCACTTTCGCCTGTAGCTCCAGGTCGAAAGTCAGACACCCCTCTGGCTCTGCCGCGACCCGCTCGTTGAGCATCCACAGCGCGTGCGCCAGATCCCCCACGACCTCCGTCTGGGGATTGTAGTGGGCGTCGATCTCGGCGGGGAGAAAGTCGATGTGGATGATGCACTTATCGCTGCGGGGATTCCACAACTGCGGGTGGTACTCCACCATATCGTACCCCAACGTGATCACCACGTCGGCGGCGTCGATAGCGTAGGACACGCGATCCTTGGACTGTAGCCCGATCGTGAAAATGCACTCGTCCGCATCCATGTCGACGCATCCCTTGGCCATGAACGTGTTCAAGACGCCGATCCCCGTGCGTTTGCTGAAAATGCGCAGTTGCTTGCTCGCACGTTTTCGTATGCACCCGTTGCCCGCGAGAATGAGAGGGTGCTTGGCGTTCTTGATGAGGTCGAATGCCTGGTTGACGATCTTGTCGGCGGGAGCGGGCCGGCGGAACCGGCGCGGTTCCAGCGGATCCATGTCGACGTTGAGCTTCGCGATATCCTCGGGCAATTCGATGTGGCACGCGCCAGGTTTCTCTGTGCGTGCGAGCCGCACGGCTTTGCGGACGATCTCGGGGATGCTGTCGGGGTGCCGAATGGAGTGCGCCCATTTGGTGACGGGGTCGAACATGGCGACCACGTCCATGATTTGATGCGATTCCTTGTGCAGCCGGGTGGATGCCCCCTGGCCCGTGATCACCAGCATCGGGGCACGGTCCATGTTGGCATCGGCCACACCGGTCACGAGGTTGGCGGCGCCCGGCCCGAGGGTGCCGAGGCACACGGCCGGGTTTCCGGTCAGGCGGCCGTACACCTCTGCCATGAACGCCGCCCCCTGCTCGTGACGGGTGAGAATGAAACGGATATCGTCTACGGCCTCGAGCGACATCATAAAGTCGGCGTTCTCTTCCCCGGGCACCCCGAAGACGTACTCGATGCCTTCAATGGCGAGGGCCTTTACCAGCAGATCTGACGCTTTCATCACACCGTGCCTTGGAGTGTTGGGTTATGGTACTATGGTAGCGCGAAAAACCGGCTTGCCCAAGCCGAGATGGGCTCGAGGGGATAGGGGATGGGGGATGGGGAATCGGAGATTGGACAACGGAGATTGGAGATTGATTCCGTGATGGAGTTCAGTTCTGTAGTCGCTTCTACAACCTATCCCCCATCCCCCATCCCCTATCCCCCATCCCCTACATGTTAATTTCATTACAGAGGTCTGACGGTTCGGTTACGGGTGCTTGCAGGCGAATCAATGACCGGGATTCCGGTGTATCGCATGGGACAGCCCGTAAGCCCCAATGCCGCCTCCCGGTGACGTTGCGCGCCGCGGGTTCTTCGGTTGCGGAGCGGAGGATTCATGCAGACTCGAGTGTGTAGCTGCATCCGGTTCCTTGGACCAGTCGCCCTGATTGCGCTCACGGTCTCGACTGCCGTGGCGGCGCAGGCCGCTGCCCGGCAGGAGTCTTTGACGATTGCCGGCTCGGTGGTGGATTCCCGCTCGGGAAGTCCGCTCGGCGGTGCCGTGGTACACATTCGGGGAACCGACATCGCCGCAGTCACCGACGCGTCCGGACAATTTCAACTCAGCGGTGTCGCCGCTGGTGCCTATACCCTCTCGGTGAGCCGAACGGGATTCGGACCTCGCAATTTCCGATTCGAAGCGCAGCCGGAACGAGCGACGGATGGTGCCGTCAACATTGGATCGATCGGGCTGCAGGTATCGACCGGTCCGCTCGTCACGGTCACCGGGGTGGTGAGAAACGCCACAACGGGAGACCCGTTGCCGCAGGTGCCGGTGGACCTCAATGGGCGAGTGGTCGCTATTACGGATGCGGACGGGAGCTTCCGAGTCGTTACCGGAACGGTCGATCCGGGTGAGATCAACACGCTGGCCCTCCGCCGCATCGGATACCTCCCCGCGGAGCGAGAGTTCATGCTTCCACCGGCCGAGAACTCCGTCGATCTGCTCATCTCGATGGAGCCGGCTCCCGTCCGCCTGTCGGACATCGGCGTCGAGACCGACGCTGTGCGTCTCACGACTGGGCGGATGACGGGATTCTACAATCGGCGCGACCACGGGGCAGGGGGACATTTCTTCACCCGCGATCAGATCAAAGCCATGGGGGCCCAAAAGGTCACCGATGTGGTGCGCCGAGTGCCGGGCACGGTGATCTTCAGCGAAGACAACGTGAACGTAGATCTGACAAACCCGGGAGCCGGAATCATCGGGCCCACCCCGGTGTCGATCGTGTTCAGTCGCACGGGATTTGCCCGGGCCGGTCAGCCATGCACCCCGTTGATCTTCGTCAACGACCTGCTGATAAACACGACGGACTTCGATTTTCTGCTACCAGCCAATCAGATAGCCGGCATGGAAGTGTATACGTCTCCGGCCAGCATCCCGGTGGAGTACAACAAGCGCGGGTCGGAATGTGGGGTGATCGTTGTGTGGACAGATGCCCCCGAGGGTGACCCGGGGAAGCTGGCCGAACTGGAATTGGGGGGCCATCTGTCGGCCCGAGTGAGCCATGGAGCCTATGAAAGTGAGCGCACCGGAGTTCAACTCTCCATACCGCTGTTTGGTGCGTTGGAATTCCACCCCCAGTTCAGCCTGATCTTCGGGGGCGCGGACGGATTCAACAATGCAGGGTGGCAGGCCGTGGGCACCTTCAAGGTGAGACCGCTGGGTCGGGCCTCTCCCTGGTACGTGGGAGCGGGTGCCAGCTTCACGAGAATCAGAGCTGCCTTTGGTGATCTCGACAACTTGGGCCGCCCGATCGAAAACATCGGGTCCGACGTGCTCTTAGCCGGCGCGTCCATTCCGCTCGGTCCGATTCGGCCTTTCGTGGAGTATCAGGTCTTGGACCTGCTCACCGGCGGACGCACGGAGGGGTACCTGGTTGCCGGGTTCTCGGTCCGCTCGGGGAACCGGGAACGGAGGATTCCGGGGCTGCGGCCGGGTAGGTGAAAAGCTCGGTAGAGAATGGAGCGGGCTGTCGGTAGGTCTCAAGGTTTCAGGTGTCCGGTTTCAGGTGTCAGGGGCCCTAGGGGAAAGACCGGACGCTGAACTGGCTGGATCTCCAAGTACATATGCCACAGCGATATACGGCTTTCCATCTCCAGGAATAGGTGAGGATCAATTACTACACCGGGACCTGACGTCCACCACGTGGCGCCGCCTGCCTCTGCCTGCCGCCTCCCCCTGAAACCGGACACCAGTTCAGTCCCTGACACCTGGCACCTGACACCCGACACCTGACGTCCATGACACCCGACCCCTGACACCTTTCTTCAATAAGCCAGCATCTGCGTCACCTTGATGATCACGCTGCGGCCTGGCGCTGGTCCTCCCGTCGTGGTGAATCGCTGTTCGTTGTAGACGATGAATAGGTCGCTCAGCGGATGGTGGATGAGGTTGAACCGCACGTTGGCGTTGAACAACTCGCGGTCGGCGTCGTACTGAGCCAGGGCGTCCACGAACATGTTGGTCGTGAACGAGTAGTTGGCCCGGGCCGTCCAGATTTCCCGCACGAACGTCTGTCCCGGTCCCTCCATGTCGCCCGACGTTCGCGACACTCCCAGGCTGGCGCGGAAGTTGTACGACGGCGTGACGGCCACGGTGGCCCGAGTAGACCGCTGAGTGCCCGTCCACAGCCCGCCCACCGTCAGCCCGAGGTTGATGAAAAAGAGGCGGCTAGGATCCGAGCTATAGGTGAGTTGCCAGTGGGTCCAGTCGTATCGCCCCGGGGCGAACGGCGTTACGTCCGGGTGGATCTGGAACGGGGTGGTGATGGTCTCGGTGGACGGGTTGGCGGCGATCTGCGCCACGCCGCCGTCGTTGAAGAAGAACGTGTAGCCGGTGTGCAGACGCTTCGCCACCTCGTTGCCCGACTGGTCGGTGTAGTAGTTCCAGACGATGTGTGGGTGCATCTCCCGCACGCCTCGCTTTCTCAAGCTGGCGTACCGAGGACGGATACCTGTGTCCAGCGACCACCTCATGACCCCGGTGCGGCGGAAGAACCCGAGGTCGTTGGTGAAGTTCTCCCCGATGGAGAGCAAACCGAACTTCACATGCACGAAGTTGGCCTCGCGGTTGAAGGACGTCTGATATGCGTACCGCGCGCCTGAAACGCCGGGCGACTCGGAGTTGACCACAAAGGAACTCCAGTCGATGCGTGCGGGAAGTCTGATGTTGGCATCGACCCCGTACACGCGGTTGTAGTCGCCACGGTCATCGACGCCGCTCCGGGTCATGAAGATGCCGCCCACATCGGAGTTCGAGAAAATGTTTCGGCGCAGGCGCACGACGCCGTAGTCGTTGGAGGGAATGACGTCCCCGGAGCCGACCGTGAGACTTCGGGAGCGCAGTGCGAGCGCGGCAACTTCGACTCCCGCCTCTCGTCCCGTGAGCCGCAGGCCTCCATCGATCGGGACGGCCCTTCCGCTGGCGAGACCCATACGCCTGCTGAAGAACATCACCAGGTCTTCGTTGCCACGCGGAGCGGTGGACACGCGGGTGTTTCTGCGTGTGTCGCCGATGTAGAAGAGCCCCGAGTTCTCCAGGAAGAAATCTCGCTTCTCGGGAAAGAACTGGCTGAACTGCGTGAGGTTGACCCGTTGGACATCCGCTTCGGCCTGGGCGAAGTCGGGGTTGACCGTCAGGTCGAGTGTCAGGCCGTTGGTGAGTCCGTATTTGACGTCGACGCCGACGTCGGCGGTTTCATCGAACGCCGGGCCGCCCATCTCGCGCACGGTTTTGCCGGCAACATACGGGGTCACTCGGAGGTCGCGACCTCCTTTGACATTTCCGAGGTTTGCCAGGTTACCCGCCAGTGACAGCCGCGTGAGGGCGTATGACCGTGGTATGGGGGCCCAGAACACGACCTCATTGTTGCGGCGAATCCGGCGACTGAAGTTGATTCCCCAAGCTCGGCCATCTCCTTCGGCGGATCTGATCGACGCCAGCGGGATGGCCATCTCCAACGTCCAGCCATCGGCCACACGCTTCGTCTGGACATTCCAGGGCGCGTCCCAACTCGGATTGATCTCCCGCCCTTCGTTCGTCACCTGCCAGTCGGAGCGGGCTCCCGCCGGATTCGTTGCGAACACGTATCCGTTCCGGCGATCGGTGAATGTGTCGAGGATGACCTCGAATGTGTCTTGGTTGTCCATTCGGAAATCGCGCCTGATGTCGGCGACGACGATGCGCTCCGGTTCGTCGTCGTAACAATAGGCGGCGATGTAGATGAAATTGGCGTCGTAGGCGACTCGAACCTCGGTTCGCTGCGTGGCGGCCCGTCCCTCGTCCGGTTCGCTCTGTATGAACCCGGTGACCGGGGTGGTTTGGCGCCACACGGCGTCGTCGAGTATCCCGTCGATCTTTGGAGTCACCGTGGTCGCGGTGGCTCTCACCTCGAGACGGTCCTCTTCGCTGATGACGTTGGGGAGAGCACCGTTCCCGTTTGATATTTCCTGAGCGTTGGCTGGGTTGAATGCCACGAGCGTGGCACCGCACACGGCGATGAAAGACCTTATGGGTCGCACGGGCATTTCCATGAATGATTCAATGAAGAAATTTTAATCCGACTAGATTTCGGTGAGGACACGCTTGAAGTTAGCACCGAGAATCCCCTCGATGTTCTCGTCGCTGTAACCGCGTCGGATCAATCCTTCGGTAAGATCGAACATTCTCTTGGGATGGTGAATCCCCTCAATGTCGCTGTCAGCGACAGACTAGCCGAGCCGCCGCTATTAGCGGCGAGAAACCGTTCGGTCGCGATGGCAAGGACGTGATTGGCGTGTTTCGGAACCCTACCGTACCGATTGCGGTTCCGGGAGGGGCGTAACGTGGCGGAGCCTTCGCTTTTGTGGCAAGTTGGGCCGATCAACCTGAAACTCGAAATACCGCCAGGAAGGCACCATGTCCAAACGCTTACCTCTGCTGATAATTCTCGCCCTTCTGACGACCGCGGCCTTTGCGCCGCCCGCTATGGCGCAACAGTACGACGCCGACCTGTTCGACGAGATGCGGTGGCGCATGATCGGGCCGTTTCGGGGTAGCCGAACCAAGGCCGCATCCGGTGTGGCGAGTCGGCCAAACGTGTTCTACTTCGGCGTTGCCAACGGCGGCGTGTGGAAGACCACGGACTACGGCCGCATTTGGCGACCGATCTTCGACGACCAGCCCACCGGCTCGATCGGTGCCATCGCCGTGTCGGAGTCCGATCCCGACGTCGTCTACGTGGGAAGCGGGGAAGGCAATCAGCGGCCCGACCTGTCCGTGGGCGACGGTATCTACAAGTCGATCGACGCCGGAAGAACCTGGACGCATCTCGGACTGCGCGACGGTCAACAGATTCCGCAGATCATCATCGATCCGCGCAACCCGGACCGTCTGTTCGTCGCGGTGCTCGGCCATCCCTATGGACCCAACGAACAGCGTGGCATCTTTCGCTCGTTGGACGGGGGCCAGAGCTTCCAAAAGGTGCTGTATCGGGATGAGAACACGGGCGGTGTGGACGTGGCCTTCGACCCGAGCGACGTCCAGACGGTGTACGCGGTGATGTGGGAGGCGCGTGAAGGCCCGTGGGAGAACGGTCGCTTCCGCGGCCCCGGCAGCGGCATCTTCAAGTCCACCGACGGCGGCGACACGTGGCGCCCACTGACCGCAGGACTGCCGACCTTTGCCGAGGACGGCCTCAGCCGTATCGGGATCACCGTGGCCCCGAGCTTACCGAGCCGTCTCTTTGCGACGGTGGAAGCCCGCAACGACGGCGGACTCTATCGCTCGGACGATTCCGGGGAAAGCTGGTACCTCATCAACTCCGATCCACGCGTCACTCAGCGGAGTTCCGACTTCGCAGAGGTAAAGGTGCATCCGCAAGATCCTGATATCGTCTTCACCGGCAGCATCGTCGTATGGAAATCGACCGACGGTGGTCACACTTTCGAAGCGATTCGGGGCGCGCCAGGAGGTGACGACTACCAACGGATCTGGATCAACCCGCACAACCCCGACATCATGCTCATCGCCGCCGATCAGGGAACCATCATCACGGTCAACGGCGGTGAGACGTGGAGTTCATGGTACAATCAGCCGACGGCGCAGTTCTATCACGTCACGGCGGACAATGCGTTTCCCTATCGTGTGTGTGGCGGCCAGCAGGAGAGCGGCTCGGCCTGTGTGCAAAGCCGCGGCGACCATGGGCAGATCACGGTTCACGAGTGGAGTTCGGTAGGGATCGAGGAGTACGGCTACGCCGCGCCCGACCCGCTCGATCCGGACATCGTCTACGGCGGCAAAGTCACGCGCTTCGACCGGCGCACAGGCCAGCGGCAGAATGTCAGCCCGAATCCACTGCGGGACGGTGGCTACCGCGTGGTTCGTACGATGCCGATCCTCTTCTCACCGATCGATCCTCACACGCTGTACTTCGCCTCGAACGTTCTTTGGAAGACGACGAACGGTGGACAGAGCTGGGACCAGATCAGTCCGGACCTGACGCGCGAGACGTGGGAGGTCCCGTCGGTCGTGGGCAAATACCGCGGCACGCCCGCCGCACCAGTGACGCGGCGCGGCGTCATCTACACCATCGCGCCATCGTACAAGGACATCAACGTCATCTGGGTCGGAACCGACGACGGATTGATTCACGTGACTCGCGACGGCGGCAACACGTGGACCGATGTGACGCCACCCGAGTTGGTGCCGTGGGCCAAAGTGTCCTTGATGGACGCGTCGCACTTCGACGTGAACACGGCGTACGCGGCGATCAACACGTTGCGTCTCGACGATCTGCGCCCACACATCTACCGCACGCGCGACGGGGGCACGAGCTGGACGCACATCACGAGCGGCATTCCCGACGGTACGATCGTCAATGTGGTGCGCGAGGACCCGCAGCGTCAGGGACTGCTGTTCGCGGGCACGGAGCAGACCGTGTACGTGTCGTTCGACGATGGGGACCACTGGCAGTCACTGCGCTTGAACAGTCCGGCCACCTCGATTCGGGATCTCATTATCAAGGACGACGATGTCGTGCTTGGAACGCACGGGCGGGCCTTCTGGATCCTCGATGACATCACCCCTCTCCGGCAAATCACTCCGGCCACACTGGAGGCCGATGCGTTTTTGTTCGAGCCTCAGCAAGCGTGGCGCTTCCGCTGGAACAAATACACAGACACCCCGCTGCCGCCAGACGAACCCGTGGGAGAAAATCCACCGGACGGTGCCATTATCAATTACTTCCTCAAGGAGGAGGCCCGCGGAGCGGTCACGCTCGAGATCTTCACCGAGGACGGGTTGCTCGTGCGCCGTCATTCGAGCGCGGATGCGCCGGAGCCGCCGCTCGAGGGCCAAAATGTGCCTCCGTATTGGCCCAGGCCACCTGAAGTCCTGTCTGCGAGGGCCGGATTGCATCGATTCGTGTGGGATCTTCACTACCCGCGTCCGGCCGTATTGCGCTTCCGCTATCCCATCTCGGCGGTCGTGCGGAACACGCCGGTGACGCCGAAGGGCCCGTGGGTGTTGCCCGGACGCTACACGGTCCGGCTCACCGTCGACGGTGAGAGTTACACGCAGCCACTCACGGTGAAAATGGACCCACGTGTCCAGACATCTGCTGCGGAGATCCAGCGACAACATAGGATATCCCTAGGACTGTATGCCTTGTTGCAGCAGGACTTCGATGCCATCGCCGAGGTACGCGCTTTCCGCGCGAGCGCGCGCAACTCGGCTCGCGAAAGTGATGCCGCCGAGTTGGAGTCCGATCTTGTCCGTATCAACGGCGCGTTGGGGTCGCTCTATCGCATTGTGGAGGAATCCGACGTGGGACCCACATCGCAGGTTGTGGAGGCTATCGGAAATCAGCAGCGGGTACTGGCGGAGACGCTCGCGCGCTGGCAGGCGCTCGACGCAAATCGAAATTGAACTGCCAGTTTACAATCGTAGCTCCCGCGGCTTCGGTCATCTCGACGATTTTGGCGAGCGTTTCTTGCCCCTGCTCGACCTCCTGCCATGCGTACTTCCGGTTGGGAGTACGGAGAACTCGAGCTGGGATCTCGAGAGCAGATTGTTGCTTGGATATGAGGGAGACGACTAGCGGCGATAGGGCAGGCGGTGCTCGCCGGTTTCGACCATGACGGGCACCGGCTGCTGGTACAGCCACGCGTAACGTCGTCGGAAAGCGGGCGCCAGCTCGATCATCCAGCGTTCTATCGTGCCCCCGCGGTTCATGAATCGCCGCATCAGCGCCGTCTGGAGACGGTTGTAGGCAGCCATCGGGCTCGGGAACCGCGCCCGGTACGAATCGCCGAGCAGGCTCAAAAGACCGACCACATGGCGACAACCACCGTGAGAGCCACAAGCGCGAAGGCCTGGTATCGTTGTTCCTGATTCATGAAGAACAATACGCGGCGCCGATTGGTTTGTTTCAGCTTGAAGCGGCGGAGGCCGGCATCTCCGGCTGACGACCTTCTTCGCTTTGCCCGACCGACCCCTGATCCCTAACACCTATCCCCTATCCCCTATCCCCTATTCCGACAGCGCCCTCGCCAAATACGCCTTGAGTCGGGTCCACGCGTCCAGGCCGGCGGCCTCGCGGCGCTCGCGTTCCGCGCCCACCCGCAGCCAGAATCCGTGGTTCACGTCGTCGTAGACGTGGATGTCGTTGGGGATGCCGATCTGGTCTAACGCCGCCACAAACCGCTCCACTTGGTCGGGGGGAATGCCCTGGTCCAGCCCCGCGAAGGTGCCATAGACCTCGTGCGTGATAGATGCCAGGATTTCCGGGTCTTCGATGAGGGAGCCATAGAAGATCGCGGTACCCTCGTGGTTCTCCCCACCGAGGGCGTAACTCAATGCCACACCCCCACCGAAGCACCATCCCATCGCCGCGACCTTGCCGGTTACGTCGGGTAGCTCGCGGAGGTATCGGGCCGCGTGGTCCAGGTTGGCGATCATCTGGGGTTCATTCGCCCGGACTTCCTGGGTCAGAGCCCGGTTCTCTTGGGGGTTGCTTCCGGTGCGTCCCGAATACAGGTCGACCGCCAGCGCCACGTAGCCTTCCGCGGCAAATGCGTCGGCTACCTGCCGAACCCGGTCGACCAATCCGTTCCATTCGTGAATGAGCACGAGCGTGGGGAAGGGACCCTCGCCCTCCGGTAATGCCAGATACCCGGTGGTCACGGTATCGTCCGGCACGTAGTGCAGTGGCGTTCCCTGGGGAGGTGGAGCAGTCCCCAGGATGGCATCGGGTAGGGTGCCGCTGCCAGTTGGGTTGAGGGCGATCCGCGCGAAGTCGTCTTGCTCGTTGTCGGAAGCGCAGGCCAGCGCCAGAAGGAAAGCAAAGCCTGCCGCGGTGACGTGCTGACTGCGGGAAGCCAACGGGACCATTGACATTTAGGTCGTTCCTTTTCGGGGAAGTCTCAAGCTGTCGCGAAAAATGGTAATAGGGAAGCTCCGGCCGCTGACGCGACGGTGTCTCTGAGGGCAGAACGAGTGGATGCTCTTCTCCACCTTGGCCTGACACCCAACACCTATCCCCTATCCCCTATCCCCCATCCCCTCCAACACCTCATCCAACACCTTCACCAACCGATCCGCGTTCTCCTCCGTGAACACCATCGGCGGTTTGATCTTGAGCACGTTGTTGAGTGGTCCGTCGGTGCTGATGAGCACACCGCGGTTCTTCATCTCCTCGATGACGTGGACCGCGAGTGCTGTGGCCGGCTCGAGCGTCTTCCGGTCCAGTACGAGCTCGACGCCGAGGAATAGTCCCATTCCTCTCACATCGCCGACAAGCGCGTGCTTCTCTTTGAGGTGCTCGAGTTCGTGTTTTAGGTGTGCGCCGACAGTGAGCGCATTCTCCTGGAGACCTTCGGCCTCGATGACGTCCAACACGGCCAGACCGACCGCGCACGACACGGGATTCCCGCCGAACGTGTTGAAGTACTCCATACCGTTGTCGAACGAGGCCGCGATCTCCGGTGTTGTGACGACGGCGGCCATGGGGTGTCCGTTGCCGATGGGTTTTCCAAGCGTGACCATATCCGGGACGACTCCCTGCGTCTCGAACCCCCAAAAATGGGTGCCCACGCGTCCGAACCCGACCTGCACCTCGTCAGCGATGCACACCGCACCGGCCTTTCTGGCGTGTGCGAACGCCGCGCGGAGGTAACGGTCGGGTAGGACGATCTGGCCGCCGCAACCCAGCAGTGACTCACAGAAGAACGCCGCGATGCTGTGTCCGTTGGTTTCCGCTGCGGCGATCGACTGGAGAACGTGATTCGCATACTCCTCGCCGGCCGATCCTGGGTCCCGGTACGGTCCCCGAAAGACGTCCGGCATTGCCACCTTGTGCACGTGACGTGGCGCACCCGAGCCGCCGGGCCCGTCGAACTTATACGGGCTGATGTCGATGAGAGACGTGGTATTTCCGTGGTACGCGCCCTCGACCACGACAGTATCGGTGTGTCCGGTGGAGACGCGCGCCATGCGGAGCGCCAGGTCGTTTGCTTCGCTCCCCGAGCACACCAGGTAGCACACGCTGAGGGGATCGGGCAACGTGCTGGTGAGTCGCTCCGCGTATTCGACCAAATGATCGTGCAAGTAGCGCGTGTTCGTATTGAGGAGACCGATTTGTTTGCGCGCGGCTTCGACCACCGTTGGATGACAGTGGCCCACGTGACACACGTTGTTGACGGCATCGAGGTACTCCCGATCCTCCTCGTCGTACAAGTACTGCATCGATCCGCGGACGATCGTGAGCGGCTCATGGTAGGCGAGGCTCAACGACGGACCGACGTACCGTCTGCGTGCTTCGAGCAGGTCCTGACGGTTCACTGGTTACTCCCACATGTTGCGTGGATCGCTCTGCGGGCCTCTGACGGGTCCACCGTCGCGAGCTGGTTCAGCGCATTCCACGCGGGTCGTTGTGATATGACGAGGTACTCGTTGGCCGGGTTCTGTTTGCTCTGGTACGTCGAGATGGTCACGCTGACACAGAGCCGCATCATGATGAGATCGAACAAGACGCTCTGCTCGAGTTCCGTCAGCGGATTCGCGCTGTGGTATCCGCCGATAACGTGTGTTACGGTGGAGAGGGGGTCGGGCTTCTCCAACAGTGCGTAGGCGGCCGCCACCGCCAACTCAAACACCATGCACGTTTTCACCATGTCACCAAAGTCGATGACACCTGTGACTACGTGATTGTGCGGCTCCGTCTCTTCGGCTAACACATTGTAGTCGTTTCCGTCGTTGTGGATGACGCTGGTGCGGAGATCTGGCAAGACGGGGACGACGGTTTCCTCGAACCGCGAGAGGTATGTCTCGACGAGTGATCGGGCGGCGAACTCGGCGACATGTGGAAGATAGGTGCGTACGGTCGCCGCAGCGTGCCGGAGATCCCATTCGAGGTCGCGCACCGTCCCCGGATGGGAAAATCCTTCCAAGATGCCATCCAGTTGTCCGAAAAATGATCCCAGGCTTCGCAGCAGACCTTGGCTGTGCGACTGCAGTTCTCCCATTGGGACACCCGGCAAGTACGTGAGCATCCGCACGAAGTACTCGCTGGATCCCGCTCCGGGAACCATGGTCAGCTTGTCTCCGGCCAGCGTGGCGAGCACCTCCGGGCACCGGAGAGTGGAGTCAGCACGTCCGATGTGAGCCATGGCGGCATTCTGAGCGTCGAGTAGATCCCGCTGCGAGGAGGAGTTGGCAATCTTGAGCACGAAACGGATCCCGCCTGAGTCGCGCAACAAGAAGTTCTGATCGCCGTAACTGGGCAGTTCGGTTGCCGACGCGTCGATCCCGTAAAACTTGCGCGCCAGGCCGACGGCCTCATCCAGGGAAAATTTGGGGATCTCTTCGATCAGCAACGGCATTGTGCTTGGTACCTACACGAAAAAGGGCGGGATCCGTGCCCGCCCTTTAAAGTCGCAGAAATGTCGGCCTGTGTCAGTTCGACGGCGGTACCTACAGATCGCTTCCGGTCGGGTCCTCCGCACTGTATACCCGCTTGAACCGCACGCGCAGGTTGTTGCCGCTTTCCAGCGTGACGGATACCTGCAACTCGGTATCATCTTCCTTCAGCTCGTAGACCTCGCGAATCCTGAGGCCGCCCTCCGTGTTGGTTTCGACAACCAGTTTGTCGCCATCCCACTTGCCCGTGAGCTCGACCCCGTCCTGATGATCCCGCTTGCCTTCATTGGTCGGGAACAGCCAGGGGAGTAGGTCATCCGCACCGATGGCAGCGGTCGAGTCGCTGAGCACGATGCTCATTCTGCTAGCGGGCCGCATGATACGCTGCTGGGCGACCCGGTTGGTGGCCATGGCTTCGGGCGTCGGGCCCGACCTCCTTGGACTCTGTCGGCGTCCACCGCTCCCGCGGTTGCCGCGCTGCCCCTCGCCGCGGGCTCCGCGGCGGCGTCCTCCCGCCTCGCCGGGACCCGATCGCCTTCGGGCCTGCTCCATTTTTTCCTGCGCGTTGTCGCTCTTCTCGACGTTCAAGATCCAGATGCGAGCCATTGGGTGTTGAATGACTGCCTGCATGATCTCGCCCTGGTCTTGAGCGATGGCAGTGTCGGGCGCTGTCAGGGCGAGGAAAATTCCGGCTGTGCCGATGGCTCGGGTGATTTGGGTGTGCATCGGTGCCTCCGTGTCTCGGTTCCTAACTGGGTCTCAGGGATGGGATGCCCTACCCATTTACGTCATGTACATGATACATGGTGAGGGCGGACCAGGCCAGCATATTGGTGGGTGGGTGCGGCACCCGATTCTGGGGTCTGGTAATCCAGTTGCGAATATGATCTTCCCTGACTCCGGTCGTTCCCCGAAGGCACCTTCCCCGGCGTTCACTGCTGTACCCCGTTCCCTGAGCGTGGGTCCCGGGCTGACAGCCCGCGCTCGGCTGCCAAGTGCAAGAAGTGCGTCCTCAAGGACGCGGCAGGCAGCGGGAAGCTGGCCGCTGAAGCCGGTCGCTCCCCTCCTAGCGAGTATAGGGAATTCTTCACATCTTTGCGGAACGCAGACGGGCAGACGGGCAGTGGGCAGGCGGGCGAAGACGGCTCGTGGCTCGTAGCTCGTAGCTCATAGCTCATAACTCGTAGCTCAATTGACGCTCAGCAGGAGGTGGTCATGAGAATCTCTATTGGTGTGGCACTGCTGGTAGCCGTTGGTGCAGTAGCGACTAGCGACCCGGCCATTGCGCAGGACAGCCCTGCGCACCGCCACATGGGGCATGTACTGGACGGGTTCCGGGGAACGCCGGAGGGAGTGGGTCTGCTCCCAGCCGCTGGCGAGGAGGCGGCGGTGGCCGCGATGCACGCCGGTCTGGCTGCTAGGAACCCGGACAACCTTGGATCCATTCAGCGGCACATCGGGCATGTACTGAATGCTGTGGATCCCACCGTCGAGGAATCCGGCCCGGGTAAAGGCTACGGTTTGCTCAAGGCCGCTCAAGGCGTGGCGACCCATGTACGACTTGCAGCCGACTCCGAGGGCGCGTCGCAGAACGTGAAGACCCATGCGGCGCACGTGGGAGCGAGTGCGGGCAACGTGGTGATGTGGGCCGAACGCATCCTGGAGCTGGGCAGTCAAGTCAAGGAAGCAGAAACGGCGGGCGCGGCGGCCGAAATGGCGCAGGAAATACAGATGTTGACCCAGGCAATCGTGGATGGTCAGGATGCCAACGAGGACGGGCGTATCGGTTGGGGTGAAGGCGAGGGAGGCCTTGCGCAGGCGGTCCAGCACATGAATCTCATGAAGCGGGGCGAGGGAATGGACTGATTGGGCTGTGAGCCATGGGCTGTGGGCCGTGAACTCATGGCTCATCGCTCATAGCTCATTCAGCTTGGGCTTGGCGCCGTCCTTCAGTCTGTGGACTCTTCATTCTACTGTTAATACTCGCCACGGTCGCGTTCGGTGGGGCCGTGCAAGGATCGTTGGGCCTGGGAATGGCGCTCATTGCGGCGCCCATCCTGCTATTGATCGATCCGCGACTGGTGCCTGGCCCGTTCATCGTGTCGATCCTCGTCGTAACCGTGCTGATGACGTGGCGCGAATGGCGTGAAGCCTCCTTAACCTCGATCGGATGGGCGTTCGCGGGCGCCGTTCCTGGAACGGTGCTCGGCGCGTGGATTACCGCCACTGTTGCGACGGAAGCGTTCGGTGGTGTGTTGGGCTTACTCATTGTTGCTGCGGTAGTCCTGACACTACTGGGGCATCGAGTGCGGCCCTCCCGCGCGGCGTTGGCCGTGGCAGGCGGAGCGTCGGGCTTCATGGCCAGTATCGTCTCGATCGGAGGGCCGCCGATCGCCCTGCTTCTGCTGGACAAACCGGGCGGCGAGTTGCGTGGCACGCTCGCCGGCTACTTCACGCTCAGCTCGCTCGCGGTGCTCGTCTCGCTGGCGGCATTCGGCAGTTTCGGGCGACGCGAGTTGGTACTGGCCTTGCCCTTACTGCCCGCCGCCGCCGCCGGATACGCGCTGTCTGGATTCATCACGCGCAACATCGACCAAGAGACCCTGCGGCGCGGCGTGTTGATCGTGTCGGGGGTGGCGGGGCTTGCGATTGTCTTCCGCTATTGGGGATGACCGGTTCTGAAAGGATCCCCTTCGCCTACCCAGAATCAAATCCGTTGAGAACCTCGAGCGCACGGTCGATATCGGCATTGGTATTGTAGAGATGTGGTGCGATGCGCAGGCTTCCCCCTCGGTGGGCCCCATAGACGCCGGCGTCGATTAGTGCCGTGTAAATTTTCTCGTTTAGGTCCGGCTTCTTGTGGGAGAGCAGCACCAGCGTCGAGCGTGAAGGCCCATCGATCGGGCTCTGCACGACGTATCGATTCCGGTCGAGGCCTTCCAAGAACCGCGACACCAGTGATTGGTCGTGCACCGCGATTCGCTCGAACCCAATGTCCAGCAGGTATTCGATGGATGCCGCCCACGGTTTGAAATTGAAGAAGTTGGCGGTTCCGAACACATCATACTTGCGAGCCCCCAAGTCTTCCCGCAGCGTGAGGTCGTCGAGGGGTTTGCTCAGGTCATCGGCAGTCAACATCGACAGCCAGTACGCCTGGTTGTAGTCGAGCGAGTCTAGTAGCTCGGATCGCATCCAACAGAAACCGGTACCGTAGGGGCCGCACAACCATTTGAATCCAACATTCGTGATGGCATCCACAGGTGTCTCGCGTACGTTGAGAGGCCTCGCTCCGAGCCCTTGCGACGTGTTCACGATGAACGTGACACCGTTAGACCGGCACACCGCGCCGAGCGCGTCCAGGTCTAACGCATGCCCCCGGAACGAGTGGACCCAGGTCGTGCAAAACACCCTGGTCGCCGGTGTGAGGTGTGCCCGCAGTTCGTCGACCGTCAGGGCCGTTTCACTCGGATCGATCTGGCGGACGGTCACGCCCCCGCCCCGCTTGGAGAGCCCCATCCACGGCAGCAAGACGGACGGAAAGTCTCCCTTGACCAACAACACCTCATCGCCCGGCTTCCAGGGAATGCCGTTGGCCAACAGGTGCATGCCATAGGATGCGCTGTTGCCCAAGATGATCTCCTCCGGGCCGACGCCGATCACGCGTCCCAAGGCCGTTCTTACCCGTTCCGGAACGCCGCCGAACCGCTCCGTAGTCAATTCATATGGGGTTTGCTTCCAGGAAACCGCTTCGCGCGCCTCTGCAGCAGACGCTTTCGGGAGGGGGCCCTGGTGGGCGCAGTTGAGCCATGTCTTGCCGTGGAACGGACCGAAGTCGGCGGAGAAGTTTTCTGTAGTCACTTTGGTCAGCGCGGATGCAGGATTTGATCGTGCTTTTCGACTACGATGGAGTGATGGAGCGGATTCCGCCACTGTAGCCGGACTGTGGATCTCTTCTGTCGCTGAAAGCGACGGTATCGTCGTCGCCTTGACGACATTTTCCCCGCGACTGAGAGTCGCGTCTCGGCTTATTCTGTCGCTGAGAGCGACGTTTTCGTTGTCGCCTTGGCGACAGTCGGTTCGCCGAGCGGCGGGTTCACCCGTCGTAACCCGACTTGCCTACCACCCGTTCTCCTCGAACCATAGTGGCGAGCTGGACGGTGGATCGGCGTAAACGTCGCCGAGCGCGGTCTTTCCCTCCGGCATCGACTCACCCAAACACTGCTCCGTTGCCTCGTCGACTTCTCGATTGACCCGTTTGTCGATTTCGATGAGGTCTTCCATTTCGAACCAATCGGATTCCGTGGTCAGCTTCACCAGGTAGCGGTCCAGCGGGTCCCGAGCTTCCCAATCTTCCAGTTCTCCCTCGGGAACGTATCGTTGGTCGTCGTGCTCGGCGTGGCCCCGCCGGCGATAGGTCTTGAGCTCGATCAGCGTCACACCACCGCCGTCGCGAGCCCGCGCCACTGCCTCCTTGGTAACAGCGTACACCGCCAACACGTCGTTACCATCGGCCTGCGCGCTCGGAATGCCATAGGCCACAGCCTTCTCTACCACATCCTTCACGGCGAACTGCCGAGTTGCGGGAGTCGAGTAGGCGTATTGGTTGTGTTCCACGATCACGACGAGTGGGAGTTGTTGCACGGCGGCGAAATTGAGTCCCTCGTGAAACGTTCCTGTAGACGTGGCGCCGTCGCCCGAGTAGACCAGGGCCACGCGCGGTTCTCCGCCGATCTTGAACTTGAGCGCGACACCTGCCATTACCGGAACCATGGTGCCGAGGTTGGCGATGTGCGGTATGAAACCGCGATCCGGGTCGCCATAGCTGAATCCCCAGTCGCGTCCGCGTGTGGGGCTGGACGCTCGTGTCAGGTTCTGTCGCAGCACCTCCAGCGGCGTGCCACCGAACACCAGCACCGAGCCGAGGTTGCGAATGAGGGGGCCCACTATGTCTCCGGCTGACTGGTCGAGCGCATATGCGCTGCCCACCGCGTCGGCTTCCTGCCCCAGCGAGCGAAACACGCTGCCCGCCAACTTCCCTTGGCGCTTCAGCGTCTCGAGCCGCTCCTCCAGCGTTCTCGTGAGTCGCATGTAATAGTACAGCTCGAGCAACTGCTCTCGGCGCAGGCCGTGGGGGATGGCCGGTTTTGTCTTGTCGATGTCTTCCAAGGTCATTCGCGAGAATGCTGTTGTAGGGATAGTAGCCCGAAAGTGAGACGGTCGCTTTTACTGGGACGCCTGGATCGCAAATGGTGCGTCGCAAGCTAACGGCTACCGCAGTTGGCCGACATTCCCAGACCGACCCCGCCGCTCGCAGCCGGCAAACGGCCCCATTGCGAAAACGCCGCTGTCTGCGGAGTTTAAGCCACCGAAGCAGGCTGCCAATCCATTTGCAGAGGTCATCATGAAGAGTTTCTTGTTCTTGGCTGTCGTTGTGATCGCCGGATGTGCGGGACCGCCGGCCCCGCCGGCTCAGCGTGCCTACATCGAGCGTCTTGGGGACGACACGACGGCCATCGAGGTGTTTACCCGGACCGACGACGGGTTCGAAGGTGATCTGCTGGTGCGCTTGCCGGTCACCAGGGTGGCCCACTATGTGGGAACCCTGTCGGACGATGGCACGATTTCCCGCCTCGAGGTCGAATGGCGGACGCCTGACGAAAATCCGGATGGCCCCGATCCAGAGCGTTTCGTCGTCACGATGGACGGCGACAGCGCCACCGTCGTGCGCGAAGCGGGAGGAGAGGCCATTACCGAGCGTGTGGCGGTCCCGGCGGGCGCGATCCCCCAAGTGGGCAAGTCGCCGTGGTCCTACGCGGTCTTCGAGCAAGCTGCACGGCAGGCTGTTGCGAGCGGATCGGACAGTTTTCCAGTGACATTCCTGTCGGTGGGTGGCCGCGGGGCGAGAGCGACGTCCAATGCGGTAACGCGACACGGCCGGGACTCGATTTCACTGAACTATTTCGGCAGTCCGATGCTGGTCAACATCGACTCCGATGGACGCATTCTCGGCTTGAACGGCGAGGAAACCACCAACAAGCTGGCAGGCGAGTTCGTACTCGACGTCGATCTCGCCAGCCTGGCGGCGGATTTTGCCGCCAGGGATGCGCGAGGTGAGGGCATCGGCCAGCCGTCTCCTCGCGGCCGCGCCCAATTCGTTGCCGGCGGCGCCACCATCGAACTCGACTACGGGCGACCCAGCAAGCGCGGGCGAGACATCTTCGGGGGATTGGTCCCGTTCGACGAGGTCTGGCGCACCGGAGCCAACACCGCGACTCACTTCACGACCGACCGGGACTTGATGGTCGGCGGAACGGCGGTGCCTGCCGGCGTCTACACGCTGTGGACCACGTTCACCGCCACCAGTGCCCACCTCATCATCAACAAACAGACGCGCCAGTGGGGCACCGACTACGACGAGACGCAGGATCTGGCCCGGATCGAGATGACGCGCGAGAGTCTCGACGAAACCGTGGAGCAGTTCACGATGCTGGTCGAGCCGGGGTCGGGCGGCGGCACCCTGCAACTCCGATGGGACCGAACGCAGTTCTCCGTGCCGATACGCGTGCGCTGATCTGTGAGCCGAACCTCGACTCACCGCTTGAGCGGCGAAGATTGCTTGAGCATGTCGCCAAACTGACTGCCGTTCTTGCGCCTCCCCAACTCGAATGCTTCCGATACGGTGAGCAGAAACGTTCCCTCATTCCGTCGCGTCCACTCGTCGCCGGCGTCGCGGGATGCGAAGAAGTGAACGTATTCGCAGAAGCTGCCGCGT
>JADFPO010000143.1 GCA_022562295.1 Gemmatimonadota bacterium
TCGCCCGGTCGAGGGCCTCGGTTTCGTCGAATTCACGTGGTCTTGCCATGGGGCACAGTATAGCAGTTTTGTACTAAATAGTCAAGAACGGATTCACAAATGGCGTAACCTATTGTTACTAATGTGTTTACAACTTTAGCGGTGGCCGCCGCTCACGTGGTTGAGTAATCTTCTAGAAACCACCCTGCCCCGACCTACACGGAGCTTGGCCAGATGCCCTTTTTTCGATGCACCATCTGCGAGTGTGGCGGAGACGCCATTGCCCAGGACGTCATGGTTACGCTTGGGCGGGGACGTGTCCTAAAGGATATGACGTGAAAATAGTCTTTCAAGATCGAGTCGCGCGGGTTCACCCACGCGGCCGAGCGCGCGTTTCACCGCACCGGGCACGACGGCGATTGAAGATTCGAGAATGTAGAGGGCGGCGGGCCGTTGGAGTGATGATTGCAAATTGACGATTTGCAATTTGCAATTTGCGATTTAAGATTTTCAATCTGCAATCGGCGAACCTCTCCGCCGAGACCTGCTCCGGAAGATCGCCGTCCCGCTTTGCTGCCTCGATCGATCACTTCACGAGGCCACGCATCCGCTCGATCCCCTTCATGATGGCCTGCTGAGTGACTGGATCATCCCCGCGATGTTCCTTCGAGATGTGCGCGAAGAAACATCCCTGTGGCTCCGCGTCGCCCGTGACGCTGTCGATGTAGGTGTCGCACAACGTGCGATTCGGGGAGCGGGGCCGTTCGAGTGACGATTCTAGATCGCAGACCGCAAATTTTTCGCTTGCGGAGTTGCTCGAGCGCTCGATGGCACGCACGTCATTCACACTGATCCTGCTCCGTAGACACCCACGAGGCAGAGTAATACCGCCATTCGACGCGGCGACACCGGATCGCGTAGCCAACCGATCGGAACGAGTACCAACGACCGCCCGGCGAAATGGGCGACGCCGTCGTCAATTACACATCGCCCACCACAAACAAGTTGACAGGACGCAGCCGAGTGTATACAATGTCGTCGTATTAGACGACATTGTATACACTATGCCAGCCCCTACGAGATCCGACCGTGCCTTCCCCGGCGAATTCGAGCAGATGGTGCTCCTTGCCATCCTCCGACTGCGAGAGGACGCCTATGGAATGACGCTTCGCCAGGAACTTGAGGAACGGGCCGGCCGAAGCGTTTCGCGTGGGGCGCTCTACCGCACGCTTGATCGCATGGCCGGCAAGAAATACATCACCTGGTCGGTGGAGGAGCCCACTGCGGAGCGCGGAGGGCACCACCGGCGCCGCTTTCGGGTCACGCCGCTCGGGATGGCGTCGCTGCGAGCGTCCCGCGGGGCGTTGATGCGCCTATGGGAAGGTCTGGAACTCGTGCTTGAGGAGCGGGCATGAAACGCACCCCACCGAGGGTGCTGGAGTGGATACTCGCCCGGTGTCTTCGCGACTCCGTGGGGCGACAGGACATCCTGGGCGACCTTCGCGAAGAGTATGCCACCTGCCGACGCAGCCGGGTCGGCGCTTGGGGTTGGTACGCCATGCAGGTCGTCACCGTCGGTCTCCCGTATCTGTGGGGAGGCTGGCCACTCCGCCGCGAGGCGGGGTGGATTGGCGATGTCAGATTAGCCCTCCGGAGCCTTGCGCGGAGTCCCGTCTATACCGCAGTGGCACTGCTCTCGTTGATCCTCGGCATCGGCGTGAACACCGCGGCATTCAACCTCGTGAACGCGGTGTTGTTTCGTCCGCTGCCGTATCCGGCACAGGATCGCCTCTTCGATCTTGGAGAGTTCCATCCCGAAGAGGTGTGCGGGGGGTGTGGGTACGGCGCCTCGCTTGAAACGTATCGGTATTGGAGGACCAACATCACGACGTTCGCCGGGCTGGCAGCGAGCACGGGCGGCGAGGCGATTATTGACGGAGGGCGGGAGCGGACGCGGGTCCCCACCGTCGCGGTGACGGCGAGTCTGTTCGACATCCTCGGCGCGCAAACGGCGATCGGGCGTTTGCTCGATCCGACTGACGAGCTTCCGGGAAGCCCAATGCGCCCGGTGGTCCTCGGCCACGCCACGTGGCGCAGTCTCTTTGGCAGCGACTCCGGTATCGTGGGACGAAGCGTCACCCTAGACGGGACGGTGCACACCGTCGTCGGTGTGCTGTCATCCCAGTTCGGCTTCATCGGACGCGGTGACGTGTTCGTTCCGCTCACCGACGACAACGGCGGCACCCCAACCGATCGCTCGCTCTGGGTCGTCGGCCGTCTGAAGGACGGGACCTCGGCAAACCAAGCCCAGCGGGAACTGGATGTACTCAGCGCCCGACTCGCCGCCGCGCGGCCCGACACGCACGATGGGTGGGGCGGGGTGGTCCAACCGCTTCGGGACACGCTGCTGCACGATCTCGGCGATCCTTTGGCGGGCTACATGCTCCTCCTTGCCGCCGGCGCCGTCCTGCTGATTGCCTGCGCCAACCTTGCCAGCATCACAGCCGCCCGCGGGATCGAGCGTACCCGCGACGCCGCCGTGCGAGCCGCACTCGGCGCGAGCCGCGGTAGGGTGTTTCGCTTTGCCATCGCCGAGTCACTCGTGCTGGCCTCCATCGGCGGGGGAGTCGGGATTGCGATCGCGTATGGCGTCAGCGCAATCATCGACCAACGCTTCGGCGCGTTCCTGCCGCCGTGGATTCAACTCGGCATCGATGCGCGCTTGCTCGGGTTCGCGGTGCTCCTCACGGGCCTCTCCGTGGTGATCGCCGGCGTCCTTCCGGCGCATCTCGCGGCCAGGGTAGATCTGACCCTCACGTTGCGCGCTGCCGGGCCGAGCATGACGCCGGGTCGCCACGCCGCTGCCGGCCATCGGCTGCTGGTGGGAAGCCAGATCGCGTTTGGCCTCATGCTCCTCGCAACGGCACTCCTCTCGCTCAGGCAATACCACAGGGTGAGCCGGCTCGACAACCTAGGCTACGAGCCCCGGGGCGTGACCGCCATCGCGGTTCAATTCTTGGGCAACGCGGCGTCGGACCCCGGCACCCGGACGAACGTCGTGGAGGAGATCACCGCTAGGGTGCGTGCTCTTCCGGGGATCACGGACGTCGCCATCGAGCAGGAACGGTTTCTCGGGACGTTCGGTTCGTCGGCATCACCCTCGATCGTCCGCGTGGGCGGTCGTCCCGATCCGATCTCGAATGCGGTCGTGCCGCGACACGGAATCGCGGCGAGCCCCGGATACTTCGAACTCATGCGCATTCCGTTGTTGAGAGGTCGCACGTTCCGCCCCGACGATCGCCGCGGCGGCCCGGGCGTCGCAGTGGTGGACGAGCGCGCCGCGGGCGTTCTGTGGCCCGGCGACGATCCGCTGGGGAAAACGCTCCGGATCGACGACGAGCTTGATAGCGGGTGGCTCACAATAATCGGCGTCGTGGGTACGACGGTGATCAGTCCGCTCCAGGCGGGCCGTACGGGTCACCCGAGGATCTATACGGTGTTTGGGCAATCACCAAGCGCGGCCTTCGACGTCCTGTTGCGCACCGAGGGCAACGTCACTCGTGAGTCCCTGCTACGTACGGTACACGAGGCCGATGCCAATCTGCTGGTCACCGGCGTGAGTACCGTCGAACAGCGACTCGCCCTCTGGATCTCCGGCGCCGCGATCATCGCCGGTGTCATGGCTGGCCTCGCCGGATTGGCCCTCGTGCTGACCGCAGTGGGCATTTACGGTCTCCTATCCTATAGCGTCTCGACACATCTCCGGGAGATTGGGATCCGGCTGGCCCTGGGCGGGACCTCCCGAGCGATGCGCAATCTCGTCATCCGACGCCTCGTGCCGATCTTCGCGCTTGGCACGGTCGCGGGACTCGGTGGGTCGTGGGCACTAGCCCAACTCGGTGGGGCCGCAGGCATGCGGCTGGGTGCGGCTGACCCGGCCATCCTGGGTGTCGTCGTGGCCCTTATTGCCACGCTCTGCGCCGTGGCCGCCGCCCGCCCGGCGCGGCGGGCCGCGCGGGTCGATCCCATTACCATCCTCCGCGAGGATTGACCACCGCGCCACCGGTGTGCATCCCGACCAAGTACACACTTTTAATCATGATCCTCGCCGCGATAAGCGATGTTTTGAACTATCGCAGCGCTTGTAGCAGAGAAGATGAAGGCGGGGAGTGAATAAGCTGCCCAATGCGCCCTTGCAGGCGCCGGTGTCGTCCATACCCTGTCGATCGTAGCCGACTCCCGTCCCCTAGTAGACTGACCATGCGCCCTAATCCTTAATTATTTGACTCGTTCGGTGCTCTCGACCGTAGTCGTCGCGACGGCCACCGCGTTAGCGCTCAACTGCACGCCGGACGGGACCAACGACTCGGACCGAAAGGACTGGATTCCGGTATTCAACGGGCGCGATCTCGAGGGCTGGACGGTGAAGATCTCCGGCCACGACGTGAACGTGAACTTCGCCAACACGTTTCGCGTCGAAGCCGGTGTTCTGAGTGTGCGGTATGACGGATACGGCCATTTCGACGACCAATTCGGTCACCTGTGTTATAACCAGCCGTTTTCCCAATACAAGATCTCGATGGAATACCGATTTGTGGGGGAGCAATAGCCGGGCGCTCCATCATGGGCGCTCCGCAACAGCGGTGTGATGCTCCACTCACAGGATCCCAACACGGTTCCCCACGACGTCGTGCTGTTGAACCTCAAGGGGTGCACCGATCCGAATGTGCGCCACTTCAAGCGTGACTATGTCGCGTCCGACCCCAGCGCCGGGGCGCCGTGAGAAATATCGACAGTCCGCCTTACTACGCTGAGAACCATATGGAGCCGGGCGGTTGGGGACTTAGGGTAATCAAATTGACTACTTGGGTCCGGTCCAAGAGGAGGCGCCATGGATGGTTAGACAGGCAATGTTTCTAATTTTCCCCGCCAGAATCAGGGTCTTCTCTTCCAACTGTCCATGTCGGAAAAGAGTCTCCAAATTGACTACTCCTCCTCGATGTACTAGAGTGGGGACGAGCCAATCAGGGAGGTGGGCTGGTGAACGTCCTACCTGAAGCGTTGGCGGCAGCGACACCAACGTTACGGCATATAGCGGCGCGGGTGGGGGTGAGTTACGCATCGGTGCGGGCCTGGCGCACCGGAGCGCGGATCCCAAGGCCGAAAGGTGGCCGCAGACTCGCGGCAGTACTCCGCAGACAGGCCGACAAGCTGAGCAAGCTGGCCGACCGGGTCGAATCAGAGAGCGCGGTCCTGCGACGGGACCGGAATGCCCAACTGGAACTGAGCGATGGGTTCATTGCGGAGTTTCTCTGAGCAGCAATGAAACGCCTGGTATGAGAGGCCACCTCAGGTCTCCACCCAATGGTCACTCCTGCTGAAGCGCCACGACGGGATCGATCTTCGTTGCCCGGCGGGCCGGTAGGATACACGCGACCAACGCAACAGTTGCCAGTGTGGCACTCACGAGAACGATCGGCGTCGCAGCGATCCCACCTACGTCGCTGATATCGCCTGTCTGGAAAATTCTCGAGATGAAGACCACGACGAGGGCCGCCGCCGGTGCACCCAGCACGAGACCCAGCGCCGCCAACTTGATCCCTTGGCGCGTGACCCCTGTCAGGATCTGTTGCGGTTTGGCGCCGAGTGCCATGCGGATGCCGATCTCATTGGTTTGCTGCGACACCGAGTACGCCATCACACCGTAGATGCCGATGGCGGCGAGGCCCAAGGCCAACCCTCCCACGACGAACAGAATTTGGGTCAGCAAATTCGGGCCGGCGAGCGCCGACGACATGTGCTCGTTCATCGTCTGAATCGCATTTATGGGCTGGTCGGCATCGACCGCCCATACCGCGGCCTGAGTCGCTGCGGCCAGGGTGTGGGGATCGCCTGTAGCTCTCAGGACTATCCATAGGCCGCGCAAGGGCCTTTGAGCCATGGGGAAATAAATGGCGGCGTTGAGTGCCTGGAGACCGGACAGGCGCCGCTGGGCGATGTCGGCCACCACGCCGACAATTTCCCGCGATTCACCGAAGACCGTCACGCGCCGTCCGACGGGGTCTTCACCGCCGAAGAATTGAATGACCATTCGCTGGTTCACGAGAACCACTGGGGCGCTCCCCTCGCGATCGGCTTCGGTGAGCCGGCGGCCGCGCTGCAGCGCGATGTCCATCGTCGCGAAGTAATCAGGACTGACCGAGAGCCATGACGTGGACGGCTCTTCGCCAGGCTCGACGTGGCGTCCGTCAATGGTAAACTCGGTGAACGGAAGCCTCCGGGTTCGAGGTAGAACACTCATAATCGCGAAGGGAGGAGCGCCGGGAAGGGAGTTCAACTCACGGTTCAATTCCGTGACGAACGAACGCGTGGCGTCGTCCTCGGCGTATTTGTGCTCGGGCAGCGAGACCTGCATCGTCAACAGGTTGTCGGCGTCGAACCCAAGCTCCATCGAGAGGCTTCGCTGAAAGAAATCGGTCAACACGCCGGCTCCAACCAGAATCGTGAGCGCCATGGCGAACTCCAGAGTCACGAAGGCGTTGCGGATTCGCTTTTTCTTGCGACTCGCCGACCCGCCGCGAACGCCGTCGATCAGCGGCCCTCGAATGCCACCTTGCACTGCATGTATCGCCGGGGGAATCCCGAAGGTCAGTCCTGCAAAGACAGACGCAAGGATGCTAAAGGTCAGGACGGCAGCGTCGATCCGCGGCCAGAAGGTGCCCGGAACGTTATCCGGGAACACCTGCGCCAAGAACGCGACTCCCCAAATCGACGCCACCGTTCCCAACGAGCCCGCGATGAGCGCCAGCACGACCGCCTCGGTCAACAGCTGCCGCACGATGCGTCCACGACCGGCCCCCAGCGCCATCCGTACGGCAATCTCCTTTTGGCGCGCGTCGGTCTTCGCCAAGAGGAGATTTGCGATGTTGACGCATGCGATGAGGAGGACCATGAACACGACCGTCATCAGGATCTGAATCAGTGCGCGGTCGGAGTCGCCGGGGAATTGCTCCCGTAGCGTTTCGATGTTCACACCCCACCCTTCGTTCGTTGCCGGATACTGCTCTTCCAGACGGGATGCGATGGCCGTCATCTCGTTTTGGGCCTGCACCGGCGTCACTCCTGCCCGCAGCCGTCCGGTCACGATCAGCCGGTGGCTAGTTCGATCGGTGCGTTGGGATGCGAACGTGTCCGCGATCCACAGGTCGACGGAACCCAATAGGAAATCGAACGTCTCCGGCATTACACCGACTACCGTGTGCGTCCGGCCGTCCAGCGTAATCGTCTGGCTCGACACGCTCCTGTCCCCGGCGAAACGGTCCCTCCACAGCGACTCGGCGATCACCACGACCGGCGAATCCTCTGCGCCGCCTTCATCGCCCCGGAACGTCCGCCCGACTATTGGATCCGCGCCGAGGAGGGAGAAGAACTCAGGCGTCACGTTCGCGACGGTGAGTTGTTCGGGTCGCTCGATGCCCGTGAGGTTCGCTATTGAGAAGTCCGCCGCAACGAGCACTTCAAAGGAGTTTGATTGCTCCTGCCAGTCGAAGTAGTTCGCCACTGTCGCCCTGTCGGTGTCATCCGAGTCGTTGCGATCGTTTTCCCACACCATCACCAGGCGTTCGGCGTCGGGATATGGCAGAGGACGCAACAACCAGGAGTTCAGCACGCTGAATATCGACGTGTTGACCCCGACGGCGATGGCCAAAGAGATCACGGCGATAAAGGTCACCGCCGGCGTCTTGAGGATCATGCGAAACGCGTAAGTGAGATCTTGGCGTAAGGTGTTGATCACTTCTCTATTCCTCCGGATTCGATCCGCTCGGTGCGGTCATTTAGCGTCCTGCGTTTGTGTTCCCGAGTGCGATACATCCTACGAGGGAAGAGTCTCCGGGTTTCGGTCGGTCGTTGGAGCAGGTCTTTGGGGAAACGTGTGGTCCGGATAAGTAGTTGTGAATAAACAGCTTCACTTGTTTCGATGCGGCCAGGTGGCCGTTCGCGGGCCCAAGGGTCGGTCCTGCCCGTTGACGATTTGTTGAGCGACCTGTCGTAGCCTTGCTACGTCGCTTACGGAGGTGCCTGTCTCGTCGGATCATGATGAAAAAGTTTGTGGCGTTCGTATTCCTAGGCGCCGTCGTGCTCGTGGGCAGTTGGGTGGTGACGGCGGCCTCGCGGCAGGAAGTGTTGCCGCTTGGCTCCGCCGCACCGTCGTTTGCATTTGCGACGGCGCGGGGACAGGCCACGTTCCGCCACAGCCGGCGGGGCCGCACGCTGCTGATTCTCTTTCACAGCCAGTGCGCGCACTGCACCTACGAGTTCGACACGCTCGACCCACAGCTCGACCGGCTGGCGGGCACGGAGTTGGTACTCCTCACGATGGAGGACTCGTTGAACATGGCCGCGATTGAGAGCCGGTGGCCGCGTCTCGCGCGCTCGGAGCAGGTGACATGGGGGACGGTCGACCGAGACGTCTTTGCGTATCACTTCGGGACCGTGATGACGCCCGCGCTGTTCTTGTTCGACGCAACCGGCAAGTTGGCGGGGAAATGGCTTGGGGAGACGAAATTGGAGCTATTGCTCGAGCCTGGTCACATGGGGAACGGAACGGGGTGCGCGACGCCCCAGGCGGCAACGTGTGGGGCCGAACAGCCGGTGCTGCCGACGCGGCGCACAATCACACAACATCAATAATGTGGAATAGGAGGTAGTGATGCATACGCTCAGCTCTGACAGGATGACGGATATCGAGGGGGGCGGTTTTTTTCGGTGTGGCCTGGCGATAGACGGGTGGTCTGGCTTCGGGAGCCTCTTCAGGCGCATGCT
>JADFPO010000036.1:0-14870 GCA_022562295.1 Gemmatimonadota bacterium
GGCCGCAGTTTTACTTTCGGACGACGGATGTGACGGGGTCGGTGGAGTTGCCGGAGGGGGTGGAGATGGTGATGCCGGGGGACAATACGAAGATGAATATTTCGTTGATCACGCCGATCGCGATGGACGCCGGGTTGCGGTTTGCGGTGCGGGAAGGCGGTCGCACGGTCGGCGCCGGCGTCGTCACGAAGATTCACGAGTAGTTGATAGCCAGGACCTCACAGCTGAGAGCCGAGAGCTGATATGGCGCGCGACAAAGTGATCCTCGAGTGCACCGACTGTAAGGAACGGAACTACTTCACGACGAAGAACCGTCGCAAGCACCCGCAGCGTGTGGAGTGGAAAAAATACTGCCCTCGGTGCAACGGACATAAACTGCACAAGGAGACGAAGTAACTGTGAACCTCACTGCGACGGCCGCGCAGTCCGTTAAGTACCTACGGGACGTTCGGGCGGAAGTGCACAAGATTACGTGGCCTACGTGGCCCGATCTTCGGCAGCACACCGTGGCCGTGGTCATCGTGGTGACGATTCTCGGAGTCATCATCGGTCTGATGGATTGGTTCTTCTCCTTTACGCTCATCCGTGTGCTGGGAAATCTGATCAGGTGATTGGGGTCGCCATGGAGCATCGATGGTACGCAATCCAGACAACCTCGGGCCACGAGAACAAGGTGCGGGGGTTGATCGATCGTCGCATCCAGGACGATCCGGCTGAGGAGGAGGCGCGTCTCATCCGGCAGGCTCTGGTGCCCACGGAACAAGCCGCTGAGATCAAGAATGGGAAGAAGGTCACAGTCGAGCGGAAGAAGTACCCGGGGTATGTCCTCGTGGAGATGGTGCTGAACCAGGATACCATCCACCGCATCAACGGGATTCAGGGCGTCATCAAGTTCGTTGGCCAAGGATGGACGCCGCAGCCCCTGCGCAGCGACGAAGTGAACCGGTTGTTGGGTATCAAAGAGGAAGTGGATGATCGGGAGCCCGAGGAAGACATCCCGTTCATCGTTGGGCAGGTGGTGGAAATCATGGAAGGCCCGTTCTCTGATTTCAGCGGAACGGTGGAGAAGGTGATACCCGACAAGGGCAAAGTGTGCGTGAGCGTCAGCCTGTTTGGGCGGCCGACAACGGTGGAACTGGATTATCTGCAGCTCAAGGCACAGTAATCCAGAGTAGTTGACAACAAAGGCGCTGCGATCCGCGGTGCCACCCTCACCACGGGGTAAGGTGGGAGCTTGGGGGTCGACCCCGGCGTCATAGGGAGAATCATGGCTCGAAAGAAAACAACGATTGGCTTCGTCAAGTTGCACGTGAAAGCTGGCCAGGCCAACCCCGCCCCTCCTGTCGGCACCGCGCTGGGCCCGCACGGTGTCAACATCATGGACTTCTGCAAGCAGTTCAACGCCCAGACCCAGGGTGACATGGGAACGATCATTCCGGTGGAGCTCACGATCTACAAGGACCGCAGCTTTACCTTCATCACGAAGACACCACCGGCGGCCGTCCTACTGAAGAAAGAGGCCGGGATCGAGAAGGGCTCGCCCACGTCCAACCGCGAGAAGGTCGGGACCGTGACCCGAGCGCAACTCCAGAAAATCGCCAAGATCAAGATGGTCGATCTCAATGCGTCCGACACGGACGCGGCGGTGAGCATCATCGCGGGCACCGCTCGGTCAATGGGGCTAGAGGTGGTTGACTGATGCGGCGGGGGAAGCGTTATGCGTCAGCCGCGGCGACTACGGATCGCGCAAAGTCATACAACCCGCCCGAGGCGTTGGACACGGTAAAGGCTGCGGCGTTTGCCAAGTTCGACGAGAGTATCGACGTGGCGGTGCACCTGGGGGTCGATCCGCGGCACGCAGACCAAATCGTACGTGGGACGGTCGTGTTGCCGCACGGGACCGGCAAGAGCGTGCGGGTGTTGGTGATTGCGCAAGGCGACAAGGCGCGTGAAGCGGAGGAGGCGGGCGCGGATTTTGTAGGACCCGACTATGTCGAGAAGATCAAGGCCGGGTGGCTCGAGTGTGACGTCGTTGTTGCGACGCCGGACATGATGGGGAAGGTCGGCCAACTCGGACGCATTCTGGGCCCGCGGGGCCTGATGCCAAACCCGAAATCGGGGACTGTGACGCAGGATGTTGCGTCAGCGGTGAAGGAAATCAAGGCGGGCAAGATCGAGTATCGCGTTGACAAGACCGGCAACCTTCACGCCCCCATCGGCAGGGTGTCCTTCACGAGCGATCAGCTGGTTGAAAATCTGGCCATGTTCATGGACTCGGTGGTGCGGGCGAGACCTGCTGCCGCCAAGGGCACCTATATCAAACTTCTCTCGGTGTCGAGCACGATGGGACCGGGTGTAAAGATCGAGCCGACGAGTTACTGATGAGAATGACGCGAGAGAAGAAGAACGAATTCGTGCGTGGGTTCAAAGACCGACTCACCTCATCCTCCAACGTATATGTCACGGACTTCACCGGATTGTCGGTGAAGGACATGACCGATCTCCGGCGCCGCTTCCAAGACGAAGGCGTCGAGTACGTCGTCGTGAAGAACACGCTTGCTCTTCGGGCGTTGCACGAAGCGTCGATTGACTCCCTCGACGACGTCCTTGCCGGTCCGACAGGATTTGTGTTCTACGGTGCCGAGCCTGTGGGGGCTGCGAGAGTGTTGGCCGACTTCCGCAAGGAAGTCGGCGGTAAACCTGTGGTGAAGGCCGGCCTCATGGATGGAGAGCGGGTGACCCCCGCCGAGATTCAACGGTTGGCTTTGCTCCCGACTCGTGCTGAGTTGATGAGTCAGGCGGCGGGAGCTTTGCAAGGGCCACTGCAAGGCTTCGTGGGTGTACTGAGTGGCCTGCTCGATCAGTTCGTTGGCGTTGTCGAGGCGCTTCGCGTACAGCGCGCGGATGCCTCTTAAACAGGGCCCCGCTTCAACCTTACGGTGTTAGAGAGAGAAACATGGCGACAAAAACGTTGGCAAAAGACGAACTCCTAGACGCAATCGGCAATATGACTGTGATCGAACTTGCCGAATTCATCGAGGCATTCAAAGAAAAGTTCAATGTGACGATCGCGGCTGCACCGGTTGCGGCGGCTCCGGCGGCGGCTCAAGATGGCGGTGAAGAGGAAAAGACCGAATTCACCGTGGTCCTCAAGGACATCGGCGGCAAGAAGATCCAAGTGATCAAGGCCGTTCGCGAGGTTACGTCGCTCGGGCTGAAGGAGGCCAAAGATGTCGTCGATAGCGCGCCGAGTAATGTCAAGGAGGACGTGTCGAAAGATGAGGCCGAAGCCATCAAGGCGAAGCTCGAAGCGCAGGGCGCGACTGTCGAGTTGAAGTAGGTTCCGCTCCTCCCGCTTTGCCACTGGGGTGGAGCGGATGCGAGTGAACCTGACTCCAGCGACGACGGTATGTCACCAACAACTACGGTTTCTCCACAAGCTGCTTGCACAGCGAGTCCCAACGATGCCGCCCGCCGCCTGCGTGGGTGGGGTCGCGACCCATTGTGTTGCGAGGTCATGTAGATGAACACAACACTGCCGATAATCTCGTTCGGGAAATTGAGATCGGGCATGCCGATGCCGCACCTGCTCGATATCCAACTCCGCTCGTTCGAAGTGCTGCTCCGCAAGAGTACCAATGGGAAGATCAACGATCTCGGCCTGGAGCGAGTGTTTCAAGAGGTATTTCCGGTCGCCGACGTCAACGGCAACTACTCTCTCGAGTACGTGGGTTTCTCGCTTGGTGAGCCCAAATACACGGTTGAAGAGTGTATCGAGCGTGACATGACCTACTCGGCGTCGCTCAAGGCGACGCTTCGGTTGATCATCAACGAGACCCTCGAGAGCGGCGAGAAACGGCCCCGGGATATCATCGAAAAAGAAGTCTATTTGGGTGAGCTGCCGATCCTTTCCCCCCTTGGAACCTTCGTGATCAACGGCGCTGAGCGTGTGGTTGTGTCCCAGCTGCACCGCTCCCCCGGAGTAGTGTTCGAGGAGTCGGTCCATCCCAACGGGCAGCGCCTGAACAGCGCCCGCATCATTCCCTTCCGCGGCTCGTGGGTGGAGTTCACGGTCGACATTCACGATGTGCTGTTCGTGCACATCGACAAGAAGAAAAAGTTTCCTGCCACCGCGCTTCTGCGGGCATTCGGATACGGCACGAACCGGGACATTCTCCAGCTGTTCTATGCTACGCGTACGCTGGATCTATCGAAGGACCGGGATGAACGTGCGCTGCGGCGCGAGGTGCTCGGAGCCCTGCTAGTCGAGGGCATCCCGAATCCGAATGCCGAAGACGAGGAGCCGCTCGCCGTCGAAGGGGACGAGCTGACGCAGGAACTGTACACGACACTGCGCACCGCGGGTATGAAAAAGGTCCAGGTATATGCGCGCTACGCACAAGTTGACGTGCGCGATGACGAGCGACCCACCACGATGCGCGATCGCGACGAACGGTATGTAGTGGCGTTCGACATTCCACACCCCGAGACAGGTGAGGTGTTGGCGACGGCGGGCAAGGGGATCACCGAGGCGCTCAAGAAGAAATTGGTCAAGGCCGGCGCGTACAAAGTGGATGTGTTGCTGCCGTCAGCGCGTAGTGAGTCGGCCATCATCAAGAATACGCTGGCCAAAGATCCGACCACGTCCGAAGCCGAGGCACTCGAGCAGATCTACACATTACTGCGTCCCGGTGAAGCTCCCAACCTCGCGACCGCGAGGGCAGCGCTGGAACGGCTGTTTTTCAATCCGAAACGGTACGATCTGGGCCGCGTGGGGCGGTACAAGATCAACCAACGGCTGAAGGTCAACATAGCGCCGGATCACACGGTTCTCACGCAAGAGGACTTTATCGCGATCATTCGGTACCTGCTCGATCTGTCGGAAGGTCGGGGATTCACGGACGACATCGACCACCTGGGCAATCGGCGTGTCCGGACAGTCGGTGAGTTGATCGCCAACCAGTTCTCCGTGGGTCTCTCGCGCATGGCCCGTCTCATCAAAGAGCGCATGAGCATCAACAATGACCCTGACAAGATCACGCTCGACGATCTGGTGAACGCGCGGACGGTGAGTGCAGTCATTCAGGCGTTCTTCGGCAGCTCGCAGTTGTCGCAGTTCATGGACCAAACCAACCCGCTGGCGGAACTGACTCACAAGAGGCGGCTCTCGGCTCTGGGTCCAGGGGGGTTGACGAGGGAGCGCGCGGGATTCGAAGTCCGCGATGTGCATTACTCACAGTACGGCCGCATGTGTCCGATCGAAACGCCTGAAGGGCCGAACATCGGGCTCATTACGAGCCTTTCCACTTATGCGCGTGTCAACGAGTTGGGCTTTATCGAGACACCTTATCGCAAGGTTAAAAACGGAAGAGTCTTTAACGATATTCAGTGGCTGTCGGCTTCGGAGGAGGAGGAGTACGCGGTTGCCCAGGCCAATGCGCCGCTGGACGCCAAGGGTCGTTTTCAGCGCGACCTCGTGCTGTGCCGTAAACGTGACGATTACCCGCTCCTCCCTCCGGACCGCATCGATTTCATGGATGTAGCGCCGGAGCAGCTCGTGTCGATCGCGGCGGCGTTGATCCCGTTTCTGGAGCACGACGACGCAAACCGTGCGTTGATGGGAAGCAACATGCAGCGCCAGTCGGTCCCGTTGCTGTTCCCAACCGCGCCGCTCGTCGGCACCGGCTTGGAGGAGAAGGTCGCCCGCGATTCCTGCGCGGTCGTGGTCGCCAAGCGTGACGGGACGGTGCGCAAGGTGACGGCCGACGAGATCATCGTCGATACGGGAGGGCAGCGAGCTCGGTCTGAAGAGACTCCCCTGGCGCGCTTGATGCAGCATGATCGGTATCAGTTGCGCAAGTTCTGGCGCACGAACCAAGACACGGCCATCAATCAGCGACCGCGAGTGAAAGTCGGCCAGAAGGTGCGGGCGGACGAGATCATCGCCGACGGCCCGGCGACGGATCACGGCGAACTGGCGCTTGGCCAGAACGTGATGGTGGCGTTCATGCCGTGGTACGGGCACAACTTCGAGGACGCCATCGTCATCTCGGAGCGCCTCGTCAAAGACGACGTCTACAGCTCGATCCACATCCAAGAGCTGGAACTGCATGTCCGCGACACGAAGCGAGGGCAAGAGGAACTCACGCGTGAGATTCCCAACGTGTCGGAGGAGGCTTTGGTCGATCTCGACGAGCGGGGGATCGTACGTATCGGGGCCCACGTCGGACCGGGGGACATCCTCGTTGGCAAGATTACACCGAAGGGTGAAACGGAGCTGTCGCCCGAAGAAAAGTTGTTGACGGCGATCTTTGGCGAAAAGGCGAAGGACGTGAAGGACTCGTCCCTCAAGGTCTCGCCGGGCATGTCGGGTGTGGTAATCGATGTGAAGATCTTCTCTCGGATCGAGGATCAAGTCGTCGAGAAGGACCGAGGCGAGCGCATCGGAGAGGTACGTCAACTCGAAAACGACGAGAAATCCCGCGTAACGGCAGCGTTGTTCGACGAGCTCCGCCACATGTTGGTGAACCAGGAAGTCGGTTTGATGCTTCGCAACGGCACGGTGGAAGAGCACACGGCCTCGGGTACCAAGCTTACGGACAGTCTGCTGGCCAATGTCGATTTCGCCGATGTCGACCTCAAGACGCTACGGGTCGCATCCAAGGCGGCCAATGAGCGGATACGGGTGGCCATCGACGTGGCGAGTAAGGAACGCGCCCGGTTAGAGGAAAAGGCCGAGGATCAGATCGACAAGATCTTGCAGCCCGACGAGTTACCGCCCGGCGTGATTCAGCTGGTCAAGGTGTACCTGGCACAGAAGAGGAAGATCGCGGTTGGCGACAAGATGGCCGGTCGGCACGGAAACAAGGGAATCATCGCCCGAATCGTGCCCGAGGAGGACATGCCGTTCCTGCCGGACGGCACGCCCATCGACATCGTGCTCAACCCGCTCGGTGTGCCGAGTCGTATGAACGTTGGGCAGATACTCGAGACGCACCTTGGGTGGGCGGCCCGGATTCTCGGGTTTGAGGCCAAGACGCCGGTCTTCCAGGGGGCGAATGAGACCGAGATCGGATTTCTGCTGCGCTTGGCGGGCCTTCAGTGGTGCGCCTCGGCCCTCGGATTGAAGTCCCGACCTCCTGAGCTGTCGGCAGACGCGATTCGCGGTCTGATGAGCGATCTAGCGCGTCTTCCCTCGGAGAACGGAGGCGCGCCGGACATCACCCATGTCCGCCTGGACAGCTTGAGCAACCGCGCGTTGAGCCAACCGACGCGTGACTTGCTGCGAGGGGTGCGGGATTTCCTCGAGAGCGTAGCCAAGGAGGTGGCGGATCAACAGAAGGCTGAGGGACAGGCACAGCAGCAGTATCACAACGCCCGACTCGCGGACGAAGAAGATCCGCCCTCGCAAGTGGAAATCTCGATGTTGAAGTCGGGTCTGAAGAAGGCCAAGAAGCTCGAGGAACTGGATCGGGTAGCCGCGCTTGAGAACGCCGGACTGACGAACTTGGCCAAGCTGCTGGGTCCCAAGGGCGAGGCGGATATTGAAGACGCCGCTCGGGAGTTGATGAAGCTAGCAGGGCTCACGCCCGTCGGGAAATGTCGCCTTCGCGACGGGCGTACCGGCGACTGGTTCGACTCGGAGATTACGGTCGGACCCCTGTACATGCTCAAGCTGTCCCACTTAGTGGATGACAAGATCCACGCCCGGTCGATCGGGCCCTATAGTCTCGTGACGCAGCAGCCTCTCGCTGGTAAGGCGCAGTTTGGGGGCCAGCGGTTTGGTGAGATGGAGGTGTGGGCGCTGGAAGCGTACGGGGCTGCGCATGTGTTGCAGGAGATGCTGACGGTCAAATCGGATGATGTGAGCGGTCGCAGCCGGGTGTACGAGGCAATCGTAAAGGGCCAGAACCTACCCGACCCGGGAATTCCCGAGTCGTTCAACGTGCTGGTGAAGGAACTCCAGGCGCTCGGCCTCAAGGTCACGCTTGGCACCAACGAAGACGCCGAGGAATAGGGAGCCAATCGATGATCGACTTTCGTAGCGTTCGAGGCCAGCGACGCTCGGCCTTTGATTACATCCAGATTCGCATCGCCAGCCCAGACGAAATCCGAGGGCCGCGCGACTCCAAAGAACGCGAACGCCGGGAGTTGCAAGGGCAGCGAACCTGGTGGTCCTGGGGCGAGGTGACCAAACCCGAAACCATTAACTACCGGTCGTTCAAACCGGAACGGGACGGGTTGTTCTGCGAGCGGATTTTCGGACCGGTCAAGGACTGGGAGTGCCACTGCGGGAAGTACAAGCGCATTCGGTATCGGGGCGTGATCTGTGACCGGTGTGGGGTCGAGGTCACCCTTTCGAAGGTCCGCCGCGAGCGGATGGGGCACATCGAACTCTCGGTTCCGGTAGCGCACATCTGGTTCTTCAAGACGCTGCCGAGCCCGATGGGCAATTTGCTCGATCTGACACTGCGGGATCTGGAGCGGGTGGTGTATTACACGAACTACGTGGTAATCGACCCGGGTGAGCAAGATGTCCAGCCGAACGAACTGCTCGACGAAGAGAAGTTTCTCGAGCTGAAAGCGAAGGCGAAGGAAGAGGGTGATTCGGCGTTCTTCGCCGACATTGGGGCGCCGGCTGCCCGCGAACTCCTCAAACGCCTGAACATCGACAAGATTTCCGACGAGTTGCGTAAGGCGGTGATTACCGAAACCAGCCAACATCGTAAGAAACAGATGCTCAAGCGCCTCAAGATTGTCGATGCGTTCCGTAACTCGGGCTCAAAAACTGAAGAACGCAACGATCCTGTGTGGATGATTCTCGACGTGATCCCGGTCATTCCCCCCGATCTGCGGCCGCTTGTTCCGCTCGATGGCGGGCGCTTTGCCACGAGCGATCTCAACGATCTTTACCGGCGCGTGATCAACCGTAACAACCGGCTCAAGAAACTGATGCAGCACCGCGCGCCGGAGGTCATTCTTCGGAACGAGAAGCGCATGCTGCAAGAGGCGGTGGATGCGCTGTTCGACAACGGCCGGCGTGCCAAAGCGATACGGGGCCGCGGCAAGCGTCCCCTCAAGTCGCTGTCTGATATGCTCAAGGGCAAGCAAGGCCGGTTTCGCCAAAACTTGTTAGGCAAACGTGTCGATTATTCCGGCCGTTCGGTCATCGTCGTGGGACCGGAGCTGAAGTTGCACCAGTGTGGCCTTCCCAAGACCATGGGGGTCGAGCTGTTCAAGCCGTTCATCATCCACAAGCTCGTGGAAAAGGGCATCGCCGAAACGGTCAAGCGCGCCAAGAAAATCGTGGAGCGTGAGAGTTCGGAGGTGTATGAGATTCTCGAGGAGATCATCAGAGATCATCCCGTGCTGCTGAACCGCGCACCGACGCTGCACCGGCTCGGCATTCAGGCTTTCGAGCCCGTCTTGGTGGAGGGCAAGGCCATCCGGATACACCCTTTGGTCTGCGCCGCATTCAATGCAGACTTCGATGGGGACCAGATGGCCGTCCACGTGCCG
Organism: Gemmatimonadota bacterium; assembly: GCA_022562295.1. Lineage (GTDB taxonomy): Bacteria > Gemmatimonadota > Gemmatimonadetes > Gemmatimonadales > GWC2-71-9 > B3T1B10. The sequence goes on from JADFPO010000036.1 coordinate 9,520, forward strand.
CTCTCGTTCGAGAGCCAAATCGAAGCGCGTGTCCTGATGATCTCGAGCAACAACGTGCTGAAGCCATCCGATGGGAGGCCCGTGGCGGAGCCCACGCAAGACATGGTGCTCGGCTGCTACGTGGTGACGAAGGAACCGGAGGGGTTCGAAAAGATGCTGAAGGACGCCCCGCATGTCGGCTCACTCGCCGAGGTGGAGACGGGGACCGCGATGGGACGATTCGGTTTTCAGGCCGCGATCCACTTTTGGTACGAACCGCCCGAGGGGGCAGAGGACCAAGAGGCGGGCTGGATACCCACTACCACCGGGCGTGTGCTGTTCAACAGCATCCTGCCGAAGGCGCTGTTGAGAGATCTCGGGTTTCAGAATACCATCATGCGCAAGCGGACGCTGTCGGATCTCGTGTTTGAGGCCTACCGACGCACCGGTCTGACCGAAACGGTGACGTTCCTGGACAAGTTGAAGGACTTCGGCTTCAGCCACGCTACCCGAAGCGGCGTGTCGATCGGCATCGAGGATCTGGAGATACCGGAAGAGAAAACCACGATCCTCGAAGAGGCAAGTCAACGCGTCGAGCGGTTTCAGAAGGCCTATGCCACCGGTCAGATCACGTTCGGTGAGCGCTACAACAAGGTCATCGATGCGTGGACGCACGCCAATAACGACATCGCCGAGGCGATGGTGGGCAATCTGTCACACGCCCGAGGCGGGTTAAATCCGGTGTGGGTGATGTACGACTCTGGTTCGCGAGGCAGTCGTGACCAAATCCGTCAACTGGCTGGCATGCGCGGGCTCATGGCCAAGCCGCAGAAGAAGCTCACCGGCGGTATCGGTGAAGTCATCGAGAGCCCCATCAAGTCGAACTTCCGGGAGGGACTCACGGTGCTCGAGTATTTCATCTCGACGCACGGCGCGCGCAAGGGGTTGGCGGACACGGCTCTGAAGACAGCAGACGCGGGCTATCTGACGAGACGGCTTGTCGACGTGGCACAAGACGTCACCGTCAGCGAAGAGGATTGCGGGACGATCCTGGGTCTGGACATCTCCCCGCTCAAAGAAGGCGAAGACGTGATTGAGCCACTCGGCGAGAGGATCGTCGGCAACGTGGCGGCCGAAGACGTGTTTGATGCCCACGAGTTGGACGAGCACCGCGACCAAAAGCTGCTGTGCGCCGCCGGGCACCTCATCGACGAGGACATGGCTCGTTCCATGGAGGACGCCGGTCTCGACACGGTCAAGATCCGGTCGGTTCTCACGTGTGAGTCACGACGCGGCATTTGCCGGATGTGCTACGGTCGAAATCTGGCCACGATGGCGATGGTCGATTTGGGAGAGGCCGTCGGCATCCTCGCCGCTCAGTCCATCGGAGAGCCGGGTACCCAACTGACGCTCCGCACGTTCCACATCGGTGGTACGGCCGCGCGCATTGCCGAGCAGACGTTCCGCAAGACGAAACTCCAGGGCACCATCGGATACGGTGAGCGGCTTCAGTTCGTCGAGACCGATTCGGGAGAGCGCATCATCACGGGATATGAGGGTGAACTCTTGCTGTACGATGACGACAAGCAGCTGCGCTCGCGCTTCCAGGTTCCTCTCGGTGCGACGCTCGACGTCACGGATGGGCAGCAGTTGCAACGGGGGGACCTCCTGTTTGCTTGGGATCCTTACACCAACCCCATCCTCACCGACGTTGCCGGTACCGTTCGGTTTGTAGACATCGTTGATGATGAGACGGTCCGTGAGGAGCTGGACGAGATCACGGGCCTGCGCCAACATGTGATCATCGAGGACCGCGACAAGAAGCTCCACCCCAGCATCGAAATCGTTCAAACGATCAAGGGTGGCAAGCAACGTCGTATCCGTAACTACGTCATTCCCGAGGGCGCGCAACTCACAGTAGATGATGGGTCCGAGATCACAGCTGGGCAGACGCTGGCCAAGATCTCGCGTGAGGCGTACAAGACCCGCGACATCACCGGCGGACTACCTCGGGTGGCAGAATTGTTCGAGGCACGCCGACCCAAAGATCCAGCCACCATTTCCGAGATCGACGGTTTGGTGGAGTTCGGAGGCATCAAGCGCGGTAAGCGGGAAATCTTCGTGCGGCCGGAGACTGGTGATTCCCAGGTGTACGACGTGCCGGCTGGCAAGCACCTCCGGGTCCACGAGGGAGACCGGGTGCTGGCCGGTGACCGCCTCACGGAGGGTCCGGTCAACCCACATGACATTCTGCGCATCAAGGGGCCCCGCGCCGTCCAGGAGTACCTCCTCAACGAGGTGCAAGAGGTGTACCGACTCCAGGGGGTGAAGATCAACGACAAGCACATCGGCGTGATCGTGCGACAAATGCTGCAAAAGGTGAAGATCGTGGATCCCGGAGGCACGGGTTTTCTCGAAGGTGAGAATATCGACAAGGTCGCCTTCCGAGATCGCAACGAGGAAACGAGGGCCCGGAAGGGCAAGCCCGCGACTAGCGAACCACTGTTGCTCGGCATCACGAAGGCGTCGCTCACCACGCAGTCGTTTATTTCAGCGGCCTCGTTCCAAGAGACCACTCGTGTGCTGACGGACGCGGCAATTCGTGGTGCCAATGACGATCTCCTGGGACTCAAGGAAAACATCATCATTGGCCACTTGATTCCGGCCGGGACGGGCATCTACCGGCATTCGGACATCGAGATTCAGCCCCCGGAGGGCTTCGAGCCGCCCACGCCGCCGGAGCCGATTGAAGAAGAGCGAGCACCTTCGCCATTCGTCGTGCCCCAACTGGCCGAGGGCGCCAAAGCGCGATGATGTGATGTCGGGTAGCGGGGTACGGTCCGTGTGCCGGCACTCGTGCCACGGGCTACCCCGAGATTCGTACCACCGACTCCTGGCCCTGCGTATCCGGCGTGGTGGTGCGAGTCAGCGATCTTCCCACCGCTCCGGCCACAGTGCGTATCTCATCCATCATCTCTGCGAACGCGTCCAGGGTCAGACTCTGGCGTCCGTCGCTCACCGCGGCATCCGGGTTGGGATGCACCTCAACGATGAGACCGTCCGCGCCAACGGCGACGGCTGCGCGCGACAGTGCGGGCACCAACTCGCGGCGCCCCGCAGCGTGGCTCGGGTCCACAATCACCGGTAAGTGCGTTTTTTCCTTGAGGACGGGGATGGCGCAGATATCGAGAGTGTTGCGCGTGGCTGTCTCGAACGTTCGGATTCCGCGCTCGCAAAGAATCACCCGGGGATTGCCGGCGGCAACGATGTATTCGGCAGCCAGCAGCAGCTCGTCTACGGTCGCCATCATGCCGCGCTTCAACAGCACCGGATTGGGCTGCTCCCCTACGGCCGAAAGCAGGCGATAGTTCTGCATATTCCGGGCGCCGACCTGCAGCACGTCGGCGTAGCGAGCCACGAGATCGACGTCGTCCGGCGCCACGACCTCGGTGACGATACGCAAACCGGTCTCGTCGCGCGCCTCGGCGAGCAACTCGAGACCCTCTTGGCCGAGTCCCTGAAACGAGTAGGGGGAGGAGCGGGGCTTGAACGCTCCCCCACGCAACATCACTCCTCCTGCCGCCGACACTGCTCGGGCCACGGTCATGATTTGTTCCTGGGACTCCACCGCGCACGGTCCCGCCATGACCACCAGGCTCGGCCCACCAACCGTCACGTCGTCAACCTTGACTCGGGTTTGGCCCGGGTGGTGCTCGCGAGACACCAGCGGATAGGGTGGGGCGACCGGCCGGATCTCTTTCACTCCGGGCATACCGGCGAGTTGGCCGGCGAGTTTTTCAGCTCCCAAACCAATGACGCCCACGATGCTCTGATCGTTGTGTTCACTCACCTGCACCCGGAAGCCGGCACCTTCGATCGTGCGCACGATCTCGGCCTTGAACTTGAGGGGGCAGTCCTTGTCCAAGATCGCGATCATGCAAGCTCCTTCGACGGGGTTCCGTTTTCGTCTCTGAGGGTGCGGAGAAAGGCGACGGGATCGTCTCCCCGTTCCAACACTTCGATCAATGCGCTCCCCACGATGACGCCATCGACGTGGGAAGCCACCGTGCGTACGTGCGAGGGAACGCGAATCCCGAATCCCGCCAACACCGGAATGGGCGAAATGGCGCGCACTCGATCCAAGTAGTCTAGCATGTCGGACGTGCAGTCGCCGCTTCTGCCGGTAACCCCGGTTCGGGTGACGGCATACACGAAGCCTTGACTCAACTCGCAAAGGCGCCGAACGCGATCGGGTGGGGTGACAGGAGTGACCAGTTGGATCAGTGCCAGGCCCACGTCTTCGAGCGCGGAGCGAAGGGGGAGGCACTCTTCGCACGGCAGGTCGGGCACGATGAAGCCCGACACTCCAGCGGCAGCCGCTCGCCGGCCGAGGTCGCCGATCCCGAGAGCGATGAGGGGGTTGAGGTAGCTCATCAACACGATCGGAGTATCGTGTCGTTGGGCTCTCACAACATCTAGGATCCACTGGAGGTTTACGCCCTCACGAAGCGCGCGGTGACTCGAATCTTGGATGGTCACCCCGTCGGCCATGGGATCGGTGAACGGGACGCCGATCTCGACGACATCGACCTCGGCGGCCACCGCGTCTACGAGGTCGCCAAACGAAGGCATCCGAGGGAAACCGGCCGTCAGGAATCCGGCTAAAGCCGGCCGGCCACGAGTGGCGGCGGCGCGAATCGACCGCTCGATGTGGGTTGCTCCCGGCCTAGCCACCGTCATGACGACACCTGGTCCGCTTCCGGGACGGTGGCGAGATCCTTGTCCCCGCGACCGGATAGCCCGATCAGAATGCACGCGCCCACGTGGTCGGCTGCCCAGCGCTTGGCGCCAGCCAGGGCGTGGGCCGACTCGAGTGCCGGCAGAATGCCCTCGAGAGCGCAACACTCGTCCCGGGCATCCATGGCCTCTCGATCGGAGATCGTTTCGTACCGTACTCGTCCGTTGGCGTGGAGAAACGCGTGTTCCGGTCCGACCCCGGGATAATCCAACCCGGCAGCGATGGAATGCGTCTCTTCGATTTGACCGTCGGTATTTTGCAGCAACGCGGAATAGGAGCCATGGAGGACGCCAGGCGAGCCGTGTCGTATCGTCGCTGAGTGTTGACCGGGGGTTTCACCGCGTCCGCCCGCTTCGATACCGAGGAGACTCGTCTCCCGGTCCCCCAGCAGCGGGTGAAACAGTCCAATGGCATTCGAGCCGCCGCCGACGCACGCCACCGCCACGTCCGGCAGACGTCCTGCCCGCTCCAGTATTTGCTCCCGGGCCTCGCACCCGATCACGCTCTGCAGTTGGCACACCAACCAAGGATAGGGATGGGGTCCCACCGCGGAGCCCAGCAGATAGTAGGTCGA
>JADFPO010000036.1:14970-27371 GCA_022562295.1 Gemmatimonadota bacterium
TCCGGGTCGGCCACCCAATCCCGCAGCGCTTCATTGATGGCGGCCCGAAGCGTCCGATCTCCGGTCTCTACAGGGATGAGTTCCGCACCGAGCTGACGGATGCGGTCTACGTTGGGAGCTTGGCGCTCCATGTCGACGGCGCCCATGTACACCGTGCACGGCATACCCAGATGGGCGCAGGCTGCGGCAGTGGCGACACCGTGCTGACCGGCTCCGGTCTCGGCTACGATACGCGTTGCTCTCAACCGGCGCGCCAGGAGCGCCTGGCCGATGGCGTTGTTGATCTTGTGAGCGCCGGTGTGGGTGAGATCTTCGCGCTTGAGGTAGACGGTGGCATCCCACGACTCTCCCAGCCGCTCCGCCCGCGTCAGCGGGGTCGGGCGACCGACCCAGTCTCGCAATTCCTCGGCCAAGACCTGCTGGAACCGCGCATCGCTCAGTGCCTCTTTGGCACCACGTTCCAAGCGCCGTAAGGCCTGTACGAGCGTTTCCGGTACGAAGCGCCCACCGAACGATCCGTATCGCCCGGTTTCATCAGGCAACCGGCCGGCGATCAAGTCTTCGAGCGTCGCGTCTCGCGCCCCGCCGACCGCCAACGGCGTTGTCTTCAACGTGCCGGCTCCTGCATGATCTCCATCTGCCTCTCAGCCCGCCGCGCCGCCTCGATGAACTGCGCAATGAGACCCGAATCCTTGACCCCGGTTTTCGATTCGACGCCACTGCTGACGTCGACGGCGTGAGGCCGCACTTTCAGGATGGCATCGACCACGTTGTGTGGTGCCAGCCCACCGGCCAGCACCAGGGGAGCGATACGGGCGACGTCGGCAGCGCGCTCCCAACTCGGTGGCTCACCGCGTCCGCCCCTTCCCTGTCCCTCCAACAGCACGGCGTCTCCGGGAGCTCGGTCGGTGGTGTAGCCGGCGACGCGCTCGGCCAAGTCCTGACTGTCGTGGAAAACCGGAAGGAGTCTGGCCGAGTCGCCGATGGCGTCGATGACGTCGACACTCGGCTCCGCTTGAATGACGTCGGGTCGGAAGTGCCTCAACACGTCGCTGACGGAAGCCGCGCTTGGATACCGGAACACTGCCACCCGGGTAACCATCGGAGACAGATGTCGAGCTAACTCCAACGCGGTGTCGATGCTCACCTGGCGCGGGGAATCCGCAAACACGAAACCCACGGCATCCGCACCCAGCGCCGAGGCGGCCTCGGCGGCCTCTACCGTCGTGACTCCACAGATCTTTATACGGACGCCCACAGTTTCATCGCCTCTTCGCGACCGGCACGAATCATGGTTTCAGCGAGTCGGGTCGGTTCGGCTGCCCGCATCAGGGCGCTTCCGACCAGCGCTAGTTGGTAACCCAGGCGAGCGGCCCGCCGGATGTCCTCCACCGATTCCAGTCCGCTCTCGGCGACGCGGATTGTGTGTTCTGGAAACGCGTGGTACAGGCGCTCCAGCCGGTCCGCATCCACCTGCAGAGTGGGGGTGGCGAGGTTCCGCGTGTTGAGACCAAGGAGCACGTTGTCCGTCCCATCCGCAACCTTTTCCGCGGCTCGTGCCAGATCGTCCTCGTCGAAAGCTTCGAGCAGTACGAACAATCGCATGGCGTTCGCGGCATCGAGCAATTCTCCCAGCCGCGCGTCGTCGAGCATCCGGACAATGAGGAGAACACCGCCAGCCCCCGCGGCACGAGCCTCAACGACCTGGTACGGATCGACTAGGAAATCCTTGCGCAAGACCGGTACCGGGACGGCTTGGGATGCACTCGTCACGTCCGCGAGGGTTCCTCGGAACTGGTCTGGCTCCGTCAGCACCGAGACAGCGGCAACCCCGCCTCGCACGTACGCATCGGCCTGACGTGCAACCAGATCGGGATCATCGGCGTCGCCTCCGACCAGTGGGCCCGCAGATGGCGCGTGGCGTTTCACCTCTGCGATGAGGTCGAACCTTCCGGGATGTAACCGAAGCGTCGGTGGGTCGGCGCGGTCCAGCGCCCTGCGTCGAAGCGCGCTCTCGGGTTCCCGCTGTTTCGCTTGGGCCGCTCGGGTCGTGCTGGCGGCGGCCATGAGGTCGAGAAAATCAGTCATTGGAGTCCTCCCCACCAGCGGAGAATGCGATGAGCCGCTCCAGGAAGGCGGCGCCCGATCCGTCGTCGATAGCACCGCGCGCCGCCTCGAGGCCCCGCTCGAATCCGGGCACACGTCCGCTCACCTCGAGTGCCAACGCGGACCCGATGGTAATGGCGTCTCGATGAGGACCATCCTCACCTTGGAGTGCGCTGCGCAACCGACTCGCATTTGCGGCGGCGTCTCCCCCGGCCAGATCTTCGGGGGCGCAACGCGGGACGCCGAAAACGGCCGGATCGCGTTGGGTGTGGGAGACGGATCCGGGCCGCACGTCAAATAGCTCGAACGGCCCCACCGGGGTGGCTTCGTCCCATCCCGGAGTGCCATGAACCACGAAGGCCCGCTCGAGCGGCAACCCTGACAACGCATCCGCCATCAGTTCCGCGACCTCGACACTGAAGGCACCAATGAGATAGTAGGGGGGCTCGGCGGGGTTGGTGAGCGGGCCCAAAACGTTAAAGATCGTGCGAATGCCGATGGTACGGCGCACGGCTGCCAGTGCCTTCATGGCGGGATGGAAGTAGGGGGCGAAGAGGAACGTGAACCCCGTTGCGTCGAGACAGGCGCCGGCCTCGCTTTCGTCGGTGGGCAGCCGGAGTCCCAGCGCCTCCAGGACGTCGGCGCTGCCGCACCGGCTGGATATCGACCGGTTTCCATGCTTGACCACCGGTTGTCCTGTAGCCGCGGTGAGCAATGCTGCTCCGGTGGACAGGTTCAGGCTTCCCGATCCGTCTCCCCCGGTCCCCACGATATCCACCGCCGACGCGTCGCGTGGGATGTTCGGCCGACGCGCTAGGCGGCGCATCGCGGTGGCGAAGCCGCGCACTTCGTCGGCGGTCTCGCCCTTGGCCCGAAGCGCAGTGAGCATGGCGGCGGCGGCCGCCTCGGGGAGCGATTCGTCGGTGAGCGCCACCAAGAGATCCGCCGCTTCCTCCTCTCGAAGGTCGTGTCCGCTCACGATGCGTTCGAGCAACTCTTTCATGACGATGGGTCGTCCAATCCTTCCAAGTCCATGAAATTGCGGAGCAGTCGGTCTCCCTCGGGCGTGAGCACGCTTTCCGGGTGGAACTGCACCCCCTCGGTTGGAAAGCTTCGATGCCGAACGGCCATGATTTCTCCATCGGAGGTATATGCTGAGATTGCGAGCTCCTCGGGGAGTCGTTGTTCCGATACCGACAACGAATGGTAACGGCCGGCGTTGAATGGGTTCGGAAGGCCTTCGAACAGGGTCCGACCGTCGTGATAGACCGGGGATGATTTCCCGTGCATCAACACATGGGCTGCGTCGATCGTGCCTCCAAGAGCTTGAGCGATTGCCTGATGACCGAGGCACACTCCCAAGATGGGTATTCGCCCCATCATCGCCTTGATGAGATCGATCGAGATCCCGGCGTTCTCGGGCCGACCTGGCCCCGGAGAGATTATCAAGTGCGTCGGCGCGAACGCAATGGCTTCGGCGACGCTGATTTCATCGTGCCGTTTGACCGCGACCTCCGCCCCGAGGATCGCGAGTGCCTGTGCGAGATTGTAGGTGAATGAGTCATAGTTATCCACCAGCAGTACCTTTCCCGTCATAGACCCTCCTCGGCAAGCGAAAGCGCTGCTTCGAGTGCGGCGCTCTTCGCAAATACCTCGGCGTGCTCGCGTTCGGGGACGCTGTCGGCGACGATGCCCGCACCGGCCTGATACGCGTAGTTTCCGTCGCGGAACACCAGTGTGCGGATGGCGATTGCCTGGTCCATCGATCCACTGTGACCGAAGTAACCAACCGTTCCCGCATAGATGCCGCGGGGGTGGGGCTCGAGCTCTTCGATGATTTCGAGCGCCCGTATTTTCGGCGCACCCACGACGGTCCCCGCGGGAAAGGATGCGGCGAAGAGGTCGAATGCGTCTCGTTCGGGGGCCAACACCCCGTTCACGCCGCTCACGATGTGCATGACATGGCTGTAGCGCTCGATGGTGCGGTAGGGATCTACCCGGATCGTGCCGGGTACGGCTACCCGACCGAGATCGTTGCGAGCCAAGTCCACCAGCATGATGTGTTCCGCGTTCTCCTTGGGATCGGCGAGCAGTTCCCGCTCGAGCGCCAAATCTTCAACCGCCGTACGCCCTCGCGGTCGCGTGCCCGCAATGGGCCGTAGCGAGGCCTCCCTTCCGTTCAGCTTCACCAATGCCTCGGGAGAAGATCCGACCACGGCTAGATCGCCGAAATCGCAGAAGTACATGTACGGGGACGGGTTGAGCAACCGCAGCGCGCGGTACACCTCGAACGGTGGAACGTCCGCCTCACCGGTAAAGCAGATCGACAGGACCAGTTGGTACACGTCACCGGCCCTGATGTAATCTTTGACCGTTTCGACCGACGAGAGAAAAGACTTCCGGTCGAGACTCGCCGTCGGGGGAGCATGGGGTGTAATGGAAGGTCGAGGGGGAAGGGGGCCCCTGAGCGCCGCGATCACGTCCTGACGCAAGCTGGCGCGCTCGTCTTCGGTTCCGTCGTACAAGAGGGCCGCACGCCGCGTGACGTGATCGAAGACGAGCACGGCCTTGGGCGCGAGGTACACGGCGTCCAAGCCACCCGCCGGATTCGTACGGTGGGCTCGGTCGAACCGCCGGTTCATCTCGAATCCGGTTGAGCCGACGAGCCCTCCCAGGAAGGGCACACCTGGTATTTCGGGTCGTGGCCGAGGCGCGCGTTGCAGGGTGGTGCGCAGGATCGCTGCGAACTCGGCGACCGACGTTGGGGCCGGCCGTGTTTCCCCGTTGATGACGCACCGATCACCGACCAGGCGAAACTCGTCGGCGTCGCCAAAACCCACGAATGAGTACCGCGCCAGACGCTCTCCCCCCTCAACGCTCTCCAACAAGAACCTGGGACGAAACGGCGCCAGCTTCAGGTATGCTGAGACTGGGGTGTCGAGATCTGCGGCAATGTCGAACGCCGATTCCATATGTACTCCTTCGAGACCATCGGGCGCGGCGAGTCGGGGGGTGTGCTACGCAAAAAACCCACCGTCGAGCGCTCGAAGGTGGGTTCATTACTTTGGTCCGACCTGGCTATCCGGCCAACCCCGCCTCCGAGTACGCGCAATGCCACCGCCAACTCCCGCCGAGGGGAGCGTCGGTGCGCCGAGCAGAATAGAAGGTCCCGGTTTTCATAGAGGCACCAATTAACGTTCTCGTGCGGGAATGGTCAAGGGCTCTTGGACGGTCGGATCGAGATGCGCGTCTGGGCTTGTTTCCCCCGTATCTTCGTCGTATCCGTTCACCTCACGCGGCACTCCTCGAGCGGACGAAACACTATGGCGAAGACGGCGACGTCGACGGTCGGAGAGGAATTTCTCGCGGTCGCGGTGGCTGAATTCGAGCGATACAAGCTCATGGCTGAAAGGGCGCTGGAGCAACTCGATGACGCCGACTTCCGCCATAGACCAGACGAGGAATCCAACAGCGTGCATATCATTGTGAAACACATGGCCGGCAATATGCGGTCTCGCTGGACGGATTTCTTGACGACGGATGGGGAGAAACCCGGTCGCCACCGCGACGGTGAGTTCGTCGAGGAAGAGGACCGCGCCCAGATCATGGAGGCCTGGCACGCCGGGTGGTCCGGGTTGTTTGACACGCTGGCCGGCTTGAGTGACGCGGACTTGCTCGAGACCGTGTACATACGGAACCAACCGCAGAGTGTTTTGTATGCGATCGCACGGCAGCTTACCCACTACGCTCACCACATCGGTCAGATCGCCTACATTGGAAAGCATCTGAAAGGGTCCGACTGGAAATCGCTCTCGATTCCGAAGGGCAGATCGGCAGACTACGTGTCTCGTTGAGCGGACGCTACCGTTGTTCTCGGGGCGGGGCCGCTACGGCGAATATCTTGCTTGGTCCGATATCGATTGCCCGCACGAATTCGGTGCGATAAACTACGCACGCGTATGTGTCACTTCATGATCATGTTCGAACGGATCTTGGCATGAGCGAAATCGAGAAATCGTTGAACCATTTTTCCATGCTCCGCTTCACGGATGATTATTGGCGGCTGCCGTCGGAGGAGCGGGTTGCGATGCACGGCGAATGGGGTGATCAGCTGCGAGGGACGGACGCGGTGACTCACTGTTACCAATTGGCGCCGATGGAGACTTCGGCAGATTTGATGGTCTGGAGCGCGGTGGCAATGGAGTCGGAGGAAACACCGGCGCATTTCTTCGAGGCGTTGGTCAATGCCACATCACGGTTTCGTCAATACCTCGAACCGAAGACTACCCTGTGGGGGTTCACGAGACCGTCCCAATACAGCAAAGCACGATCCCGGCAGCAGATCGATCCGTTTCAAACCACTCGGTCGCCGTACCTCATCATCTACCCGTTCACCAAGACGAGCGATTGGTATCTGATGGACCAGGAAACACGCCAGGGAATGATGAACGACCACATACGTATCGGGAAACAGTACGCGTCCATCAAGCAACTGTTATTGTACAGTTTCGGCCTCCAGGATCACGAGTTCGTGGTCGTCTACGAAACAGACGATCTGTCGCTGTTTTCGACGCTCGTTAAAGATCTCCGCACCACCGAAGCGCGCCGCTTTACGCTCAGTGACGTTCCTGTGCACACGGGTATATACCGGCCACCAGAAGATCCGTTGTCGCTCTGGCGATGAGACTTGCCACAAAATAACAGCCGGCGCAGCGTCCAGTAGCTGCACCGGCTGTGTGCGTTGCGTGAGAGTGCGGTTGGCTCTACCTGGTGCTGGTGCTGTCGTCCTGGTCGGTCGTTGCCGGTCTCCGATTCTTCCCTGAGTCGAGATGCTTGTGGTGCATCAACGTATTGAAGACCAAGGAGTATGAGCCAACGGTCTCGCCGCGCCAGAACGGGTTGAAGCTGAACATGACGATGTGTCCGTCACCGTGCGACGCATCCACCAGCGCAGGGGTGCCGGCCATCTCGCCGGCATTATTCACGCCGCCGCTAATGAGCAGATCGTCAGCCGAGGCGAAACGGAATATGATTCGGTTGTTGTTGGGGGAAGCAGTCGATCCGGATCTCCGATCAGCCGGAGTTTCTCCTTGGTTTTGTTGAGACTCCCTAAATGCCTCAACTCCAGCCAGTCCCAGATCCCGCCGACGGCCCTGCACGATGTCCTCTTCGTCCCTGCCGCCTCGACCGGTGCGCCGCGCAACGGTGCTGCCCGGGCTCCCGCGGCTCGCCGCCGCGCCCGGCCGGCGGCCGAACCCGAAGCGACGGCCTCGTCCGGTGCTCTCAGTCGTAAATACCGGCGAGGAATTGAAGTACACGCCAAGTTCGTTTTCGTAACCGTACGCTATGGGACTGCTGCTTTCGGACAAAAGAGTGCGGAAGACGCCGCCGCGGGCCCATAGTGTGGGCGTGTTTTTGATCCGCAGTCCTTCAGCCAGTCCGAAGTGGATCGGGAGCGACGAGCTGCTGGTGATCGTGATGAACACTCCTCCGGCTTTGATGAACGCCGAGAGGTTGACGACACCGCTCAGCTCCAATCCGCCCCGCATGTCATCGGTTTCGTCGTACACTCCAATGTTGGGCGTGAGCTCGGTGTGCTTCCACGCGATCGGCTTTGGGCCGGACACACCGCGCAACAAGCTCAATGCATTCAACGAGGAGGGGCCCATGACGATAACGTCATACGAGTCCCGGAGATTCGGGTTGTCGCGCACGTCGTGGACGGAGATGTAGTCGTACCGGATCTCGTACTGGTCGAACGCAATGCGTACCCAGCCCTCCGATTGAGTGTTGCTCCACGTGTGGAGAATGGCCACGCGTGGTACTTCCACATTGTGCATCGGGACGTCGGGCGCGGAGTTGACGCCATAGGCCGTGAAGCCGAGTGTGGCGCCAGCGGTTTGCAGCACCTGCTCGAGGTCGCGGCGATTTGCGGAAGACCGGAGAACGAATGTGCCGGCTCCGAACGTCATACCCTCTGTCTCGAACCCCTGTTCGGCGGCTTCGATGGAGAGGTCCTCATGCGTGAAGCGGAACGTCGTCAGTGCGTTGGTCGCCGTGTAATTGATCAAGTACGTGCTGGGGTTTCCGGCCAGTTTCTCGACCCCCCCGCGTGCGTAGACAGAATCCCGCATCAAGGTCATGTCTGCCGAGAGGATATCCGTGTCCTCGACCCGGACGGCTTCGACGTTGAAGAGCGGTCCGAGAGTCCAACCGACGTCGTCGTAGGGACGGGGGTCGTTTGGGTTGTAGTACTGCTTGTCCAGCAGCATGTCCGCGGAGCGAGAAAACGGCTGATCCATCCGAATGATGTAGCTCCCGGCCGGGTATTCGTCCTCGCCGACCGTCAGCGGACGGTTGGCCCGGTGGATCTCGATGCCGCGAACCTGCATGAGGCGAAGCAGGCGGGCTTGGAGAGCGGGCCGGGTATCGTTGGCCGGAAACACGTACGCCGCTGGGCCCTCGGTGGTGGCCTTCGCGACGGAGCGAACGCTTTTGAGGTAGTAATTCCTCAAGAACTCTTCTTTGTTCGTGGCGACGTAATTCATCGCGATGAGGATGGCGCTCTGCTGGAGATTCACGTTGTTGCGGATGGACCACATCACCTGGCCGAGCGGGGTGTTCGGTCGATGCCATTCACGCTCAACGTTGGTGCGCAAAACACGAGTCGACGCGTTGCCGGCTCCTTGGGTTTCGTAGAACCGCCCAATGGCGTTATGCGACTGTGCGATCCAGAACATATAGTTGGGCGCCCATCCGTCGTAGTAGTCATGGGTGTACACGCCTGGCACGCCCATCGCCGTCATGTCCTTGACCTCTTTGTAGGCCAGGTTGTTCCACTCGTTGATGGTAATCGGGTCAATCCACGCATTGTACGGCCCGCGACCGGTGGACGTGTACAGATGTGACGCGGACTCGTGAAGGTCGTGTAAGATCTGGGGCCGGAATTCGAGGAACGCGCGTGTGATGTTTTGGGACAGCTTGAGCGAAAGCCCGATCCCGTCCCGGTTGTTGTCGTGGGCCACATACTTTCCCCAATACAAGGGCCGGGTCGGCCCGCTGTATTCCGGATCTCGGCGCGGTGCCATGTGCAAATCGACCACTTTTGCCCGTCCGTCCACTTCGACGACCGGGGTGATCAACACGATCGCGTCGTCGCGGATCTGTCGAATGAACTCGCGCTCGCTCACCGCCAGGCGGTAAGCCAGCTCCATGAGCATTTCCGGCGACCCCGTCTCTGGCGAGTGAATCGCACCGGTGGCCCAGTACATGGGTTTCGCCTGCTGGATCAATCGTTCCGCCTCGGACTCACTCGTGATGCGCGGGTCTCCGAGGCGTTGGAGCATGGCTTTGTAGTCGTCGAGCCGCGCGATGGTCTCCTCGTCCGAGATCGCGACGATGATCATTTCCCGGCCCTCTTCCGTTTCCCCAATCGAGAACACTGCTACGCGGGGCGATGCGGCGGCCAATGCACGCATGTACTCGTAGATTTCGGCCGGGTAGCTGAGCACGTCCGGCGCACCCACAATGTGGCCCAGGATCGCTGCTGGCGTCGGAACGGTCGAGGACGCCGGTAAGTGATCGACGTGAGGCGTGAGGAAGAACGGCTCGGTGGTGTACTCGAGGATCTTCGCGGTGTACTCCTCGTCGTTTTCCTGCGCGATCGCGGCGTTCAGGCTCGCCATCGCGGCGAAAACGGCCAGGGTGGGTGGACGCAGCAGCTTCACAATTCGCCTCCTTGGTGCGGTATGCAGGCCTCTGAGCTAATATGATTTCCGGCCGCACAATGTTGGATTTCGGACACGGCCGGTGAGGACCCTATGACGAGGAGGGTCTACCGACGGCCGATTCTCGGGGTCCGTGATGGCTTGGCGGGCGTCAGTCTCTGAAGACCATGCCCCGTCCTATCAGCTCGTCGTACGACAGATTCGCCGGAATCAGCGTGCGCGAGTCGCCACGGGCCCGGCGGAGCCGCGTTCGGGTGAGATCGGCGTCGGTCAGATCGGCTCCCCGCAGGTCGGTGTTGCGCATGTCCGCGCTGCGCAGGTTGACCCTTCTCATGATCGCCTGATACATGTTGCCCCGTTGCAGGTCGACGTCTTCCAGATTCGCGTCGGTGAGATCTACTTGGCGGAAGTTGACACGTTGTAGGTCGGCTCCCCGGAAATCCGTCCCCCTCAGGTCCGCGTCGTGTAGATCGGCCGAGCGGAGATCGGCCCCGACGAAGATGGAGCCGCGCAGCTTGGCCGCGCTGAGCTGGACGCCGCGCATGTTGGCGCCCGAAAAGTCCACGTTCTCGAGGAAGGCCTCCCTCAGGTTGACACCGCGGAGATCACCGCATTCTCCGGGGAGTTTGGGATTCAGCCCCTCGTCCCCCGCTTGGTTGACACATTTTCCATCGATGTAGCGAAAGCCGAGATCATCCTGGGCCTCCGCAACGGTGCCCGTTGCTGCCGCGTAAAGCATTGTTATCAATAAACTTACAGATACGGTAAGCCAGGGCTCAGGTAGCGGCCTTGTTCCCGGCCTGGGATTTGGAAGGTGCTTCATGGGCTGATTACCCTGCGGTGAAAGCTGCGGTTGAATGCGATCGGCCCTTCCGGCCTCTTCCTTGTATAAGAGAGAGAGGGGCCCGGCGTAACCCTCCGGCCTCGTCTCGGGTTTCCGGAGGGGGGCGGAGCCGGGCGCTGGCAGGGTGGGGTGCCGCGGGATCGCGCGTCGGAAGGGGGGGAATTCAGAACATCATACTTGACCGGATTTCGGTAGTCTTCTACGTTTGTAGGTCTACCCCAGAACAGGGGCTCGAGATTACTTGGTGCGGTCAGGGATATGCCGACGATCAATCAGCTAGTACGCCACGGGCGCAGGGAAGTTAAGAAAAAGGACAAGGCACCGGCGCTCAAGGCGTGCCCCCAAAAGCGCGGGGTCTGCACGCGCGTGTACACGACCACGCCCAAGAAACCGAATTCGGCGCTTCGCAAGGTCGCTCGAGTTAGGCTGTCCAATGGGTTCGAGGTCAGCAGCTACATTCCGGGCGAGGGACACAACTTGCAGGAGCACAGCATCGTGTTGATTCGCGGAGGGCGCGTGAAGGATCTCCCGGGCGTGCGATACCACATTATCCGCGGGACCCTGGACGCGGCTGGGGTGGCGGAACGGAAGCAGAGTCGTTCTAAATATGGGACGAAAAAACCCAAATGAGCCGGCGTCAGCGAGCTCCGCGGCGGACCGTGCCACCGGATCCCCGATACGACAGTCAGACCGTCACGAAATTCATCAACAACTTGATGTCCAAGGGGAAGAAGTCGTTGTCGGAGGGGATCTTCTACGGCGCCATGGATATCATCGAGCAGCGTACGGGGCAGCCGGGCGTCAACGTGTTCAAGCAGGCGCTGAGCAATGTCAGGCCGTCGGTCGAGGTCAAGAGCCGGAGGGTTGGCGGTGCCACGTATCAGGTGCCGATCGAGGTTCGGCCCGATCGGCGGACGGCGTTGGCGATCCGATGGATCTTGATGTACGCGCGTGCCCGCAACGAAAAGACCATGGCCGAACGCCTTGCGATGGAGTTGACGATGGCGTCACGTGGCGAGGGCAACTCGATAAAGAAACGCGAGGACACCCACCGGATGGCGGAGGCCAACCGGGCGTTCGCGCACTACCGATGGTAAATCTGTAAGGACATGACGGTTGGGCCCCGTTGATGCGGGTCCCTCACTCAGAACCACTAGATCGCGGTGCGATACCGGTCCGCACGACGGATGACGGTCGCCCCGCTTTTTCGCTGGCTCAAAACACAACGGCGCGCAACTAGACCGCGCGGGTAGAGAGTACATAGATCGCATGAATACATCGACACGCGCCGTTGAGCTCGGCAAGATCCGCAATATCGGGATCATGGCGCATATAGATGCGGGTAAGACCACCACGACCGAGCGGATTCTCTACTACACCGGGCGTACGTACAAGCTTGGCGAAGTCCACGACGGTACCGCCACGATGGATTGGATGGAGCAAGAGCAGGAGCGCGGCATCACGATTACGGCGGCGGCGACGTTCTGTGAGTGGGAGCGGTTTGGTGAAATGCATCAGATCAACATCATCGACACGCCGGGACACGTCGATTTCACTGTAGAAGTGGAGCGCTCGCTCCGCATACTGGATGGCGCTGTGGCGCTACTCGATGCGGTTGGCGGCGTGGAACCGCAGACAGAGACCGTGTGGCGCCAAGCCGATCGGTACAGCGTCCCGCGGATTGTGTTCGTGAACAAGATGGATCGTGTGGGGGCCGATTTCGA
>JADFPO010000036.1:27470-29093 GCA_022562295.1 Gemmatimonadota bacterium
GTGGCGCTACTCGATGCGGTTGGCGGCGTGGAACCGCAGACAGAGACCGTGTGGCGCCAAGCCGATCGGTACAGCGTCCCGCGGATTGTGTTCGTGAACAAGATGGATCGTGTGGGGGCCGATTTCGATCGGTGTCTCTCGATGGTGCGGGACCGTCTTGGCGCCAACGCGTACGCCGTGCAATATCCCCTCGGCAGTGGGGAGTTGTTCACCGGGTTGATCGATATCGTTCGCAACGTCGAGGTCGTCTATGACGAAGCGTCGCTCGGCGTGAAATGGGTCGAGGGACCGGTGCCGGAGGCGTTCGTCGAGAAGGTCGGCCAACTGCGTCATGAGCTGATTGAAGCTACGGTAGAGCACGACGAGGAGTTACTCGCGAAGTACTTGAGCGGAGATCAATTGTCGGAAGTTGAAATCCGGCGAGCCATTCGAGGAGCGACCATTTCGGGAGCGGTCGTCCCAGTCTTTTGCGGCGCAGCGTTCAAAAACAAAGGCGTACAGCGATTGCTAGACGGCATCGTCGATTTTCTGCCAAGTCCTCTCGACGTTCCGCCGGTTCGAGGGCATACGCCACATCACGATGAGACGCACGTCGAGCGGCAGGCCTCTGACGAAGAGCCGTTCAGCGCGCTCGCATTCAAGATTGCCACGGACCCGTACGTCGGCAAACTCACCTTCTTCCGCGTCTACTCAGGCGTGCTCAAGTCAGGATCCTACGTCTACAACTCGACCAAAGATCGGAGAGAGCGAATTGGTCGCCTGTTGCAGATGCACGCGAACAAGCGGGAGGAAATCGCGGAGGTTCGCGCCGGCGACATCGCGGCCGCAATCGGTCTGAAGGAAACTCGCACCGGCGACACTCTGTGCGATGCGGACAATCCGATCATTCTCGAAGTCATGCGATTCCCGGAGCCTGTGATTTCCGTCGCTATCGAGCCGAAGACCAAGGCCGATCAGGACAAGTTGGGTCACGCTCTCGTCAAGCTGGCGGAAGAGGACCCGACCTTTCACGTATACGTCGACGACGAAACCGCACAGACGATCATCTCGGGCATGGGTGAGCTGCACCTCGAAGTGCTCGTCGATCGTATGCGACGGGAGTTCAAGGTGGAAGCCAACGTGGGTCGTCCTCAGGTTGCCTATCGAGAGACGATCCGGGAGGCCGCCGTCGAGGTGGAAGGAAAATTCGTGCGGCAAACTGGTGGGCGCGGCCAGTACGGCCACGTGGTTATCAACATGGAGCCGCGACAACCCGGCCAGGGATTCATTTTCCAAGATAAGATCGTCGGCGGGGCGGTTCCCCGTGAGTACATCGGTGCCGTCGAGGCCGGAGTCAAGGCCGCGCTCGAGAACGGTGTTCTGGCAGGTTATCCCGTAGTAGACGTCAAAGTCGAACTAATCGACGGCAGTTACCACGACGTCGATTCCAGCGAGATGGCGTTCAAAATTGCTGGTTCGATGGCGGTGAAGCAGGCGGCGAGCAAGGCGCGTCCGGTGTTGCTGGAGCCGGTGATGGACATCGAAGTGGTAACGCCGTCCGAATACCTCGGCGACGTGATGGGCGGCATCAACGGTCGACGGGGCAAGGTTGGCGGGATGGTCCAGCGTGGTGCTGCCCAGATC